>NZ_JBKFTM010000002.1:0-221273 GCF_046507855.1 Microbacterium sp. 2216-1
GATGCGAGTGTGGTAACCCACATCCTTGCCGGAGGTCTTCTCTATGTCACGCGTTCACAACCTCCCGAGGAACTACACCTAGCCGACGCCGTCGTGGCGCTCTGGGCGCACAACTGGAATCGGCACTGCCCGCGGCCGCCGGGCGGAGCAGGGTGTCGGCGGGCCCGAATAGGCTGGATGCATGCGTCTGGCCACCTGGAACATCAACTCGATCCGCACGCGCGTCTCGCGCGCCGTCGACTTCGCGGTGCGCGAAGACATCGACGTGCTCGCCTTCCAAGAGATCAAGTGCAAGCCCGAGCAGTTCCCCTACGAGCCGTTCGAGGCCGCCGGGTACCACGTCGAGGCGCACGGCCTGAACCAGTGGAACGGCGTGGCCATCGCCAGCCGCCTTCCGATCACCGATGTGCGCACCTCGTTCGCCGGCCAGCCCGGCTTCGCGAAGGGGCACGAGGGGCCGGACGCGCCGCTGGAGGCCCGCGCGCTCGGGGTCATGGTCGACGGTGTGCGCGTCTGGAGCCTGTACGTGCCGAACGGTCGAGCGCTGGGCGATGAGCACTACACGTACAAGCTGCACTGGCTCGAGGCGCTGCGTACCGCGACGGCCGCCGAGTTGGCCGCCAACCCCGACCTGCCGCTCGCGCTGGTGGGCGACTTCAACATCATTCCGTTCGACCACGACAACGGTGACCCGTCGATCGTCGAGGGCGTCTCGACCCACGTCTCGCCCGCAGAGCGCGAGGCGTTCTTCGCGCTTGAGAAGGCCGGTGTCACCGATGTGGTGCGGCCGTTGATCCCCGAGGGCTTCACGTACTGGGACTACCAGCGGCTGAAGTTCCCCCGCAATGAGGGCATCCGCATCGACTTCGTGCTCGGGTCGCGCACGTTCGCCGAGGCGGTGACCGGCGCGTCGATCCATCGCGATGAGCGCAAGGGCGAGCAGCCCAGCGACCACGTCCCGGTGGTGGTCGACATCGACCGGGGCGACGAGGACGACGACGACCTGCCGATGATCTTCGCCTGACGATGACGATGCCCCGGCTGATCGCCACCGATCTCGACGGCACCCTGCTCGATTCCGATTCATCGGTCAGCCCGCGCACACGCCGCGCGCTGGATGCGGCCCGAGACAGGGGCATCCACGTCGTGCCGGTCACGGCGCGCCAGCCGATCGGACTGCGCGCTCTCGCCGGCGACGCCGGCTTCGAGGAGTGGGCGCTGTGCGGCAACGGGGCGTTCGGCGTGCACCTGACGACGGGGCGGATGCTGTTCGCCGAGGAGCTGCCGTCCGAGACGATCCGCACGCTCGCCGATGCGCTGCGGGAGACGATCCCCGATCTGCTGTTCGCCAGTGTGCGCGAGGGCGGGGAGTCGTTCATCGCCCAGCACGGCTACGCCGAGGTCGCCGCGCTCTCGGATCACAAGCGTGACCCGCGCACGATGGGCGGAGTCGACCTCGACCAGGTGTTGGCCGCACCCAGCCTGAAGCTCGTGATCCGGCATCCCGAGCTCGCCCCGAGTGCGCTGTTCGAGGCACTCACGGCGCTCGGGATGACCGGCTTCGAGGCGACACTGTCGGGTGCGCCGTTCGTCGAGGTGATGGCGCAGGGAGTGACCAAGGCGACCGGCCTCGCCCGCTTGTGCGCGCACCTCGGCGTGCAGCAGCATGACGTGCTCGCGTTCGGCGATGCGTTGAACGATCTCGAAATGCTGCGGTGGGCGGGGCACGGCGTCGCCGTCGCCAACGCTGTCGACGTGGTGCGCGCGGCGGCCGACGAGGTCTCGGTCACCAATGACGAGCACGGCGTCGCGACAGTGATCGAGCGGATGCTGGCGATCTGACGCCCCGGGCGACGTGAGACACTGTAAGTACACGTCGCTAACAAAAGGGGTTGAGCATGACCGGGTCGGCACAGCGACCGCTCGCCATCCGGGATGCGCGCTTCCCGACCGCCGGAACGGCGGACCTCGACCGCGGAACCGTGCTCATCGCCGACGGGCGCGTGGCCGACGTTCTTCCTGCCGGCGCCAACGACCTCCCGGAGGGCACGGCGGTGATCGACGCCGCCGGTCGTGTGCTGATGCCGGGCTTCATCGACGCGCACAGTCACGGCGAGGGCGCCCTCGGACGGGACGACCGCGAGCTCGCCCTGCTGCGTCAGGGCCTGACCGGTGTGGTGCTCGGCCAGGACGGTGTCTCGTTCGCACCAACGACGCCGCAGACCGCACCGCTGAACGAACGCTATTTCGCCGCCGTCAACGGTCCGCTGCCCGCAGAACACCCGCACGGCATGAGTGCGGGGCGCATGCTGGCGCACTTCGCGCGGGCGTCGCGCCTGACGAGCACCCTGCTCGTGCCCGCCGGCACGGTGCGCACGGCGATCAGCGGATTCTCGGCCGCCCCGCTCACCGCCCGCCAGCTCGACGAGAGCGAAGAGATCACTCGCGCGGCGATCAGCGAGGGCGCGACCGGCATCTCTCTCGGCTTGGAGTATGTGCCCGGCGGGTTCGCCGACCCTGCCGAGCTGCGGCGTTACGCCGAGATCGGTGCCGACACCGGGCTGCCGCTCGTCGCGCACGTGCGCGGATACGAGGCCGATGCGCCCGCGGGGCTCGGCGAGCTGATCGCCCTGGCCCGTGACACCGGCGCCCCGGTGCATGTGGCGCACCTGCACGCTCCGGCCGACCTGGCGCTGCCGATCGTCGACGCGGCACTCGACGAGGGCATCGACCTGACGTTCGACGCCTACCCGTACCGTCGCGGCAACACGATCCTCGCCATGCTGGCGATCCCCGCCGCCCTGCAGCAGGAGGGCCCGCACCGCACGCTCGCGGTGCTGGCCGACACGGCGACACGCGAGCGCCTGGAACGCGAGTGGTTCCCCGGCATCGCCGACCTGCTCGGCCGCGTCACCATCAGCGTCGCCGACCACCCCGACTGGGTCTGGGCCGAAGGGCTGCCCCTGCCCGTGATCGCCGAGCGGGTCGGCCGCCCGATCGGTGAGACGGTGTGCGATCTGATCGTCGCAACCGGTCTCGGTGCCGGCGCGATCGTGCAGCAGCCGGCCGCCAACCGACTCGAAGACGTTCGTGCGATCGCCAACCACCGCGCGCACCTGGGCAGCTCCGACGGCATCTTCCTCGGCGGGCATCCGCACCCCCGCGGCTGGGGCAGCTTCTCGCGGATGCTGCGCAGACACGTGATCGACTGGCAGGACTGGACCTGGTGGGAGGCCGCCGAGCACCTGTCCCTGCGCGCAGCGCGGCGGTTCGGTTTCGGCGACCGAGGCCTGGTGCGACCGCACTCGCGCGCGGACTTCTGCCTCGTCGACCCCGCCGCGGTCACCGACCGCGCGACCTACGACGAACCGACGCTGCTCGCCGAAGGCATCGCCGACGTCATCGTGGGCGGCACCCCTGTTCTCGCGGGTGCGGAACTGTGCACGATGGGTGCCGGCACCCTCACCGAAAGGCCCTCACGATGATCGAATCCGCACCGCTGCGCCTGACCAAGGGCCTGGGCCCGAGCCTCGACGATGCCGGCACGGCCGATCTGCACGGCACCTCGCTGTTCGCCGCCGACCGCGACTTTCCGCAGCTCACTCTGGACGAGTCGGCGATCGCGCACAACATCGCCGAGATGATGACGTACGTGCGTTCACGCGGTGTGGCGCTCGCCCCGCACGGCAAGACCGCGATGTCGCCCGCGCTGGCGTGGCGGCAGATGGATGCCGGCGCCTGGGGCATCACGGCGGCGACCCCCACGCAGCTGCGCGTGTACCGCGCCGCGGGGCTGCCGCGCCTGCTGCTGGCGAACCAGCTCGTCGAGCCGGGAGCCATCGCATGGCTGCGTGCCGAGCTCGCCGCCGATGCGGAGTTCGCGTGCCCGGTGTACGCCGACTCCCTTGACGGCCTCGCGCTGCTCGCCGGCCCCGCCGATCAGCGTCCCCTCGACGTGCTGCTCGAGGTGGGGCACCCCGGCGGACGCACCGGCGTGCGCGGCGCGGACGCGCTGCGTGCGCTGGCCGAGCAGGCCGCCCGCACCCCGGGCATCCGCGTCGTCGGTATCGCGACCTACGAGGGCACCCTCGCGGGTGACACCGAGACCGCCAAGGCCGACAACGTACGCGATTTCGCGCGCGAGCTCGCCGCACTGACCCTCGCACTGAACGATGAGGGACTTCTGCCCGAAGACGGCATCGTGTCACTCGGCGGCAGCGCGTACTTCGACGCAGCGGTCGACGGCCTCGTCGACGGCGGTTTCCCCGCCGCGCGCATCCTGCTGCGCAGTGGTGCGTATCTCACCCACGACGACGGGCTCTACGCCCGCACGACGCCCCTCACCCGCGCCAGCGCAGGCAGCCCCGAACTGCGCTCCGCGATCCGGGTATGGGCGCCGGTGCTCAGCATCCCCGAGCCGGGCCTCGTGATCGCACTGTGCGGACGACGCGACGTCGGCTTCGACCAAGACCTTCCCGTCGTGCTCGGCGTGCGCGGCCGCGACGGCTCCGCCGCCCGCGCATTCGCCGGCCGGATCGAGCAGCTCGCCGACCAGCACGCGTTCATCCGATTCGACGCGGATGCCACCGGCGAGACCGCTGCCCCCAGGGTCGGCGACCTTCTCGAGCTGGGCATCTCGCACCCGTGCACCACCCTCGACCGGTGGGGACTCGTTCCGCTCGTCGACGATGACCTGCGCATCCGCGACCTGATCAGACTGCACTTCACCTGAACGCCGATCGTCACCAGAACGCCGAACTTCACCAGAACTCCCAAGGAGAGAAATGACCGACACCACCGTCATCCGCACCGACGCCGCCCCGGCACCCGCCCACGTGTTCTCGCAGGGCCTGCGCAAGGGCAACATGCTGCAGGTCTCGGGCCAGGGGCCGATGGACCCCGAGACGAACACGTACATCGCTGAGGGCGACGTGCACGCGCAGACGCTGCGCACGCTCGAGAACGTGCGCGCGATCCTCGAGGCCGGCGGCGCCTCTGTCGAGGACGTGCTGATGTTCCGTGTCTACCTCACCGACCAGGCGAACTTCCCGGCGATGAACGAGGCCTACGGCGAGTTCGTGCAGAAGTACGTGCCCAGCGGCGCGCTGCCCTGCCGCACCACGGTGTTCACCGGCCTGCCTCACCCCGAGATGCTCGTCGAGATCGACGCCCTCGCCGTCGTCTGAGCGCAGTCCCCCTCGCGGTGGATGCCGACGTGAGCCCCACGCTCTACGGTGGTCTCATGTCGGCATCCTCCCCCCTCGTGCGCACCCCGACCCCGCGGGAACTGCGACAGGACCTGCTCCTGGCCGGGGCGCTGCTGCTCGGCGGCATCATCAGCGCCGGTCTGACGAGCGTCGCGGGCTTCTACGGCGACGAACAGGCACCCCTGTGGACCGCACTGCTGTTCGTCCTGGGCGTCACCGCTCCCCTCGCCCTGCGACGCCGCTGGCCGGCGCTGGTCGCCGTGTTCATCGCAGTGCTGTTCTTCGTCAGCGTCTCGCTGCGGGCGCCCGAGGTGTACGTCATCAATATCGCGATGTTCATCGCGATCTACACGGTGGGCGCCTGGATGAACAACCGGCGAGCGGCTCTGTGGGTGCGTGTCGGCATCATCGTCGGCATGTTCATCTGGCTGATCGCGGTGATGTACCGCGAGGTCCTCACCGGAGCGGATGAGGCCGACGTCACCGCCGGCGCGTTCTCACCCGTGCTGGCCTACATGATGATCCAGGTGCTCATCAACGCGCTCTACTTCGGCGGAGCGTACTACTTCGGCGAGCGCTCGTGGACCGCCGCCCAGCAGCTCATCGCGCTCGAAGAGCGCACCCGCGAGCTCGAGCACGAGCGCGAGGTGACCGCAGCGCAGGCCGTGGCCCTCGACCGCGTGCGCATCGCCCGCGAACTGCACGACGTCGTCGCGCACCACGTCTCGGTGATGGGAGTGCAGGCCGGCGCCGCACGGCTGGTCGTCGATCAGGACCCCGCCCGCGCCAAGACCATGATGGCCGCGGTCGAGGAGTCCTCCCGCGAGGCGATCGGCGACTTCCGCCGGCTGCTCGAAACGCTGCGGGCCCACGACGACGAGCACGACGACTCGGCCGCAGCGCTCACCCTGACCGACATCGAACACCTCGTGCAGGCGTCTCGGGATGCCGGTCTGCCCACCGCCTACACGGTGATCGGTGAGCCGGTGGCAGTCCCCAGCACGGTCGCCGTGAACCTGTACCGGATCGCCCAGGAGGCGCTGACGAACGCCCGCCGGCACGCCGGGAGCGGCGCCACTGCCGACGTGCGCGTGCGCTACGACGCCGATGCCGTCGAGCTCGAAGTGCTCAACTCGGGGCGGGTGATCTCAGCACCGCGCGCCGGTCTCGGACAGATCGGCATGCGTGAACGTGCGCTGGCGTCGGGCGGCACGATCGAACTGCTGCCCCGCCCGCAGGGTGGCTTCCGCGTGCGCGTCACGGTTCCCCTCACCACCGCATCGCCGGCGACATCGGCTACCCGCTCCCCCGTGGTCGCGCGCTGATGCCCGCCCGCCGCCACCGCTCTCGAAGGACGCCATGACCGACTCTCCGATCCGCGTGCTGATCGTCGACGACCACAGCATGCTACGTGCCGGGTTCCGCGCGATTCTCGGCACCCAGCCCGACATCGACGTCGTCGGCGAGGCCGCGACCGGCACCGACGCGGTCGACCTCGCGGCCCGGCTGGCACCCGACGTGATCACCATGGACGTGCAGATGCCCGACATGGACGGCCTCGAAGCCACCCGCCGCATCGTCGGCGCAGGGCACGTGGCATCCGCGATCGCGATCGTCACCACCTTCGACCGCGACGAGTACCTCTTCGCCGCGCTGGAGGCCGGGGCCAGCGGGTTCCTGCTGAAGAACGCCGGCCCCGAAGAGCTCATCTCCGCCGTGCGCGCACTGGCCTCCGGCGACGGGATGCTGGCGCCCGAAGTCACGCGCCGTGTGCTGGCCCGCTTCGCAGCATCCGTCACCCCCGCGCCCGCCGCTCCGCCCGTTCGTGCCACGGCGCCCGCGCACCCCGCGACCGCACTCGTCGCGACCGAAGCGCTCACCGAGCGCGAGAGCGACGTGCTCGCACTGATGGCGGATGCCCGCAGCAACGCTGAGATCGCCTCGGCCCTGTTCATCGGCGAGGCGACCGTGAAGACCCACGTGTCGCGCATCCTGCAGAAACTCGGCGCACGGGACCGCGTGCAGGCCGTTGTGATCGCCCACCGGCAGGGACTGGCCTGACCGTGACACGATCGGGTTCCACGTCGCTGTCGCGCCCCATCGTGGCGGGCATCGTCACGGCCCTGGTCGGATTCACCAGCTCGTTCGCCGTGGTGCTCACCGGACTCGACGCGGTCGGGGCGAGCCCGGCACAGGCGGCGAGCGGCCTGCTGATGCTGAGCCTCACGATGGGCCTGGCCTGCGTCGTCCTCGCGTGGCGGTACCGGATGCCGATCACCGCCGCCTGGTCGACGCCCGGTGCCGCACTGCTGGCCACCGTCAGCGCTACCGAGGGGGCACCCGAGCAGCGCTGGTCGGCGGCGGTCGGGGCGTTTCTGGTGGCCGCGGCGTTGATCCTGCTGACCGCCCTCGTACCCCGGCTCGGCGCCCTGATCGCGGCGATCCCACCGTCGATCGCCCAGGCGATGCTCGCCGGCGTGCTGCTGCCGCTGTGCCTCGCTCCCGTCACCGGCATCGTCGTCAACCCCTGGGGCGTGGTGCCGGTGGTGCTCACCTGGTTGCTGCTGGTGCGGATCGCGCCGCGCTGGGCCGTGCCCGGGTCGTTCGCCACGGCGACCGTCGTCGTGGTCGTCGGCATCGTGAACTCGGGCACGGCGGTCGAACCGGCGCAGCTGCTCCCCACCCTGACGCTGACGGCGCCGACATTCACCGTGGGTTCGATCATCGGCATCGCGCTGCCGCTGTTCATCGTCACCATGGCGTCGCAGAACGTACCGGGCATCGCCGTCATGCGCAGCTACGGCTATGAGGTCCCGTGGCGTCCCGCGATGCTCGTCACCGGTATCGGCTCAGCGGTGGGCGCACCCTTCGGCGGGCACGCGATCAACCTCGCCGCGATCAGCGCGGCCCTGGCCGCGGCTCCCGATGCCGAACCCGATCCGGCACGACGCTGGGTGGCCGGCGTCTCGACGGGAGTGTCGTACATCGCGCTCGGGGCGTGCTCGGCGGTGTTCGTCACCCTGGTGCTGCTCGCCCCGGCCGCGGTGATCCCCGCGGTGGCAGGGCTCGCGCTGCTCGGGGCGTTCGGATCGTCGGTACAGCAGGCGATCGATGACCCCGGCGAGCGCCTACCCGCCGTCGTCACGTTCCTGGTGGCGGCATCCGGCATCGCGGCATTCGGCATCAGCGCGGCGTTCTGGGCACTGGGAGCCGGCCTGATCGTGCGCGGCGTGCTGCACCTGGGGCGGCGCTGAGGGCATCCGCCGTTCCGCATCCGTCGCTTCGTATCCGTCATTTCGCATCCGCCGGTCACCCGCACGACGGATGCCGCAGAATCCGCCCGACGGGGGATGCCACCGAGCACCGCCGATTCGTAGCGTGGAGGCATGCGCTGCACTGAGTGGACGGAGTCGACGTGGCAACACATCTGAGCCTGGACGGCATCACCAAGAGCTATGGTTCCCGGGCGGTGCTCGACAGCCTCCGATTCGACGTCGCCCCGGGGCGACTGACGGGCTTCGTCGGCGGCAACGGCGCCGGTAAGACCACCACGATGCGCATCATCCTCGGTGTGCTCGCGGCCGATGCCGGCACCGTCAGCATCAACGGCGCTCCGGCCACCGCCGCCGACCGTCAGCTGTTCGGCTACATGCCCGAGGAGCGCGGCCTGTACCCGAAGATGAAGGTGCTCGAGCAGGTCGTCTACCTCGCGCGACTGCACGGATTCAGCAAAGCGGATGCCACCGAACGCGCCACCGCGCTGCTGACCGAACTCGGTCTCGGCGAACGCCTGGACGACAAGATCGAGGCGCTGTCGCTGGGTAACCAGCAGCGCGCGCAGATCGCCGCCGCTCTCGTGCACGACCCCGAGGTGCTGATCCTCGACGAGCCGTTCTCGGGTCTCGACCCGCTCGCGGTCGATGTCGTCGCCGGTGTGCTGCAGACGCGCGCCGCGCAGGGCGCCGCCATCCTGTTCTCGTCGCATCAGCTCGATGTCGTCGAGCGGCTGTGCGACGACCTGATCATCATCGCCGACGGAACGATCCGCGCGGCGGGTCCGCGTGCCGACCTGCGCGCAGAGCACTCCGCACCGCGGTGGGAGCTGCAGAGCACATCGGACGTCGGCTGGCTGCGCACCGAGCCCGGCGTGACCGTGATCGACTTCGAGGCCGGCGACGCGATCTTCGACGTCGACCACGACGACACCGCGCAGCGTGTGCTGCGCCGCGCGCTGGCCGACGGCGCCGTCTCGCACTTCGCTCCGCAGCGCCCCACCCTCGCCCAGATCTTCAAGGAGGTCATCCGATGAGCATCCCGACCGCTCCGGCGCGCCCGCGTGCCCTGTCCACCTCACGGGGTGCCTGGCTCGTCGCCGAACGCGAGATCGGCGCGCGTGTGCGCAGCAAGGCGTTCCTGATCTCGACGGTGATCCTGGTGCTGGCCGTGTTCGGTGGCATCCTCTGGATGGGCATCGCCTCCAGCAGCAGCGGCACCACTTCGATCGCCGCGGTCGGTAGCGCCGCCGATGGGCTGGCCGCGTCGGACGCCTACCAGGTCACCGAGGTCGCCGGGCGGGCGGATGCCGAAGAGCTGGTGCGCTCGGGCGACGTCGAGGCCGCGGTCATCGAAGACAGCGCATCGCCGACGGGCGTGATCATCATCGCCGATGAGTCGGCGCCCGACGGGCTGGTCGCGGCGGTATCGGTTGCGCCGACCGTTGAACTGCTCACTCCCGACGCCCCCGATTTCGGGGCCCGGTCCGTGCTGGGGCTGCTGTTCGGCATGGTGTTCATGATGGCGGCGATCTCGTTCGGCACACCGATCACCACCAGCGTGGTCGAAGAGAAGCAGACGCGGATCATCGAGATCCTGCTCTCGGCCATCCCCGCACGGGTGATGCTGGCCGGAAAGGTGATCGGCAACACCGTGCTCGCGCTCGGGCAGATTCTGCTGCTGATCGGCGTGGCCATGGTCGGGCTGATCGTGACGGGTCAGGATGATCTGCTGCGAGGGTTCGGGGCGCCGGCGCTGTGGTTCGCGGTGTTCTTCCTGTTCGGGTTCATCCTGCTGGCGGCGATGTTCGCCGCGGCCGGGTCGTTGGTGTCGCGACAGGAGGATGCCGGCGCGACCCTGACACCGGTGATGTACCTGACGATGATCCCGTACTTCCTGGTGATCTTCTTCGGCGGCAACAGCACGGTGATGACCGTGCTGTCGTACGTGCCGTTCTCGGCCCCCGTGGCCATGCCGATCCGCCTGTTCTTCAGCGAGGCCCAGTGGTGGGAGCCGCTGGCGGCGCTCGCACTGCTGCTGGCGTCGTGCGTGGCGATGATCCTGCTCGGCGCGAAGATCTACGAGAACTCGCTGCTGCGGATGGGCGCCCGCGTCTCGCTGAAGGACGCCCTGCGCGGCTAGGCGCCCCGCTCGCTGGCCGGCTCGCTGGCCGGCTCGCGCGCTCGCCTTCCGCTGAGAAACCACTTCCCGTTTGAGAAACACGCATACACGTGGTTTCTCAAGCGGGAAGTGGTTTTTCACCCAAGGGGCCGGGGCGCGTAGCGCGGCGCACGGGAGCGCGACGGGTCCGGAATATGCGCGTGCATAGGATGGTTGCAGAGTTCGGACGATGGGGTCCTCTTTGACCGACACTCCGAAAGGACCCTCCTGTGAGCAACTCCGTCCTCGACCGCGCCGCCCAGACCGATCACCCCGTGCTCGACGTCCTCGCCGGGCGCTGGAGCCCTCGCGCCTACGAGGCTGAGGCCCCCATCGACGAGGCGAAGCTGGCATCCGCTCTCGAAGCCGCACGGTGGTCGCCCAGCGCGAGCAACTCGCAGCCCTGGCGGTTCATCGTCGCCCGGCGCGGATCGGCGGCGCACCATGGCATCCACTCGGCTCTCGTCGGATTCAACCAGACGTGGGCCGGCGACGCGGCCGTGCTGATCGTCGCAGTGGCCGAGGTCGCGGGCGCCGACGGCGCCCCGATCAGCCACGCGGTCTACGACCTCGGTCAGGCCGTCGCTCACCTGTCGGTGCAGGCGCACCATGACGGACTGCACGTGCACCAGATGAGCGGTTTCAACGCCGCTCAGGTGAGCGAGACGTTCGGTCTCGATGAGCGTTTCGCGCCGATGACGGTGCTGGCGCTGGGTGAGATCGGCGACGCCGCGCGCCTTCCCGAGGTGCTGCAGGAGCGCGAGACCGCCCCGCGCGTGCGCCGTCCCCTCGCCGACACGGTGCTCGTCAACGCCTGACGCCCACCCCTCACCGCGAGGGGGCGGAATCGGATGCTACGCCGTAAGCCGCCAGAAACACATCGAGCGCCGCGGTGACGTGCTCTTCGACCGTTCTGTCGCCCAGCGCCGCGGCGTCGCCGAGCAGCATCGCCCGGTTCACTGGCTCGCCCATGACGAGCCAGTTCAGTTGCGTCGCTGCGCGTGCCGGGTCGCTGACGGCGAGTTCACCGGCCGACGTCAGCACCTCCAGACGCTGGGCCAGCGCCCGGATCGCCTGCTGCGCCCCCTGTTCGTAGAGCTCGCGGGCCAGCTCAGGAAACTGTGCCATGAGTCCGATGACCAGCCGGCGCAGCGCGAGCAGATTCGGCGCGAGCACCGTCTGCAGCTGCTGGATCAACACCCGCTCGAGTTGCTCCCGCGCGCCTTCATCGCCGCTCGCCTCTTTGCGATGCACACGCTCGGTCGCCGCACGGGTTTGCGAGCGCACGAGTTCGAGGAAGAGCGCCTCCTTGGCGCCGAAGTGACCATAGAGCGTCTGCTTGGCAACACCAGAACGACGCGCGATGGCATCCATGGTCACTCGCTCGTAGCCGTGCGCGAGGAACTCGACCTGCGCGGCATCGAGGATCGCCTCGCGCTTCGCGACGGACGAGGGGCGCAGCGCACGATTGGCGCTTGACGTTTTCATACGCATGAGTCTAGTTTGAGAGAAATCACACCGATCAGTCTGGAAAGTGGTGCTCCATGCCCTCACCATCCATGCAGTTCGACGCAGAGCTGGTCCGCGCAAGCGAAGCCGGCGGATGGATCGTGTTCGAAGCACCCGGGTCTGCCGAAGCGTTCGGCACGGGGAAGCCGGTACGCGTCGTGGGCACGTTGGACGCCGTCACGGTGGCTCTGACGTTGCTGCCCTCGGGGCACGGGTACCATCTCGGTCCGGTCAAGGCCGCGACACGCAGGATGCTCGGCAAGGATGTGGGCGACACGATCGCGGTGAGGATCGAGGCCGCAGCGTGAGCGTCCTGACCACGGCGAGAGGCGACCTCATCGCCTACGACGATTCCGGTCCGGCGGATGCCCCCGCAGTCATGTTCATCACGGGCGCCGGCCCGGATCGCGCCGGCGACCCGACCACGAGGGCCACGGCCGAACTCCTGGCCACCCAGGGAATCCGTTCGCTGTTCGCCGACCGCCTGGGACGCGGCGAGAGCGTGTCGAACGGCCCCATCACACTCGACGCACAGCTGGCCGCGATCACCGAACTCGCCGCGATCTCCCGCGCTCCTGTCGTACTCGTCGGCCACTCATCGGGGTGCGCACTCGCGATGCTCGCGGCCGCCAGAGTGCCGAACGTCGCCGGGATGTTCTTGTGGGAAGCGCCGCTCGGCCTCTTTCCCGAAGGAGCGGCGGCATGGTGGGCATCGGTGCGCGAATCGATCGACGCCGGCGACCTTGAGGCGGCGGTCGCGCGATACATGGCCGGGATGCCACCGGAGTGGCTCGATGCGCTGAAGCAGACCCCCGAGTATCCGCGGGTCGTGCTCGGCTGGGTTCCCGATGGTGAGGCGCTGGCCGCCGTCGAGCAGCGCGGGTACGCCACGTCAGCGCCGCTGGTCGCACTCACGGCGACCGAGACGTTCCCGGGCATGGTCGCTACGGCCGACGCGTTGGCGGCCGCCGCCGCGACCGGAACCTCCGAGCGGATGCCCGGATCCGACCACTCCTGGAATGCGGATGCCATGGCGCAACGTCTGGCCGATTTCCTGCATCCGCTCTCCTGACCGCCCCCTGCCCCTCTCACCCCTCCCCCGTCTATTCGTCACAAACCGCCCGAAAACGGGCCCGATAGCGCGGGTTTGTGACGAATAGACGGAGGCGGAAAGGGCCGGGGTCAGGACTGGCTGGTGAGCACCAGGCCGGCGCCGTCGGCCGCGACGTCGACGCGCACGGTGTCGCCATCGTGCACGTTGCCCGACAGCAGCGCCGTCGCAAGCCGGTTCTGCACCTCGGTCTGGATGAGCCGGCGCAGCGGGCGGGCACCGAACACCGGGTCGTAGCCGCGCTCGGCGAGCCAGGCGCGGGCACCCGGGGTGACGGCCAGAGTGAGCCGGCGATCCGCCAGCCGACGCTGCAGCTGATCCACCGACAGCTCGACGATCTGCGCCAGGTCGTCCTCGCTCAGCGCCTGGAACATCACGATGTCATCGAGTCGGTTCAGGAACTCGGGGCGGAACGACTGCCGCACCAGCGCCATCACCTGCTCGCGCTTCTGCTCGGTCGACATGATCGGGTCGATCAGGATCGGCGAGCCGATGTTGCTCGTCAGGATCAGAATCACGTTCGAGAAGTCGACCGTGCGCCCCTGACCATCGGTCAGGCGACCGTCGTCGAGCACCTGCAGCAACACGTCGAACACCTCGGGGTGCGCCTTCTCGACCTCGTCGAGCAGCACCACAGAGTACGGACGACGACGAACGGCCTCGGTCAGCTGCCCGCCCTGCTCATAGCCGATGTACCCGGGAGGGGCACCCACCAGACGCGAGACCGAGTGCTTCTCGCCGTACTCGCTCATGTCGATGCGCACCATGGCGTGCTCGTCGTCGAAGAGGAACTCGGCGAGCGCCTTGGCCAACTCGGTCTTGCCGACGCCGGTCGGGCCGAGGAACAGGAACGATCCGGTCGGACGACCGGGATCGCTGATCCCCGCACGCGAGCGACGTACAGCATCCGATACCGCCGTGACGGCGTCCTTCTGCCCGATCAGCCGCTTGCCCAGCTCGTTCTCGAGGTGCAGCAGCTTCTCGCTCTCACCCTGCAGCAGGCGCCCGACGGGGATGCCCGTCCACGCCGCGATCACCGCGGCGATGTCTTCGTCGCTGACCTGCTCGTTGACCATGCGGCCCTCGCTGGAGACGGCGGCCTCGGCCTGCTCGGCCTCGGCGATCTCGGCCTGCAGGCGCTTGATCGTCTCGTACTCGAGCTTGGATGCCCGGGTGTAGTCAGCATCGCGCATGGCGAGATCACGCTGGGTGATGGCATCGTCGAGCTTCTTCTTGAGCTCGCCGACCCGGTTGAGGCCCTGGCGCTCGCGGGCCCAGCGCTCTTCGAGACCGGCGAGTTCATGCTCCAGACCGGTGAGTTGCTCGCGCAGCGCCGCGAGGCGCTCCTTCGACGCGGCGTCCTTCTCGCGCTTGAGCGCGAGTTCTTCGAGCCGCATCCGATCGACCTGGCGCTTGAGCTCGTCGATCTCGACCGGCGACGAGTCGATCTCCATCTTCAGGCGCGACATGGCCTCGTCGACAAGGTCGATGGCCTTGTCGGGCAACTGCCGGCTGGGCAGATAGCGGTTCGAGAGCGAGGCCGCCGCGACGAGTGCGCTGTCCGAGATCGTCACCCCGTGGTGCGCCTCGTAGCGCCCCTTCAGCCCGCGCAGGATCGCGACGGTGTCCTCGACCGACGGCTCACCCACGTACACCTGCTGGAAGCGGCGTTCGAGGGCGGCATCCTTCTCGATGAACTCGCGGTACTCGTTGAGCGTCGTCGCGCCGATCAGGCGCAGTTCACCGCGGGCGAGCATGGGCTTGAGCATGTTGGATGCCGCCACCGAGCCCTCACCGCCGCCGGCCCCCATCAGCACGTGCAGCTCGTCGATGAAGGTGATCACCCGACCCTCGGACTCGGTGATCTCCTTCAGAACGCTCTTCAACCGCTCCTCGAACTGCCCGCGGTACATCGCACCGGCGACCAGCGCCGAGATGTCGAGCGAGATGAGCTCCTTGTCTTTGAGCGACTCGGCCACGTCTCCCGCGACGATCCGCTGAGCGAGCCCTTCGGCGACGGCGGTCTTGCCGACGCCGGGTTCCCCGATGAGCACGGGGTTGTTCTTGGTGCGCCGGGTGAGCACCTGGCTCACGCGGCGGATCTCGCTGTCTCGACCGATCACCGGATCGAGCTTGCCCTGACGGGCACGGTCGGTGAGATTGATGCCGAACTGCTCGAGGGCGCTCTGCTGCTCTTCGTTCTGTGCGGGGTTGACCATTCGTTCCTCCTGAGGAGACTCCTTAAAACTTGAGTGGGGTTGACTCAAGTTTACCCGGGCGTGTCGGAATCGGCAACCGAAGCCGGCCCGCCGTCACAGCCCGTCGGCGATGGCATCCCAGATCGCGTCGGCGACCACGCGCTTCGTGCCGGAGGCCGTCGCCAGCACCTCGCCCTCGTCTCCGATGACGTGCACCGCGTTCTCGGCCGTCTCGAAGCCCCGCTGCCACCCGACCTCGTTGACCACGAGCAGGTCGACCCCCTTGCGCTCGCGCTTGCGGCGGGCACGAGCGAGCAGTTCTTCGTCGTCGCGCGGAGTCTCGGCGGCGAAGGCGACCACGAGCTGCCCGGGTCGGCGGCGGGCGGCGAGCCCGGCGACGATGTCCTCGGTCTCGACCAGTTCGATGCGTTCGAGGCCGCCGGACTCCTTGGTGAGCTTGCCCGCCGACACCTCGGCCGGGCGGTAGTCGGCGACCGCTGCGGCCATGACGATCACCGCGGCATCATCTGAGACCGCGCGCATGAGCGCCGCGAGCTCGGCCGCCGTACCGACGTGCTCGGTGCGGATGAGCGGATGCTGCGCGGCATCCGCCAGCACGGACGCATCGATGTTCGCGGCCGCGAGCACCACTTCGGCGCCGCGGTCGGCGGCGGCGAGCGCGAGGGCGACCCCCTGCCGCCCGCTGGAACGATTGCCGAGGTACCGCACCGGGTCCAACGGCTCTCGCGTGCCCCCTGCCGAGACGACGACGCGCAGCCCGTCGAGGTCGCGGTCGCCGATCAGCGCGAGGGCCCGTTCGATGATGTGCTCGGGTTCCAGCATCCGCCCCGGTCCGGAGTCGCCGCCGGTGAGTTCCCCGTCGTCGGGGCCGAGGATCGCGACACCGCGTGAGCGCAGGGCGGCGGTGTTCGCCTGCGTCGCCGGATGCTGCCACATCTCGGTGTGCATCGCCGGAGCGACGGCGACCGGGGCCGTCGTCGCGAGCAGCGTGGTGCCGACCAGGTCGTCGGCGAGGCCCGCCGCCATCTTCGCGATCGTGTTCGCGGTGGCCGGCGCGACGATCACCAGGTCGGCGGCTTGCCCGAGCGCGACGTGTCGCACGCGGGCGACGTCCTCGTGCACGCTCGTGGTGACCTGGTTGCGGCTGATCGCCTCCCAGGTGGGCAGGCCGACGAACCGCAGCGCGTCTTCGGTGGGCACGACGGTTACCTCGTGGCCGGCCTTGATCAGCAGGCGCACCAGGTGCACCGTCTTGTACGCGGCGATGCCGCCCGTGACTGCGACAACGATGTTCACGCCTCCGATTCTGCCCCACGCGCGCCGGCCGGGCATCCACGTCCGCTCGGCACCGCCGCATCCGACGGTCATACGCGGCATCGCGTTCGCAACTCCGGAGAAACTTGCCGCTTGGGCCCGTTGCGGGCCTGTTGAGACCCGCACGCGGCAGATTCTCCGGAGTTGTGTACAGTCGGCCGGCGCACCGGGCGCCCATAGACTCGAGCTCATGTGCACCGTGGTGATCGATGTCGAGCCGGGGCAGGCGCGGTTGCTGGCCGTGCGCGATGAGGATCCGCAGCGAGATTGGGACGATCTGGGCACCTGGTGGCCCGAGCACTACCCGGGTGTGATCGGCATCCGCGATCGCCGTGCCGGTGGCGCGTGGCTGGCGTTCGACCCGACGACGCGGCGCCTGGCCGTGCTGCTCAACCGGGCCGACCTCGTCGATCTGCCCGAGAGCGACCTGCGCTCGCGCGGCGGACTGGTGCTCGAGTCGGTCGCGGGCCGTTCGCCCGCCGCACCGGTGCGCACGCACGGGTTCAACCTGCTCGAGGTGACGCCAGAGCACTCCCGCGTGCTCACCTGGGACGGCGCCGCGCTGCGCGAGACGCCGGTCGCACCCGGCGTGCACATGATCGCGCACGACGATCTCGACGACGAGGCGACGGCGCGGATCTCAGCGTGGCTGCCCCGATTCCGCGCCGAGGCGCGACAGACGGCGGATGCCACGGACTGGGCCTCTCATTGGGCCGGCCTGCTCGCCGATACGACGACGCTCGACCCGACCGATGACCGGGCGATCATCCGCGACAACCGCGTACACGGCTACCCGACGTTGTCGCTGCTGTACTGCACGGCCGGGATCGGGGCGGGCGGCGCGGCCGTCGACTCGCACGTGCTGCCCACACCCGGCCACTGGCACTGATCCGCAGCACCACGAGCCAGCAAGCACCATGAGCCAACCGCCCCGCGCCCACCCAAAGCCCACCGACCCCAGGTCGCCTCAGTCGCGCGCGGCGGCCTCTACGCTGTCGAAGACCCGCCCCTGCTCCTCCAGTCCGGCGAACCAGTCACCGCGCCGAGCCACCTCGGCGGCTCCGTCCGGAACGGCGGCCAGGCGCAGCTCGACGCCCGCCCCTGCCAGCTCGTCATCGAGCTCTCGCAGCGCGTCGAGCACGGTCACCGAGAGTGCGCGCTGCTGCGCGGCGTCGAGCACGAGCACGCGCAGTTCCGGCAGGGCGGTGGCCGCATCGAGCACTGCGGACTCGTATGACAGCGCGTTGGCCGTGTAGAGCGGTCCGTGCAGGTGCACGGTCAGCACACCGCCGCGGGGCTCATCGACCGCCAGCCGCACCTTGTTCAGCTCGCGCAGCACCACGACGAACGTGCCGACGACTCCGACAGCGACGGCCACGAGCAGCCCCGCGGTCAGTCCCACGGCGGTCGTCACCGCGGCAACCCAGAAGTCCGACCGGTTCAGCCGCCAGAGGCCGACCATGCCGCGCACATCGATCAGAGCGGCCACGGCGACGAAAACCAGCGCGGCGAGCACGGCCTGCGGCATGAGGCTGAGCACCGGCCCGAGAAACAGCGCGACGATCACCGCCATCGCGACCGTCACGAGGGCGGCCAGCTGCGAACGCGCACCGGCGGCTCGGTTCACCGCGCTCTGCGAGAACCCTCCCGCGGCGGGCAGCACCTGGAAGAACGCGCCGACAGCGTTGACCGCGCCGGCGGCGAACAGCTCGCGATTGCTCTCGATGGGCGGTTCACCGGGGCGGCGGATGCTGCGCGCCACGGCACTGGATTCGAGGAACACCATCACAGCGATCGCAAACGCCCCGGGGACGAGCGCCGCCGCGTGCGCGAACGACGGAAGCTCGAACGGCGGCAGACCCTGCGGTACCGGATCGATCAACGCGACCCCGGCCTCGCGCAGCCCGCTGAAGGCCATCAACGCGATGCCCACCGCGACGAGCACGAGCGGGCCCGGCACCTTCGGCGCGAAGCGCTTGAGCACCAGCAGCGCGATCACCGACCCGACCGATAGCAGCACGGTCGCCGTATTCGCGTCGGGCAGTGCCCGGATCGCGGCGAGGATCGCTCTGAGGAACCCCTCTGCCGACGGTTCGATGTTCTCGCCCAGCAGCTTGGGCAGCTGACCGATCGCGACGGTGGCCCCGACTCCGATCTGCACACCGAGGATGGTCGGCTTCGAGATGTACTCGACCAGACCGCCGAGTTTCAGCATCCGAGCCAGCAACAGGATCACCCCGACGATCAGCGTCAGTGCCATCAGGTCGGGGATCGGGTTCTCGGCGTCGGCTGCGACGCCGGCCGTGAGCAGCGTCGTGGCGCTGAGCGTCGCGATGGTCGAGGTCGTCGACACGCTCATCGCGCGCGATCCGCCCAGCAGGGCGTACACGAGCATCGGCACCATGCAGGTGTACAGGCCGATCTGCACCGGCAGGTTCGCGATGGTCGCGTACGCCATCGCCTGGGGGATCACGACGGCGCCGGCCGACAGTCCGGCCACGACATCGGCCCCGATCCACTCGCGCCGATACCCGCGCAGGGTGGGCGCGAACCAGCTCAGCGCGGCAGGCCCGGAGGCCGGAGTGCTCATCCCTCACCCTGTGCGGGGAACACCTGCGACCAGTCGTCGGCGACGCTGATCACGGTGATGTCGTCGGCGGCGAGCGCCTGCTCGGCGCCCTTGTCGTACGGGGTGTCGCCGCGACCCGACTGATCGTCGTGGTGTACCAGCAGCGCCAGTCCGCGCCGCGCCGTACCGTCGCCGACCGCGAACTGCAGCATGGGCAGGTCGCCGTTCGCGTTGCCGGCGGCCAGCAGCGGGCGCCGTCCGGTGCGGCTCCAGATGCGCACCGGCTTGATGTGCCCGTCGTCGAGGTAGTCCAGGTTCGCCGAGTAGCGCACGGTGCGCGCCTCGGCGTCGTAGGTGAGGCCGTAGGCCGATCCGATGACCCGCTCCGGGGGGATGCCGTAGTACTCCTGTGTGATGCTGCGCATGAAGTCGCGTTCGCCACCCGAGACGATGTAGCAGCTGAATCCGTGGTGCTCCAGATAGCGCAGCAGTTCGCGCATGGGCTGGTAGACGGCCCCCGAGAACGGGGTGCCGAGGGTGGGGTGGGTCGCGGTGCGGAAGAACTCCGCGACGGATGCTGCATACTCGGCCACCGGCATGCCGTCGGTCAGCCCGACCAGGGCTCCCAGCAGCACCTTCAGGTCGCTGTCGTCACCGGCGTAGTGCTTCTCGACGGCGGCACCGAGCCATCCGAGATCCCCGGTCGCGACGGCCCGGTACGGTTGCCGCTCAGCGAGCGAGGGGTCGCGTTTCAGCTCGGCCGCCCACTGCCCGATGATGTAGTCGAGCTGGATGATGACCGGCTTCTCGGACCACAGCGTGCCGTCGTTGTCGAACACGGCGATGCGCTCCTCGACCGGCACGGCGTCCGGGCCCGAGCTGACCGATTCGACGAAGTCGACGATCTTCTGACGGGTGACGGTGTCGTTCCATGAGGGCAGATGGGTCATGACGGCTCCTCCGGTCGTGTCTCTTGTGCATCCTGTCAGGCGCGGCGGCCGCGCGCGAGCATTACGGTGGTGACATGGCCGATGACTCACGTGAGATGGTGCTGATCCCGGCGGGCTCGTTCCGCATGGGGTCGGAGGAGTTCTATCCGGATGAGCGTCCGGTGCACGTGCGTGAGGTCGCGGCGTTCCGCATCGACCGCTTCGCGGTCACGAATGCCGACTACGCCCGCTTCGTCGACGAGACGGGTTACGTGACGGTCGCCGAGCGCCCCCTCGATCCCGCCCTGTACGCGGGGGTTGCGGCCGAGGACCGTGTGCCGGGCGCCATGGTGTTCACCCCGACGAAGGGGCCGGTCGACCTGCGCGACTGGCGCAATTGGTGGCGGTGGCAGCCCGGAGCGCACTGGCGTGCCCCGTTCGGTCCCGGCTCATCGATCGAGCGCCGCGCCGACCACCCGGTGGTGCACGTCGCGTTCGAGGATGCCACGGCCTATGCGACCTGGGCGGGCAAGCGTCTGCCCACCGAGGCCGAGCACGAGTACGCCGCCCGCGGGGGTGAGGACGGCGCCCGCTTCGCGTGGGGGCCCGATCCGTACCCGGGCGGACGTGCCCTGGCCAACTCGTGGCTGGGTCGCTTTCCGTACGACAGCCGAGGCGTCGGTGGCACCGCGCCGGTGGGCTCCTATCCCGAGAACGGCTACGGCCTGTTCGACATGATCGGCAACACGTGGGAGTGGACCAGCGACTACTACACGCCCCGCCACATCGTGCCCACCGACCGCCCCGTCGATGCCGGCAAGCGCCAGAATCTTCTCGCCGCGGGCAGCAAGGGAGAGGGTGAGCAGATCCCCCGACGGGTGCTCAAGGGCGGGTCGTTCCTGTGCTCGCCGGACTACTGCCTGCGGTTCCGTCCCGCGGCACGCTCACCACAGGCGGAGGACACCGGCATGTCGCATGTCGGGTTCCGACTGGCATCCGATCTCTGATCCCGGCGAGCGTCACCCGCCCCGGGTGACGCCCCTCCCCCGCGTCGGCACCCTCTGACTAGCGTGATGCCCACGATGCGCGCGCTCCTGCGCGCCGTTCGAAGGGAGCACGATGACCAAGGAGTTCCGGGGCAAGATCGCCCTCGACGTCCGCGACTCGGTCGCCGACTGGGGCCCGTACGAGCGACCGAAGGCACCTGAGGGGGCGCCGAACATCCTCGTCATCCTGTACGACGACACCGGGATGGCCTCCTGGTCGCCGTACGGCGGCCGCATCAACATGCCCACGCTCGACCGGCTCGCCGCGAACGGGCTGACGTACACGCAGTGGCACACCACGGCGCTGTGCTCGCCGACCCGCTCGACGATGCTCACCGGCCGCAATCACCACGCCAACGGCTACGGCGTGATCACCGAGGCGACCAACGGCTTCCCCGGCGCTTCCGGCTACATCCCCGACGAGTGCGCGACCATCGGTCAGGTGCTGCAGCAGAACGGCTACTCCACCTTCTGGCTGGGCAAGAACCACAACGTGCCCGAAGAGGACGTCTCGACCGGTGGCAGCAAGCAGCAGTGGCCGCTGTCCATGGGCTTCGACCGCTTCTACGGCTTCCTCGGTGGCGAGACCAACAACTGGTACCCCGACCTGGTCGAGGACAACCACTTCATCGACCCGCCGGCCACGCCCGAGCAGGGGTACCACCTCTCGCAGGACCTCGCCGATCAGGCCATCCGCATGATCCGCGACCAGAACGCCTCGAACCCGTCCAAGCCCTGGTACACCTGGTTCTGCCCCGGCGCCAACCACGCACCGCACCACGCACCGAAGGAGTACATCGACAAGTACAAGGGCGCCTTCGACGACGGGTACGACGCCTATCGCGAGTGGGTGCTCGGTCGCATGATCGAGCGCGGAATCCTGCCCGAGGGCACCGCCCTCACCCCCATCAACCCGATGCCCGACGACCAGGCGAACGCGGCCGACTACGTCAAGCCGTGGGACACGCTCTCGGATGACGAGAAGCGCCTGTTCGCCCGGATGGCCGAGGTCTTCGCCGGATTCAGCGAGTACACCGACGCGCAGATCGGCCGGGTCATCGACTACCTCGAGGACTCCGGCCAGCTCGAGAACACCCTCATCTTCTACTGCGCCGACAACGGCGCCTCGGGCGAGGGGTCGCCGGACGGCTCGGTGAACGAGAACAAGTTCTTCAACGGTTTCCCCGACGACCTGAAGGAGAACCTCGACAAGATCGGCGTGCTGGGCGGGCCCGAGACCTACAACCACTACCCCACCGGGTGGGCGACGGCGTTCTCGACCCCTTTCCAGATGTTCAAGCGCTACTCGCAGTTCTCGGGCGGCACGTGCGACCCGATGGTCATCCACTGGCCGGCCGGCATCACCGCCAAGGGAGAGATCCGGCACCAGTACCACCACTCGACCGACATCGTCGCGACCGTGCTCGATGTGATCGGCATCGAGATGCCCGAGGTGTTCCGCGGCGTCGAACAGCGACCACTCGACGGGGTGTCGATGAAGTACTCCTTCGACGCGCAGCCCGACGGGCCGACCGAGAAGAAGGTGCAGTACTACACGATGATCGGCACCCGCGGCATCTGGAAGGACGGGTGGAAGGCATCCGCGATCCATGCGCCGCTGACCGGCCACGGCCGGTTCGACGAAGACCGCTGGGAGCTCTACCACGTCGATGAGGACCGCTCCGAGTCGAACGACCTCGCCGCCTCCCACCCCGAGAAGCTGAAGGAGCTGATCGACACCTGGTTCTCCGAAGCCGAACGCAACCATGTGCTGCCACTGGATGACCGCTCGGCGCGCGACCAGCTGACGATCGAGCGGCCGCAGTCGGAACCGCCGCGTTCGCGGTATGTCTACTACCCGCACACCAGCGCGATCGCCGAGAGCGTCGCCGTGAACGTGCGCGGCCGCTCGTACAAGATCATCGCCGACGTCGACCTCGCGGCCGGCGACGAGGGAGTGCTGTTCGCGCACGGGTCGCGCTTCGGCGGGCATTCGCTGTTCATCAAGGACAATCGGCTCACCTACGTGTACAACTTCCTCGGTATTCCGCCCGAGCAGACTTTCACGTCGGGCGAGCTGACGCCGGGAAAGCACGCGCTGGGTATGGAGTTCATCCGAGAAGACGCGGGAGAGCACGGCGAGTCCCTCGGCACCTGCAAGCTGTACATCGATGACCAGGTCGTCGCCGAGGGACCGATGCGCGCTCAGGTGGGCAAGTTCTCGCTCGGTGGTGACGGGCTGTGCGTCGGCTACGACAACGGCGACCCGGTCAGCGCGCAGTACGCCAGTCCGTTCACATTCACCGGCACGCTACTCGGTGTCGGCGTCGACGTCAGCGACGAGCAGTACCTCGACCTGGAACTGGAGGCGATGGCCGCTCTGGCACGCGAATAAGGACACCGACTACAGACAGCGGCGCGCGTCTGCGCCATTATTGCTTTGTTGCCCGTGAAATCCCGATGATGAACGCATCGGGATCGCAGGCATCGCCGACTTTCCCAAGAAAGGAAAACACAATGGGGTTCTGGGATTTCTTCTGGTACATGATCTGGGCGTTCTTCTTCGTCGCCTATCTGATGGTGCTGTTCTCAATCATCGGTGACATCTTCCGCGACCATAAGCTCAACGGCTGGTTCAAGGCGATCTGGATCGCCTTCCTGATCTTCGTGCCGTTCCTCACCGCGCTGGTCTACCTGATCGCCCGCGGGCGGGGAATGGCCGAGCGCAGCGCCGCTTCGGCTCAGCAGGCGAAGGACGCGACCGACGCGTACATTCGTCAGGCGGCGGGCAAGAGCCCGTCGGATGAGATCGCCGATGCCGCGAAGCTGCTGACCGCAGGCACGATCACCACCGAGGAGTACGAGAAGCTCAAGGCCAAGGCTCTGGCCTGAGAGTAGTCAGACACGAAGGGCGTCCGGTTGCTGCCGGGCGCCCTTTCGTCATGCCGGAAGCGGTTCGTCTCGGTAGAGCGCTTCGAACGTGTCGAGCGTGCGGTTGATGTCGTGCACGTTCACCCCGTCGAGCGATGCCCGTTGCATCCGCTCGTACTCCTCCGGCGCGGCGGTGAGCACGCGCGTGAGCTTGTCGACGAGGTCGTCGACGTTCCCCGGCTCGAACAGATAGCCGTTCTCGCCGTCGTGCACGAGGTGCGGCAGCGCGACGGCGTCGGCCCCGACGACGGGAAGAGCGGATGCCATCGCCTCCATCGTCACGATGGACTGCAGCTCGGCGATCGACGCGATCGCGAAGACCGATGACCGCGAGTACAGCTCGCGCAGCTGCTCATCGGACACCCGCCCGTGGAAGGTGACGCGGTCCGAGAGACCGAGCTGCGCGGTGAGCGCCTCGAGGGCCTTGCGCTGATCGCCTCCGCCGGCGATGTCGAAGGTCACTTCGAGAGCCGGGTCGAGCTTGGCCAGGGCGCGCAGCACGACGTCGACGTGCTTCTCGCCGGTGAGGCGCCCGACGAACAGGATGCGGTTCTTCTCGCGCGGCCCGATCACCGGCGTGTAGTTGCGGCGGTCGATGCCGCACGAGATCGGTACGACGCCCTCGATGTCGATCGTGCTCTCGAGGAAGTCGGCGGCCCGGCGCGTCGGCGTCGTCACCGCGCGGGTCATGTCGAAGGTGCGCTCGGCGTCTTCCCACGCGAACTTCAGCACGATGCGGTTCAGGAAGTCGGGCATCGTGGTGTGGTCGAGGATGTTCTCGGCCATCACGTGATTCGTGGCGACGATCGGAATATCGCGCTGTCGTGCAATGCGGGCCAGGCCGCGGCCGATCACGATGTGCGACTGGATGTGCACCACGTCGGGCTGCACCTCCGTGAGCACCTTGCGGGCGTAGTGCTTCGAACGCCACGGCCAGATGAACCGCAGCCAGTCGTGCGGCAACCAGCGCACCGACGGAAGCCGGTGCATGGTCATCGGTTGCCCCTCGATGACCTCGGTGCGGGCGTCCGTGCGCCGGTAGCGGGTGTTCGGCGCGATCACGTGCACCTCGTGCCCCCGCTCGACCAGACCCGCCGCGAGACGCTCGGCGAAGCGGGCGGCCCCGTTGATGTCGGGGTAGAAGGTGTCGCATCCGATGAGGATCTTCAGAGGACGTCCGGAGTCGGCAGAGCCTGTCGAGTGGTCGTCGGAGGAGGATGTCACGAAGGATGCTGCCTATCTGTCGCTCAGGGCCGCATGGCGCGGCCGGGGCGCACGCCACTCTACCGGAGGGGGCTGTATCGTCCGGGGCGGCGAGCCGTAGCATCCGACACCCGCGCTCCCAGCGGGAAGCCGGGACGCTCGCGTAGCGTGGGAGCATGCGTCTGACTTCGTCTGCCGACTCCGAACTGTGGATGCCCGTGACCGGGTCGCTCGGGCTGCGCGGGCGCCGGCACCGCAAGGCCGCCGTGCGGATGCTGATGGCGCAGGCGAACGCATCGCTCGGACACGACAGCCGGCCCGGGTCTCGGGTCGGTGCGTGGCTGGCGAGCCAGGCGATCCCGCTGGCGATGCGCAAGGCCGACGGACGGGTGCTCGCCTGGACGTGGAAGGCCGATCCCGAGCTCGTCGTCGCCATGGCCATGGCGCAGGAGCTCACCCCGCAGCTGCGCATGGCACGGGCATCCATGCCCATGGAGTACGACGACACCGAGAACTTCCCCACCCCGCTCGGCGTCGGCGAAAAGCTGCTGATGCCGACGCCGCCGAACCCCGCATCGCCGCCGTCGGCGACGTACACGTGGGACACCGGCACGCACCTGATCACGCTCAACGCCGTCAGCGGCGACCGCGAGCGCTTCGGGACGGTCGAGCGGGCGCTGGATGACCTCGCGCGCAGCATCCGCATCGCCGATGACCTCACCGCGGGCGAGTCCGACGTTCTGCGCCTCCCCCCGGCCTGACCCGCCTTCTTCCCTCTATTTGTCACAAACCCGCGCTATCGGCGCCGTTCTGCCCGGGTTTGTGACGAATAGACGGGTGCGGAAGCGGGTCAGGGGCGGACGTCGCCCACCAGGTTGACCTTGATGCCCATACCGTCGAACATCGCGGCCTTGGCGATCAGCGCTTTATCGGCCGTCTCGGCGTCAGGCGCGTACACGAGCTGGGCGTGGTTGGCCTTGTGCCGCGCCATGAACTGATCGCGGGTCTGCCCGTGCAACACCACGTGCGCAATCGGCCACTCGGGGTTGGTGGCGTCGTGGCGGCGCTGGGTCTCATCAGCAGGCAGGTCGATGACCGACGCGCGGAAGATGTCGGCCTGCAGGATGCCTTCGGCGATGAACACCCGGCTCAGCACCACCTCTCCGGGCTTCGAGACCCCGTTGATGGTGGCCCCACCTGCAGGGAAGAACACATGCCCCTGACGCCAGCCCTCAGCCTTGTCCCAGCCGCCCAAGTGCGACGCGGGTACCGACCCCGAGATCTCATACGCCCACACGAACTGCCCGTCGTACTCCTCGCCCCAGCGCACGTCGTGCAGGGTGTTGTCGGGCACCAGTCCCATGGCCCGCCAGACGCGGTCGGTGACGAGTGCGTCGACGGCGACACCCTCGTCGGCCTCGTTGAAGTGCGGGAACGCGCGGCCTTCGTGCAGCACGCGCGAACCGTCGCGCGAGGTGACCGGAGGGCGCTCGGTGGAGTTGAGGATGCCCTCGGCGAGGTCGGATGCCGGCACCAGGTCTTTCAGTCCCTGCTGGTACTGGATGCCGACGGCGTCGAGCCCGAAGTCGTCGGCGATCCGCAGCGCGGCGATGTACATCTTCAGCTGCCACTGCACCTGGTCGCGGGTCAGTTCGGTGGCGGCATCCTCGCCGTATTTGAAGGTCATGCCCTGCGCGATCAGCCAGTCGTACGCGGCGTCGGCCTCGTCGTCAGTGACGCGCAGCATCTCGGCGTACAGCGCCGACTGGCTCAGGCGCTCCTTGTAGATGCCGGTGTGGTTGAGCAGTTCGTCATCGAAGATGGCGTTGTACATGCCCATGCAGCCTTCGTCGAAGACACCGATGATGGCCTTGTCGGCGATGAGCTCGGCGGCGAGCGCCTGCCCGAGCTGCTTCTCGGGGCTGTCGGGAAGTTCGGGCAGCGGGCGCACGTGGGTGGCGTCGTGCACGATGGCACCGGTTTCGGTCCATTCGCGGATGCCGTCGGTGAACCACGCGTCGGTGAAGTCGACCGACCAGGTGGTGGCGTAGGGCTTGTCCATCTTGGTGAGGCCGGCGTTCAACCCCAGCAGGCCGACGAGGCCGGGCCAGTCGCCCGCGAAGTTGGCGACGGTGAGGATGGGGCCCTGGTGGGTGCGCAGGCCGGCGAGCACGTGGTGCGAGTACTGCCAGTTGGCGATCGCGACGATGAGCGGTGCGTCAGCAGGGATGCTCTTGAAGATCTCCATGCCCATGCGCTGGCTCGAGATGAAGCCGTGCCCGGTCGCGGGGTCGACGCCGAACGGGCGGATGACGCTCCAACCGAGCTCTTCGAGCACACCGGTGACGCCGGCTTCGAGCGCGACCTGGGTGGGCCAGCCGGCGATGTTCGCCGACTCGCGCAGATCACCCGAGGTGATGAGGTACGCGGTCTTCGGGGCGGCCTGGGGTCGCGCGACCGGCGCGGGGAGGGTGTAGCTCATGTGATTCTCCGTTGTGAGGGGGTTCAGAAGGCGCGTTGTACGGCGGCCAGTTCGTGCACGACGTCGCGGGTGCCGGCGTACAGGCGCTGGTATTGGTCGAACAACTCGTCGTAGACGGGTTGGGCGGCAGGATCGGGCGTGATGGTCTCGGTGACCGGGTTCCAGGCGTCGATGCGCGGCTCCTGTCCGGCAGGGGCGGTAGCGGATGCTGCCAGGAACGCCGCACCGTAGCTGGCGCCGATGGTGGTGGCGGGAATCTGCTGCGCCAGTCCGGTGGCATCCGAGACGATCTGCAGCCAGAGGCGGCCCTGTGTGCCGCCGCCGACGGCGACGATCCGGCGGATGTCGGCTCCGGCGGCGCGCATGGTCTCGACGTTGTGGCGCACGCCGAGTGCGGTCGCTTCGAGTGCGGCGCGGTAGAGGTCGCCGCGTCCGTGACTGAGAGTGAGTCCGGCGATGACGCCGCGAGCATCCGGGTCTTGAATCGGGGTGCGCTCTCCGGCGAAGTACGGCAGCATCAGCAGCCCCCGTGCGCCCGGGCCGGATGCTTCGGCCTCGGCGAGCAGCTGCGGATAGTCGGCGTCGGTGAGATCTTTGAGCCAGACGGTGAGGGCGCCCGAGGTCGAGAGTCCGCCGGCGAGGTTGCGGGTGCCGGCGAAGGCTCCGGCCGTGGTCCACATCGAGGGCGTGCGCAGCGTCTGCGCTCCCGTCGCGATGAGGAACATGGTCGTGCCGTACATGAGCATCAGGTCGCCGTCGCCGTGGGCGCCGACGCTGACGGCTTCGCTCCATGCGTCGATGGTTCCGGTGATCACGGGGGTGCCCTCGGGGATGCCGGTGAGTGCGGATGCTGTCGCCGTCACCGTCCCGGCGATCTCACCCGCCCAGGTGAGCGGCGGCCGCTCGATGCCGTCTGCGTACTGCTGCCACCAGGCGTCGTGCCAGCGCTCGTTCTCGATGTCGTAGAGCGGGGAGCTCTGGCTGGCCGACTGGTGGTCGAGCACGTACGCCCCGGTGAGCTTGCGCGCCAGCCAGGATGCCGGCATGAACAGACGCTTCGCGCGTTGCCAGGCATCCGGGTCTTCGTCGGCGATCCAGGCGATCTTGGGACCGGCCGACTGCGAGGTGAGCGTCGACCCCCCGATGCGGGTGATCTCTTCCGTGCCGAGTTCGTCGGTCATCCGGTCGATCTGCGCAGCGGCGCGGGTGTCGACGCCGTACAGGATGGCGGGACGCACGGGCTCGTCATGCTCGTCGGCGAGCAGCACGCAGGGGCCCATGCCGCTCACTCCCACGGCGGTGATCAGGGCATCCGGGTGCGCTTCTCGCAGCTCGCGGGCGATCGCGACGAACTCGTCCCACCAGATGCGAGCATCCATCTCAACCCAGCCGGTGTGCGGGCGATCGACCTCGTGCGCGCGCGTGGCAGTCGCGAGGATCGTGCCGTCGTCGGCGACGAGCACGCCCTTGCTGCTCGACGTTCCGATGTCGACCCCGAGGGTGCAGCGCATGTGTCCTCCTTGATACGACAAGCTGAACCCAGCGTACGCGAAATCGATTTCAAGCGGCAAGTGCGGATGCGGACTCGCGGCGCCGCGGCGTTCCGGTCGCACTTTCTCCCGGAACCGCGGTGCCGCGCGTGTTCAGGTCGCAGTTTCTCCCGTTTCGCTGCGCGTGAAGCGGGAGAAAGTGCGACCTGAACGGCATCCGCGGCGTGCCCGAGGGCGGCGTGACAGCGGGTGCCGGACCAGCGCCCGACGCGACAGAGGGCGCCAGGTCAGCGGGTGGCGCGTCAGCGCCGGATGCTGGCGGGCTGCACCTCATCGCGCAGGACCACCGAACGGGCCGGCTGGTCATTCCCGCGGATGCGCTCGAGCAGCATCCGCGCGGCAGTGACCCCCATGCGACGGGCGGGAAGCCGCACGACGGTGACCGCGCTGGGCGACAGCGTGGTGAACGGCAGTGAACCGACGACCGCGACGCCGACGGCGGGAGGTGTGAGCCCATGCTCGGTGAGCACCTGGATCGCGCCGACGCCGATGAGGTTGTTGCTCGCGACGACGGCATCCGGGGGTTCGGGCAGGGCGAGCAGCTCTTCCATCGCGGCTCTGCCACCGTCGACACGGAAAGTCGAGACGCGCAGAAGCTCGGGGTCGACCGCGCGCTCGGCGGCGTCGAGGGCGTCGCGCCATCCCGCGGCGCGTTCCGCAGCGGTATCGATGTGCGTCGGTCCGCTGATGCACGCGATACGGCGATAGCCCGCGCGGATGAGTTCCTGTGTCGCGGCTTCGCCGGCGGCGCGGTTCGCCATCACGACGCCGTCGATGCCGTAGCCGGTGCCGCGGTCGACGGCCACGACGGGGCGTCCGGTGGCGAGGATCTCGTCGAGGTTCGTGTGGTCAGATGCTGCCGCCAGGATCACCCCGGCCATGTTCTCGGCGATCGCAATGCGCAGGTAGGTCGATTCCTTCTCGACGTCGGCGTCGGAGTTGCACAGCACCACCGAGTAGCCGGCCTCGCTCGCGGCATCCTCGACCCCTCGCGCCATCTCGGTGAAGTAGGGGTTCTCGATGTCGGGGATCACCAGGGCGATCACCTCGGAACTTTGCCTGCGCAGCGTGCGCGCCGCCCGGTTGGGCGTGAAGTTCAGCTGCTCCGCGGCCGCGCGCACCGCCTCGACCTTCTCGGGCGAGACGCTGGTGCCGTTGAACACCCGCGACACGGTCGCCGGTGAGACGCCGGCGCGCTTCGCGACGTCGTAGATCGTGGCCACGTGTTCCCCCTGAGCTCGCTGCTCACTCTAGCGCCGCGCCTCCTTCCGCCACTCCCGTCTAGCCGTGCGTCGCCACGACCGCGGCAACCGCCGCGCGCGCAGCGGCATCGGGCTCGTCGAGTGCCATCCGACAGTACGCATCGGTGACGCCGAGCACACGGTACGCCTCCTTCATGCGCGCCATGTCGCCTCCGACGACCGAGACCACCTCGTCGACGGCGACCTGAGCGACGGCGACCGCGGCCGCATCACCGGATCGACCGGCCTCGGCGAGCGCCCGGAACGGCTTCGGCGTCACGGATGAGACCCCCGAGACGACGCCCTGTGCCCCCACCTCGACGGCCGCGATCAGATCCCGGTCGGCGCCCGTGTAGAGCTCGAAGTCGGCGGGTACGACCGCCCGGTACGCAGCCAGATCCTCCAGGGAGAGCTCGCTGACCTTCGCGCCGACGACGTTGGGCAGTTGCGCCAGCCGCACGAGCAACTGCGGCGTGACGGGATTGCCGCTGCGCGCCGGGTAGACGTACACGTACAGGCGGCCGTCGCCGACAGCATCCGACACCGCACGGAAGTACTCGTACACCGCATCATCCGACGACCGCAGGTAGTAGGGCGTCAGCGCTGCGAACTCACGAGCACCCAGATCGCGAGCGATCCGCGTGAGCCGCACCGCCTCGAAGGCACTGGGACGACCGACGTGCACGATCACCCGCATCCGGTCGGCGAGTTCGTCGAGCGCCGCTGCGACGAGATCCGAGAACTCCTCGACGTCGACCGCGGGGAACTCCCCGGTCGTGCCGAGCACGAACGCCCCCTCGTTGCCCGACGCGGCGACGTATCGGAAGATCGCACGCGACCCCTCGAGATCGAGCGCTCCATCACGCCCGAAGGCGGTCGGGATCGCGGTGAGGATGTCATAGCGGGTCACTTCTTCTCCTTGGGGTTCTTCTTTTCAGTGCGCACGGTCGACGTGAGCAGGTCAGGATCGGCCGCGAGCTCGTCGTGGGCGTGCGCGATCTGCTCAAGGCTCTCGGTGTCGAGCACCGACTCGGCGAAGGATGCCCGTTCAGCGCGCGGTTTGCGGGCCGAACGGATCGCCGGCATCACGATCGAGAGCACGGCCAGCAGCAGCAGGGCGATCGCGATCGGGCTGACGACCTCGAAGAACGGCCGCGTCGGCAGAATCGCGAGCGTGCGCGCGAGGTTCTCTTCGGCGAGTGGTCCGAGCAACAACCCGAGCACGATCGGCCCGGCGGGTACCTGCATGCGCTTGAGCAGCACACCCAGCACACCGAAGACGAGCATGGTGATGACCGTCGAGAGGCTGTTCGAGGTGGCGTAAGTGCCGATGATGCAGAAGATGAGGATGCCGCTCCACAGATACGGCTGCGGCACATCGAGCAGCTTGACCATGCCTTTCATTCGCACGAGGCTCAGTCCGAGCGCCAGCAGGGTGGCCACGAGCATGATGCCGACGATCGAGACGACCAGGTCGGGGCGGTCCGAGAACAGATTCGGCCCTGGGGTGATTCCCCAGATGATCATCGATCCGATCATCACGGCCATCACCGAGTCGCCGGGGATGCCGAGCGCCATGGTCGTGGTGAGCGAGCCGCCCAGCGTCGCGCTGGAGGCCGTGTCGGATGCCGCGACTCCCTCGATCGAGCCCTTGCCGAAGGCGTCGGGGGTCTTCGACACCTTGCGCGCGCGTTCCCACCCGATGAGGCCGGCGATGTCGCCGCCGGCGGCGGGGATCAGGCCCACGCCGAGTCCGACAGCACCGCCGACCGCGGTCGCTCTCCCGCTCTGCTTCAGTTCGCGCCGGTTGGGCCACCAGCGACCCAGGCTGGAGATCGGTCGCGTGTGGTTCTTGCGGTGAGTGAGCAGCTGATCGAAGAGTTCCGCGATGCCGAACAGGCCGATGATCACGGCGATGAAGTTCACGCCCTCGACGAGTTCGAGAAGCCCGAAGGTGAAGCGCTGGTCGGCTGTCGCCGAGTAGGTGCCCACCGTGCCGAGCATGAGTCCGAACAGGCCCGCGAGGATGCCCTTGAGCATCGATTTGGACGAGATGCCGATCATGATGGCGATGCCGAAGACGACCAGCGCGAACAGCTCCGGAGAACGGAAGTAGTCGCGGGCGAAGTTCGCGATCGGCACGGCAGCGATCGCGAAGAGCACGAGGGATGCCAGGATGCCGATCGCCGAGGCGATTGCCGAGATGGTCAGGGCGAGCCCCGCACGCCCCTGCTTGGCCATCGGGTATCCGTCGAGTGTGGTGGCGATGGATGCCGGTGTGCCGGGGGTGTTGATGAGGATGGACGGCACTCGATCACCGAAGTTCGCGGTGACGTAGATCGTGAGCAGCACGGCCAGTCCCTGGACTGGCTCGAGCGTCATCGTGAATCCGGCCGCCAGTGCGACGGCCATTGTGGCGGTGATCCCGGGGAAGGCACCGACCATGAATCCGAGCACGAGCCCGACGCCCATGTAGAGGACGATCGAGATGTCGAGAAGCGAGTGCACCCCGTCGATGATGGGAGTCATAGGGGGATCCTCAGAAGCATGCCGAAGACGACGTAGACGAATGCTGTCACGGCGGCGGAGTAGATGACGAGGCTCAGCCAGCGTCGGTGCCCGTACAGCAGCATGAGCCCGGCCATGAGCAGTCCGGCGGCGATCGGGAACACCTCGATGCGATAGCCGAACAGCACCACCGATCCAAGGGACCAGACGGCGATGAACGCCCCCACGATGGCGATGGTGAACACGACGCGCAGCACACCACCCGGCTGGATGCGTTCAACGTCATCGCGGGTCGGTGCGGGGCGAGTGAGGGCGACGACGAGGAGCACGATCGCGGTCGCGACGGCGGCGACGCCGATCACCGTCGGCCAGAAGCGGGCGTCGATCTGCCCTGGAGCGGCTTCGCGCCGCAGCGGGATCTGCGTCGCCAGCAGCAGGTACCCCGCCGCGACCGCGAGGGCGACCGCGGCGAACACGACCTCCAGGGAGCGGGAGGGTGCCGCTCCCCGAAGGTCGGTGTCGACGACGTCGGTCATCAGCCGAGCAGTTCCTGGAACAGGTCGAACTGCTCGCCGACGAAGGTGGTCCACTCGGCCGAGTCGCGGTACACGACCAGGTTTCCGGCATCCTTCTGGAAGGCCTGGTACGAGTCCGACTCCACAGCTTGCTGCACCGCCGACTCGAGCGTCGCCTTCACGTCGTCAGGCAGACCCTTGGGGGCGTAGATCCCGCCCCATCCGCCGAACTCCACGGCCTCGCCGATCGCCTCTTCGACCGTCGGCACGTCGGCCGCATCGGGGTGGCGCTCGTCGTGCATGACAGCCAGGATGCGGACGGCCTCACCCTGGGCGAGTGCCTCGCCCAGCCCGGAGACGGCCGCGACGGTCTCGCCGGATGCCGCCGCGCCGACGGCGGTGGCGCCACCGTCGTAGGCGACCGGCGTGAACTCGGCACCGGTGGCGTCGGCGAGGCCGAGCGTCGCGGCCTCCCAGATCGACCCGGCCCCGGAGTTGGCGACCGTCACGGCACCCGCTTCAGCCTGGGCGACCAGGTCGTCAAGCGACTCGATTCCACTGTCGGCGCCGACGGTGACGACACCGGGTGCGAGCATGATCTGCCCCAGCAGGTCGTAGTTCTCTGGCAGGACGTCGGCGCCCTGAGTGGTGTTGAGCATGGCGATCTCGACGGGGGCGAAGCCGATCACGTACCCGTCGGCTTCCTGAGCGCCGACGAACTCCATGGCCAGCGCACCCGCGGCGCCGGGCATGTTCTCGGGGATCACGCTGACATCGAGGATGTTCTCGAGCTCGGATGCCAGTGCGCGGGACGACAGGTCGGAACCGCCGCCGGGGTTGGCCTGGATGATCAGACGGATGTCCTTGTCGGGGAAGGACGACGCGTCGCCGCCCTCTTCCACGGGGCTGCAGCCGGCCAGGACGAGCGCGGCTGCGGCGGCGGTTGCGATGGCGACCGTCGCGCGGGTCATACGGATGCGGGGCATCTTTGCTCCTCGGGTGCGGGGACCGACCCGGTTGTCGGCCTCCCCGACCGTATCAGTGTTGACTGTTAACAGTCAACGACCAAGCCGAGCGCGTATGCCGCGACACGTCATTCGGACATGGCGATCTCACTCAGCATCCGATCCCTCGCCCCGTCGAGGTGCGCCGTCAGCACGTCGGCGGCCTTCGCCGCATCGCCACTGCGCATGACGTCGAACAGCGCGACGTGATCGACGGCGGAGTCGTGCAGATCCGAATCGTGATTGATCGTCACATCGAGCAGTGCCGAGAATGTCGGCAGGTACTGGCGCCACGCGCCCTCGAGACGCGGGTGGTCGGCGAGTGCGTAGATCTGCGAGTGGAAGTCGAGGTCGGCCGCCGCGAAAGCGGTGTGATCCGAGACCTCGGCAGCTTCAGTCATGCGGCGCACCGCGCGCGCCATCGTCTGCCAGCGCGCGTCGTCCTCGACGCGGATCGCCCTCGATAGCGCGAGCTGCTCGAGCGCCGCGCGCAGGCTGTAGAGCTGATCGACATCATCCCGGGTGAGCCCGACGACGAACACTCCACGGGGCCGCTGGATGCGCACCAGCTTCTCAAAGCTCAGCTGCGTCAGCGCGTCGCGGATCGGTCCGCGGCTGACGTCGAACTCCTCAGCGAGCGCTTCTTCAGTGATGCGCTCGCCCGGAGCGAGGTCACCGCGCACGATTCGCTGGCGCAGCACGTTGGCGACCTGCGACCCCAACGACTCACCGCGCTTGACTGTGTCGGTCACGCGTTCTCCTCTTGTTCACCGGAATCCTGTCAACTGTTGACAGGCTACAACCACAGGTGGCACCCATGATCACCACAAGTAGGCTGAGAGGCGCAGCGGTTCCTGGAACGCGCAACGCACAAGCCCCGAGTACGGAAAGCGAGGTGGTTCATCATGTCCGGTGACAGTCCGAGTCACAGACACTCTCCCCTTCTCGCTTTCGCACCGCCCGGCTGAGCGGCGCTTCGTCGCTGCGCGTCTGCCGATCCCGGTGCCCTCCGCAAAGGCACATCATGACTCCGAAGCAGCTGCAGCACATCTCCGAGATCGCCGACGCGATCGAGCAGTCCATCGACCGCGGTGATCTCGCACAAGCATCCGCCGCACTCACTCCGATGCCGGTCCCCGAGATCGTCGAGCTCCTCGATCGGCTGTCCGTCGAGAACGCCGCGATCGTGTACCGACTTCTCGCGAAGGGCCGCGCGCTCGACGTGTTCGAGGCGCTCTCCCCCGGCACCCAGGGCGATCTGGTGCAGGCGATGCGCCACGCCGAGGTCGCCACCCTGTTCGCCGAGATGGATCCCGACGACCGCGTCTGGCTGCTCGATGAGCTGCCGGCGTCCGTCGCACCCCAGCTGCTGCGCGGACTGCCACCGCATGAGCGAGAGTTGACGGCATCCGTCCTGGGCTACCCAGACAACGCGATCGGGCGCCGCATGAGCCCCGAGGTGGTCGTCACCCACCCGCAGCTGACCGTCGGCGAGACGATGCAGAGAGTGCGCGGTGCGCTCGATCACGCCGAGACGATCTACACGCTGCCGGTGACCGACGCGGGGCGCCGCGTGGTCGGCGTGGTGAGCCTGCGCGATCTGCTCGCGGCGGCGTCGGATGCCCGGATCGCCGACCTCATGGTCGACGCGCACGTCGCGAGTGCCGATGAGCACGCCGAGGCCGCCGCGCGCCGCGCGACGGACCTCGGGTTGTTGGCGCTGCCGATCGTGGACAGCGAGCAGCGTCTGGTGGGCGTGCTGACGATCGACGACGCGGCGCGCATCCTCAAGCAGGAGGAGAGTGAGGATGCTGCCCGCCAGGGCGGCGTCGAACCTCTGCGGCGCTCATACCTGTCGACACCCGTCCGACGGCTCGTGCGCTCGCGCGTGGTGTGGCTGCTGGTGCTCGCGGTCGGCGCCACGCTGACGGTGCAGGTGCTCGACGCGTTCGAGGCGACGCTGGCGCAGATGACCGTGCTCGCACTGTTCGTGCCGCTGCTGATCGGCACGGGCGGCAATACCGGAAACCAGGCGGCGACCACCGTGACCCGCTCACTGGCGCTGGGCGAGATCACCCCGCGCGATGTGGGCAAAGTGCTCATGCGCGAGATCTGCGTCGGTTTCAGCCTCGGCCTGTTGCTGGGACTGTTGGGGTTCGCTCTGGCGGGGCTCGCGTATGACTGGCATGTCGGTCTCGTGATCGGGCTGACGCTCATCGCGATCTGCACGGTTGCGGCATCCATCGGCGGGATCATGCCGCTGGTCGCACGCGCGATCAAGGTCGACCCGGCGGTGTTCTCGAACCCGTTCATCACGACGTTCGTCGACGCGACCGGCCTGATCATCTACTTCCTGATCGCGAAGGCCGTGCTGGGTCTCTGACCCACACCCCTCCCCGCGCTCCCGTCGCGCACCCGTCTATTCGTCACGAACCCGCGCTATCGCCCCGCAATAGGGCCGGTCTGTGACGGATAGAGGGATGCGCGGACGGGCGGACGCGCGGAAGGGCGGGGCGATATTCTCGGTACAGATCGAAGCGGCGATCGCCAGCGTGCACCGAGCGAAGGAGCCAGCATGGAGCAGATCGTCCTGACGACGCTGACGGCGGCGGCGCTGGGCACCCTGGCGTACGCACTGCGCATCCCGCCGCTGGTGGGATTCCTCGGCGCGGGCTTTCTGCTGGGCGCCTTCGGCATGCAGCCCTTCCCCGGACTGGAGCAGATGGCCGACCTCGGCGTCGTGCTCCTGCTGTTCACGATCGGCCTCAAGTTCGACCTGCGTTCGCTGCTGCGCCATGAGGCCTACGGCACGGCGACCATCCACCTCGCGGTGCTCACCGTCATCAGCATGGGCACGGTCGGGCTGATCTCAACCATCGCGCTGAGCTCACTCGACGGCGGATGGCGCGAAGCCGCGGTCGTCGGTTTCGCCCTGTCGTTCTCGTCGACCGTGCTGTGCGTGAAGGTTCTTGAAGAGCGCTCCGACGACGGCTCGTTCTACGGGCAGACGGCCATCGCCATCCTCGTCATGCAAGACATCATCGCCGTGGGCTTTCTGACCGCCAACTCCGATACCCCGCCGAGTCCCTGGGCGCTGCTGCTCGTTCTGCTCGTTCCGCTGTCGTGGGTTCTGCGCCGGGTTCTCGATCGCCTCGGTCACGGCGAGCTACTGGTGCTGTTCGGTGTGGTCATGGCACTCGGCCCCGGCTACTTCGCGTTCAGCTCGGTCGGCCTGAAGGGTGATCTCGGTGCGCTCGTCGCCGGTTTGCTGTTCTCGACGCATCCGCGCGCGATCGAGCTCTCGAAGTCGCTGTTCAGCGTCAAGGAGCTCTTCTTGGTCGGGTTCTTCGTGATGATCGGCCTGAGCGCGAGCCCGACCTGGCTCGATCTGGGCATCGCGGCGCTGCTGTGCGTGGTGCTGCTGCCGATCACGTTCATCGGGTTCGTGCTGTTGGGCAGGATGTTCGGCCTGCGCAATCGCACCACGATCCGCACGAGCCTGGTGCTGAGCAACTTCTCGGAGTTCTCGATCATCGTCACGGCGGTCGGAGTCTCGACTGCCCTCGTCTCGGAGAAGTGGCTGACGATCGTCGCAGTGGCCGTGCCGCTGAGCATGGTCATCTCGTCGCTGGTGAACACACGCAGCCTCAATCTGACCGATCGGCTCAGCGCGTGGTTGCCCGAGCAGGATCCGCTCCGCTTGCGCGTGGCGGATCGCCCGATCGACACCAGCGATGCGGATGCTGTCGTGCTGGGCATGGGCAGGGTCGGCCGGGCGGCGTACACGCGCCTCGCCGAAGAGGGCGAGTTGCGGCCACTGGGCGTCGACAACGACCACCTCGTGGTGCAACGGCTGCTGGAGGACGGGTACAAGGTCGTCGAGGGTGATGCGACCGACCACGAGTTTTGGAACCGCATCGTGGCGGGCGGTTTCGTCCGGACCGTCGTGCTGGCGATGCCGATCCACGACTCGAACCTGTTCGCCCTGGAGCAGTTGCGTGCCGCGGGCTTCGACGGCCGTGTGTCGGCCGTCGCGCAGCATCCGGATCAGCTCGCGCATCTGGCGGGCGAGGGCGTGGGCGCGGTGGTGAACGTCTACGGCGGCGCGGGCGCCGCACTCGCAGACGCGACCCTCGAACTTCCCCTCGACGACGCCTGACGCGCGGCGCGAGTCAGGCCCCAGAGGGCTCGGAGTCGGGGTCGTCGTCGTCGCGGCGGGAACGCGGATGCCACAGCACGACCTCTGTCGAACGACGGATCCGGCGGCCGGAGCCGACCGGAACGATCGACCCGGTGGCGCCGGCGGCGAACACGCGCACACCGGGCCGGTTCTCGCGCTCGGCGCGCAGCGCGCCCTCCAATTCGACGACGCGACGCCGTAGCATCCGCACCTCGTCCTCCAGATCGAGCAGGCGGGCGATGGCCGGCAGGCTCATCCCCTCGCTCGACAGCTGGGCGACCTCACGCAGCTGCTCGATGTTGCGCATCGAGTAGCGGCGCGAGCCGCCGCGGGTGCGGCCGGGCACCACCAGGCCGATGCGGTCGTACTGCCGCAGCGTCTGGGGGTGCATTCCGGCCAGCTCCGCGGCGACCGCGATCGCGAAGACGGGGGCGTCGGCGTCCATCGCTACTTCGCCTTCGCCATCAGGTCGGCGCGCGGGTTCTCCTTCGGCTCCAGGTCGTGGAAGCGCTGAAGAGCCTCACGGGCGGCGTCATCGAGGTGACTGGGCACGGCGACCTGAAGCTCGGCGAGCAGGTCTCCGGTGCCCTTCGACGAGACGATGCCACGGCCCTTGACCCGCAGCACGCGCCCGGAGGGCGTGCCGGGGGCGACCCGCAGCTTGACCGTCTCGCCGCCGAGCGTTGGCACCTCGATGGTGGCGCCGAGCGTCGCCTCGGTGAATGTCACCGGCACCGTAAGGCGCAGGTTGAGTCCGTCGCGGGTGAAGACCGGGTGCGGCCTGACCTTCACCTGCACGACGATGTCGCCGTTCTCGCCGCCGTCCGGCGAGGGCCGGCCGCGGCCGCGCAGACGGATCTTCTGCCCGTCTGCGACCCCGGCCGGCACCTTCACCTTGAACGGCTTGCCGTCCTCGGCCTGCAGGGTGATGGTCTCACCCTTGGCCGCGGTGACGAAGTCGAGCGTCGTGCGCGCGGTGACGTCGGCACCCTTCTGGGGGCCGCCGAATCCGCGGAACCCGCCGGTCGGCTGACCGAACCGGCCCGAGCCGAACGATCCGCCGCCCTGCGAAAACATCGAGAAGATGTCGTCGAAGTCGGCCTGCTGGCCACCCTGTCCGAAACGACTGAAGACGTCTTCGAAACCGCCGGATGCACCGGGTCCGGGCGCCGTGAAGCGCGCTCCCGAACCCATCGCACGGATCTCGTCGTACTCGCGACGCTGTTCGGCGTCGCTGAGCACGGCGTAGGCCTCGCTGATCTCTTTGAACCGCGCCTCGGCCTTGGCATCACCCTGATTGGAGTCGGGGTGGTACTTGCGGGCGAGCTTGCGATAGGTCTTCTTGAGATCGGCATCCGAGACGTCCTTGCTGACGCCCAGTGTCTTGTAGAAGTCCTTGTCGAACCAATCCTGGCTGGCCACCTGTCACCTACTCCGCTGGTACGGCGACGACGACCTTGGCCGGGCGCAGCTCGACATCACCCAGGCGGTAGCCGAGTTCGGCGACCTCGAGGATCGTCGAAGTGGTGGCGCCAGGGGTGGGCTGCTGGAAGATCGCCTCGTGATGCTGCGGGTCGAACTCTTCGCCCGCGGCACCGTAAGCGACCACGCCGAGACGCTCGACGACCGCGCGCACCTTCTCGGCGATCACGGCGAAGGCAGTGCCCTCGGCGAGGTCGCCGTGCTGCTGGGCACGGTCGAGGTCGTCGAGCACGGGCAGCAGGCCCTTGGCGGCCTCGCCCTTGGCGCGGGCGATCTCGATGTGCCGCTGCTCCTCGGTGCGCCGACGGTAGTTGGCGTACTCGGCCTGCAGACGCTTGAGGTCGTTGAGCAGCGCGTGCTCAGCATCCGCGATTCCGGCGCCGTCGGCGTCGTGCAGCGTCGCCTCGTCGGTCTGCATGGCGTTCAGGATGTCGTCGACCGTGAGGTCGTCGTCCGAACCCTCCGCCGCTGCGGCCTCGGCCGCGTCGGCGTTCTCGGGGATTCCCGAATCCGGCGCGGGGCCGGATGCCGCAGCATCCGACCCCTCGTTCTCGGGAACTTCGTCGAAGTTCTTGTCTGTCATGGTTACTTCTTCTCGTCCTCGTCGTCGATGACCTCGGCGTCGACGACATCCTCGTCAGAGGCGGCCTCTGCGGTGGGCTCCTCAGCGGCGCCCTCAGCGGATGCGTCGGCCTGCTGCGAGGCGTAGATCGCCTCGCCGAGCTTGCCCTGCGACTCGTTGAGCTTGTCGAATGCGGTCTTGACCGCGTCGTCGTCCTCACCTGCAAGCGCCGTCTTGAGAGCGTCGACGTCGGCCTGCACCTCGGTCTTGACGTCCTCGGGCAGCTTGTCGCTGTTCTCGGCGATCAGCTTCTCGATCGAGTAGGCGAGGGTCTCGGCCTGGTTGCGGACCTCGGCGGCCTCGCGGCGCTTCTTGTCTTCGGCAGCGTTCTCTTCAGCCTCGCGCACCATGCGGTCGATGTCTTCCTTCGACAGCGACGAGCCGCCGGTGATGGTCATCGACTGCTCCTTGCCGGTGCCCTTGTCCTTGGCGGACACGTGCACGATGCCGTTGGCGTCGATGTCGAAGGTCACCTCGACCTGCGGGATGCCACGGGGAGCCGGAGCGATACCGGTGAGCTCGAACGTGCCCAGCGGCTTGTTGTCGCGGGTGAACTCGCGCTCGCCCTGGAAGACCTGGATCGCCACCGAGGGCTGGTTGTCGTCAGCCGTGGTGAAGGTCTCGCTGCGCTTGGTCGGGATGGCGGTGTTGCGGTCGATGAGCTTGGTCATCATGCCGCCCTTGGTCTCGATGCCGAGGCTCAGCGGGGTGACGTCGATGAGCAGAACGTCCTTGCGCTCACCCTTCAGCACACCGGCCTGCAGGGCGGCGCCGACGGCGACGACCTCGTCCGGGTTGACACCCTTGTTGGCTTCCTTGCCGGTCTCGCGCTTGACGAGCTCGGCAACGGCGGGCATACGGGTCGAGCCACCGACGAGGACGATGTGGTCGATCTCGCCGACCTTGATGTTCGCCTCGCGGATGACGTCTTCGAAGGGCTTCTTGGTGCGGTCGAGCAGGTCCTTGGTGAGGTCCTCGAACTTCGCGCGGGTGAGCGTCTCGGACAGCGAGACGGGGCCCGACTCGGTCAGCGACAGGTACGGCAGGTTGATCGAGGTGCTGGTCGAGCTCGACAGCTCCTTCTTCGCCTGCTCAGCGGCCTCCTTGAGGCGCTGCAGGGCGATCTTGTCACCCGAGACGTCGACGCCGGTGGTCTCCTTGAACTGCTTGATCAGGTAGTCGACGACGCGCTGGTCCCAGTCGTCGCCGCCGAGGCGGTTGTCACCGGCGGTGGCGCGCACCTGGATGGTGGAGAAGTCGTCATCCTTGCCCACTTCGAGCAGCGAGACGTCGAAGGTGCCGCCACCGAGGTCGAAGACCAGGATGAGCTCGTCTTCCTTGCCCTTGTCGAGGCCGTACGCCAGAGCGGCGGCGGTGGGCTCGTTGATGATGCGCAGCACGTTGAGGCCCGAGATCTCGCCGGCCTCCTTGGTGGCCTGACGCTCGGCGTCGTTGAAGTAAGCAGGAACGGTGATGACCGCATCGGTCACGGTGTCACCCAGGTACGACTCGGCGTCGCGCTTGAGCTTCATCAGGATGCGTGCCGAGATCTCCTGCGGCGTCCACTTCTTGCCGTCCACGTCGAACGACCAGTCGGTGCCCATGTGGCGCTTGACCGACGAGATGGTGCGGTCGACGTTGGTGACGGCCTGGCGCTTGGCGGTCTCGCCGACGAGCACCTCGCCGTCCTTGGTGAATGCGACCACCGACGGGGTGGTGCGGAAACCCTCGGCGTTGGCGATGACCTTGGGCTCGCCGCCTTCGAGGACGCTGACGACGGAGTTGGTGGTTCCGAGGTCGATACCGACAGCACGTGCCATGTGTTTTCTCCTTAGTGGGTGAGAGTCTGTGGGACGACCCGGCCTCTTCGGCGGTCGCCGAGAACCTGAGTCGTGATGACTCAAGTGTAAACGGAACGTCGGATGCTGTCAATTCAAAGTTGATATGAGATGACTCAACCTTTCGCAACCCGGGTCTCCGGCATCCGCACACATAGCTCCCGCGCACGCGCGCGTGACCCTATGCTGACCTCAGAGAGCATCGGGGAGGCAGCTGTGACGCTCGACGATCAGGCAGACACGGTCAGCCCACCACCGGCATCGAGCGTGCAGGAGCGGTTCCGCGCGATGGTCGCCGCGCTGTCCAATCCCGCCGGCGTCCGCGGACTCCTCGCGATGGCCGGCGGCACCGTCGTGCTGCTGCTGCCCAACGCGACCACCATGCTCGTCACGTTCATCGTGGTCGCCCTGCTCGCTCTCAGCGGCGCGACCGACCTCTGGTACGCGGCGTCAGGGCGCCGCTGGTTCGGCAAGGGCATCAGTCGCTGGCTCGCCGCGCTGCGCGGGCTCGCCGCGCTCGCCCTCGCGGCCGCGATGGTCCTCGCGATCTACGCGGCCGGCGACGCGCTCACGCTGACCCTCGTGGTGGGCTTCGCCGGCATCTTCATCGGCATCCGCGGGGTCGTTGCGATCATCGGAGCCCTGCTCAAGCGCCGCGAACGCGACCCGCTACCGCGCCTGGCCGGAGGCTCCATCGCCATCATCGTCGGAGTCCTGGCGTACCTGGTCCCCTCATCGATCGTCTCGACCGTGATCGTCGGAGGGGCCGCAGCCTCGCTCGTGGTCGGTCTGCTGCTGATCGCCTGGAGCCTGCGGCACGCAGCGCGCGGCACAACGGCGGTCTCTCCGGGGGCGACGGTGCCCGAGCTGATCTGGGACTGGATCGACGGCTCCGACATTGGCCGCAAGCAGCGCGCCGAGTACGCCGCCGGGCTGTACTTCGAGCGTCCGCAGCGCCTCACCAAGCTGGGCACATGGTGGGTCATGTTGATGCTCTCGGTCGCCATCGCCGCATTCGCCGTGCTGGCCGATTCGACCGCAGTCGTCATCGGGGCCATGCTCGTGGCGCCCCTCATGACGCCGATCCTCGGCCTCGCCGGTGCTCTCGTAAACGGCTGGGGCCGACGGGCGTTCGACTCGGCAACCCTCATCGTCGCGGGTGCTCTGGCCGCCGTCGCGCTCGCCTACGGGATCAGCGCCTGGGCTCCCATCGCCATCTCGCACGCCACGAACTCGCAGATCGTCTCGCGCGTGAGCCCGACGACGGTCGACATGCTGATCGCGATCGCGGCCGGCGCGGCCGGCGCCTTCGCGACCGTCAACGCACGCGTCGCCAGCGGCATCGCCGGTGTGGCGATCGCCGTCGCCCTCGTGCCGCCGCTCGCGGTGGTGGGCATCAGCCTGAACGGCGGCCAGTACGCCGACGCGGGCGGCGCCACGTTGCTCTTCCTGACGAACTTCGTGGCGATCGTTCTGAGCGCCTCGGCGGTGTTCGTGCTCACCGGCTTCGCCCGCCCCTACGCCTTGCGCAACCGCCCGCGTCAGATCATGCAGACCGTCGTGCCGTTCATCGCCCTGGCCGGCATCATTCTGCTGCCCCTCATGCTGACGTCCGAGGGGATCCTGCAGTCCCAGAACCGTCAGCGCGACGTACAGCACACGGTCGAGGACTGGCTCGGCGACGACACCGACTTCGTCGTCTCAGACATCTCGGTCACCGGCGACACCGTCAGCATCACGATCAGCGGCCCCGGCGAGCCCCCACAGGCCACCGACCTGCACGAGTCGCTGCAAGACGGCTTCACGGCCCCGATCGGCCTCGAGCTCACTGTCATCCCCGTCGAGCTGACAGTCGTACCCTCGGGCGGCTGAGCGAGAGGCACGTACGACGGCGCAGATCCGCCACCACCTCTTTCGCGGGCGCCGTGAAACGCGCACAATATCCGCATGAGCATCCCTGTCAACGTCGACAACTTCACGGTCGCTGAGACCCACCGCATGATGCACGATCTGCAGAACGACTCGGGCGGCGTGAACACCTTCCGCCACAACCGAGCGCCCGCACCAATCGACAAGCAGACCGTGATCCGCATGAACCGCGACACGCTCTACAGCTTCGCGGTCGTCGACGTCAGCGGCGGGGCCACGCTCACGCTCCCCGACCACGGCGACAGGTACCTGTCAGTGATGGCCGTCAACGAGCACCATTTCATCAACCTCGTGCTGCACGACGCCGGCGAACACCAGCTGTCCGCCGAGCAGCTCGGATCACGGCACGTCATGCTCGCCGTGCGCATACTGGTCGACCCGGCAGACCCCGACGACATCGCGGCCGTCGCGGCGCTGCAAGACCAGATCGCACTGACGGCGGCGTCCGCGACCCCGTTCGAGATGCCCGACTACGACACCACCACGCTCAATGAGACGCGGGACGCCCTGCTGTCGCTCGCCCGCAACCTGTCATCGTTCGACCGCACCTTCGGCACGCGCGACGAGGTCGACCCGGTGCACCACCTGATCGGCACCGCCGCGGGCTGGGGAGGTCTGCCCTCGTCCGAGGCCGTCTACGTCGGCGCCAACCCGCGGCTTCCGGTCGGCCAGTACGAGTTGACCGTCGGCGATGTGCCGGTCGACGGGTTCTGGTCGATCTCGGTCTACAACGCCGCGGGGTTCTTCGAGCCCAACGACCGTGACGCGTACACGATCAACAACATCACGGGCATCCGAAACACCGACGGCACGATCACGGTGCGCTTCGGCGACTACCCGCCGGGCACGCCGAACGCCCTGCCGATCACCGAGGGCTGGAACTACGTCGTACGCCTGTACCGCCCGCGCCCGGAGATCATCGACGGCAGCTGGACCTTCCCGACCCTGCAGACCTGACCGCGCCTGCTGGCCTGACCACCCCTGCAGGCCTGGCCGCGCTCACCGTCGCATGATCACGCGCGCCAGGCGGGTTCCGAGCAACTGCACCAGGTGCACGAACAGCACGATGAGGATGATCGCCGCCCACATCACGACCGGCTCGAACCGTCGGAAGCCGTAGATCTGCGCGAATGCGCCGAGTCCGCCACCGCCGACCATTCCGGCCATGGCGGTCATGTCGATCAGCGCCACCACGACGAACGTGTAGCCGAGGATCAGCGGTCCGAGCGATTCGGGGATCGCGACGGTGAACAGGATGCGCCACGGGCCGGCACCCATCGAACGCGCCGCCTCGATGACGCCGGGCGAGACCGAGACGAGGTGCTGTTCGACGATGCGTCCGATCGCGAACGCGGCGGCGATGCCGATCGCGAACGCCCCGGCCGTCGTACCGATGCCGATGCCGACCACAGCGCGGGTGACCGGCTGCAGCACGGCGATGAAGATCACGAACGGGATGGGGCGGAAGAAGTTCACCAACAGCTCGAGCAGCGCGTTCACGACCCGGTTGGGCATGAGTCCACCCGGTCGGGTCACGTACAGTCCGATGCCGAGAAGAGTGCCGAGGATGCCGGCGAGCACGAGCGCGAACGTCGTCATGTAGAGCGTCTCGAGCGCGGCATCCCAGAACTCGGGCCACAGTTCGTTGAGGCGTTCCATCAGGCGACCTCCGCCGGCGCGATCTCGGTGACGGTCGCGTGCGCGCCGATGCGCGTCAGCGTGGCGTCGATGACAGCATCCGCCCCTCGGATCGCCAGGGTGAGGTGACCGAACGCACGGCCGCGGATGTCGTTGATGCCGCCGTAGACGAGCTCGAAGTCCAGCCCGGCCTGGGCGAGGTCGACGAACACCTGCGCCTGAGACGAGTCGCCGTCGCGGAACGAGAAGGTGACGAGGCGGCCGTCGTGCCGCTCGCGCAGCGAGGCGGCCTCGGCGGGCGACGGGATGCCCTTGATCACGGTTCCGACGAAGCGTTGGGAGGCCGGGTTCTGGGGGTCGGAGAAGACCTCGAACACGTCGCCCTGCTCGATCACCTGACCGTGCTCCATGACGGCGACTTGGGTGGCGATGGTCTGGATGACGTCCATCTCGTGCGTGATGACGACGATGGTGACGCCCTGCTCACGGTTGACGCGGCGCAGCAGGGCGAGCACCTCGTGCGTGGTCTGCGGGTCGAGGGCGCTGGTGGCCTCGTCGGCGAGCAGGATGGCGGGCCGGGTGGCGAGCGCGCGTGCGATGCCGACGCGCTGCTTCTGCCCACCCGAGAGCTGCTCGGGGTAGGCCTTGGCCTTGTCACTGAGTCCGACGAAGGCGAGCAGTTCGGCGACGCGCTCGTCGATGTCGGCCTTCTTCCACCCGGCGAGTCGCAGCGGGTAGGCGATGTTGGCCTTCACGGTCTTCGAGGCGAAGAGGTTGAACTGCTGAAAGATCATTCCGATGCCGCCGCGCACGTCGCGCAGCTCACGCTCGGACAGCGTGGTGATGTCGACGCCGTCGACGACGATCGACCCGCTGGTGGCGGGTTCAAGCGCATTGATGAGTCGCACGAGGGTGGACTTGCCGGCACCCGAGTACCCGATGATGCCGAAGACGTCGCCCTGTTCGATGTCGAGCGTCACGCCACCGACCGCGGTCACGGGCTGTGCGCCCTTGACCGCGGCCGGGTACGTCTTCGTGACATCGGTGAGAGTCACGATGGCCATGAATCAGCCCTTTGCTTCTGCGGTGTCCTTCTCGACCTTCGCGAGCGAGGCCTCGAGGTCGGCGACCGGGGTCTGGAGCGGAACGATGGTGTTGCCGGATGCCTCAGCGAGGCCCGCCTGCACGGCCTCGTCGGTCTGGAAGATCTCGACGAGCTTCAGGTACGTCTCGTTGTCCTTGTCATCGGCGCGAGCGGCGAAGATGTTGACGTACGGCAGCGCGTTGGCGTCCGAGGGGTCGTCCTGCGCGATGGCGTCTTCGAAGCTGAGGCCGGCCTGCGTGACGAAGTCGTTGTTGATGATCGCCGCGGCGGCATCGGGCAGCGAGTTCGGGATCAGTGCGGCTTCGAGGGCGACGACCTCGACCTTGGAGTTCTCCTCGTCGATGTCGGCGAGGTCAGAGAAGATGGTGCCGCCGCTGGTCAGCTCGATGAGTCCGGCCGACTGCAGCACGAGCAGGGCGCGGGCCTGGTTGGAGACGTCGTCGGGAACGAGCACGGTGTCGCCGTCCTTGATGTCGGCGACGTCGTCGACCTTCTGCGAGTAGAGGCCGAGGGGGTAGATGCCCGTGGAACCGATCGGCGTGAGATCCTGGCCCGAGGCGACGTTGTAGTCGGCCAGGTAGACGATGTGCTGGAACTGGTTCAGGTCGAGCTCGCCTTCGGCCAGTGCCGGGTTGGGCTGCTCGTACGAGGCGAAGTCGACCAGTTCGACCTCGATGCCCTCTGCCGCTGCCGCGTCGACGAAGGCGGGCCACTGCGGGTCGCTCTTGCCGACGACGCCGATGCGCACGACGTCGCTCTCGCTCTCACCGCTGGTGGCGGGAGACGAGGAACAGCCGGCAAGGGATGCGATGAGCGCGACCGCCGCGGTGGCGGCGGCGAAGGTGGTGATGCGGCGGGACATGGTGTTCGGTTTCCTCTCGTGGGGACGAGAGAAACCGTATGTTCGGAGCGGGCACCCCCGACAATCGGCTCGTCACATTACGTCACAGCCGCGCGATCGCCGCTAATCTTCGCCCGGCAGATCCCCGTGCCGCCCGGCAGCGCTCACTTGCCGCCGGGAGGGCCCACGATCAGCAGCACGGTGTACAGCGTGACGATGGCGACGGCGATGAGTGCGCCGAGCACCCACGGGCGCTGCAGGAACCATCGCATCGTGCGGTCGTACCAGGTGTGGTCGCGCGGGTCGTCGGTCTGAGTGAGCCGCCACTCCCCTTCGAGCCGGTGCGTGCGGTGCAGCCAGATCTCGGCAGGGATCGTCGCGAACGGCACGATCGCGCTGGCAATGGCAGTGATCGCAACGCCCGGGTGCCAGCGCTGGTTGAAGGCGACGAGCACGGCCATCGCGCCGTACGACAGGAAGACGAATCCGTGGATGCCACCGCCGACGGTGACGACCAGCGGGTCGACGCCGAGGGCGCGCGCGATGAGGGCGCTGATCAGCAGGGTCCAGGTGATCGCTTCAGCGATCGCGAGGACGCGGTACAGGCGGGCGGGTGTCGTGAACAAGTCGTCTCCTCGTCGGGTCTGCGTCCACGCTAGGCGACCGTGTCGATGGATCCGCTCCACGGGTGCGGATCCACGGGGCTACAGCAAAGAAGATCATCCGAATGATGGAGGAGAAAAAGGGGGTCGAATTAGGAAGGATCATGAACTAATCTGGTCGTGCCCTGAGCCGTGCCCCGACACGCGCGGCCACATCGCAACGTGCCACAAGCACCGCGCCCGACGGAGTACGCGCATGCCAGAGCCCGAAGTCACACCTCCCGCCCGCCGTTCGACCCACGTCGACACCGGCATCGACGACGCCGGAACCGCGCTGGTCGCGGGCTCGGAGGCGCCCTCTCGCTCAAGCCGCCGCACGCGCAAGACGGCGTCGCTCCCCGCCTTCACCGGCGCCTCCAGCGCGGCACGGGCGACGGCATCGACCGAACCCGCACCGACCGCGGCGCCGGCGTCAGCATCCGCCCCCTCCGCACCGGCGAATACCGAACCCGACACCGACCCGGCCCCGCGACGCAGCCGCCGCCCGGCGCTGATCCTGCTCACGGCGACCATCGTCGTCCTGCTGGGCGCGCTGGGCGCGGTCGGCACCGCCATCGTCGCGAACCTCGCGCCGGGCGGTGCGACCGCTGCGATGTCGGATGCCGACGAGAACGTCCCCTCGACGCTGGCGACGCCGTTATTCCCGCTCGACTCCCCCGCGGCGGCGGCCGGGGCGACGCCATGCACGACCGTGCACGTGCTGGCCTCGTTCGAGAACACCGAGATGGTCGAGAAGCTCGCGGAGGGCTACAACGCCGCTCCGCGCGACATCGACGGCAGGTGCGTCACCGTCACCACCGCGAAGGACAAGTCAGGAGCCGCCGCCACCCGGGCCGCCGGCTCTTTCGCCGACGTCCCTGCTGATCAGCGGCCGACGATCTGGCTACCCGACTCGGCGACGTGGCTGTCCGTGGCCAACGACGAGGGCGCGACCGTCGTGCCGACCGAGGGCACCGAGGTCGCCAGCACGGGGATCGTCCTCGCCATGCCCGCGCCGCTCGCTTTCGCGACGGGCTGGTACAACGAGGCGCCCACCTGGACCGAGGTGTTCTCACTGGCGAACCGCCCGGATTTCTGGTCGGTGCTCGGGCACCCCGAGTGGGGCGCGTTCAAGCTGGGCAAGACCAGCCCGCTGGTCGCGACCTCGGGCGAGGCGGCGCTGCTTGCATCGTTCGGCGCCTCGGGCAGCGGCGTGGGAGCGTCGACGGCGGCCGAGTTCGGCGATACGGCGGTGCTCGATCAGGTGCGCATGCACGAGCTGGCCACCAGCCACTACCTGTCGACCCCCGAGCACTTCCTGTGGCACGCGCGGCAGGCCGAAGAGAGCGGCGCGTCGTCGGACTTCCTGTCGGCGGTGATCGTCGATGAGAAATCGGTGTGGGACTACAACCGGGGCATGATCAGCCACGACGGCATCACCCGAGTCAAGGGCGACGTGCCCCACGACGAACTCGTGGCGATCTACCCGACCGATGGCGTGTACGTCGCCGAGAGCACCGCCGTCGTGCTCGACGGCGACTGGGTCGATGAGCAAGAGCGTTCGGCCGCCGCAGACTTCCTCCGATTCGCGCACACCGCCGAGGGGCAGAAGATCGTCACGGATGCCGGATACCGCGACCTCGACGGCCGGCTGGCGCCCGTGGTGAAGGACATCGGCGTGCTGCCGCGACGTGTGCCGAACCCGATCGACCTTCCCTCCGGCGAGGTGGTCGCGGCGCTGCATGACAGCTTCTCCAGTGTGCGCAAACGCGCCGCCGTGCTGTTTCTCATCGATACCTCGGGATCGATGAACAACACGATCCCGAGCGGGCAGACCAAGATCGAGGCCGCGAAGTCGGCGATCACGGCCGCGCTCGGACACTTCACCGACGGCGACCTGGTGGGCCTGGCCGCCTTCTCGTCATCGGGTGGGGCTGACGTGGCGCCTGGCATGCTGACGCCGGTTGCCGACATCGCGAGCAACCGCGACGCACTGCTGTCAGGGGTGAAGAGCCTGCGTGCGGATGCGTACACGCCGCTGCACTCGGCCGTATCGGAGTTCACCCGCGCCCGGTCGGATGAGCACGTCGCCGATCACATCAATGCGGTGATCGTGCTCAGCGACGGCGCCGATGAGACCCTGGTGCCCACCATCACCGAGGCTGAGATGCTCGACGACCTCACCGGGCTGCCGCGTGATGCCGCTGTGAAGGTGTTCACACTCGCCTACGGCTCGAGCGCCGATGTCGACACGTTGCAGCAGATCGCGTCGGCGACGGGCGCACAGTTCTATGACGCGACCGACCCGACCGAGGTCACCGCGATCCTCGGCGACCTGGTGACCAGCTTCTGAGCGGCGCGTCGTCACCGCTCGTTCACCCGTCACGGCCAGACTGCGAGCATGAGTGATGACCACCGGGTGCCGCACCCCGAGGCGACCGCCAGCACCGATGCCGTGGCGGTGATGGGGCTAGACCTGCGTGGCGACACCCCCGCCCCCAAGAAGCAGGTCTACTCGTGGGCCCTGTGGGACTGGGCGACGCAGCCGTTCAACACGGTCATCCTCACCTTCATCTTCACCGCGCTGTACCTGGTCAGCGACGCATTCCTGCCGACTGATCTGCAGGGACTGGCCGACGATGACCCTCTCAAAGAGGCCGCTCTCGCCGAGCTGACCTCGGGGCTGGGTCTCGGTTCGACCATCGCCGCCCTGGCGATTCTGCTGCTCGCCCCGGTTCTCGGACAGCAGGCGGATGCCGCGGGCCGCCAGAAGCTGTGGCTGGGCATCGGCACGGGCGCGCTGATCCTGTGCATGTTCGGCCTCTGGTTCGTCACGCCGGTGCCGTCGATGTTCTGGGTGGGCGTCGCACTGATCTCGGCGGGATCGGTGTTCGGCGAGATCGCCGCGGTCAACTCGAACGCCATGCTGATCGGCATCGCCAACCCGAAGAACATCGGGCGCATCTCGGGCCTCGGCTGGGGCTTCGGATACCTCGGCGGCATCGTGGCCCTCGTCATCGTCGTCGTGCTCGACACCGCCGACTGGTTCGGCATGTCGACCGACAACGGCCTGCCGTTCCGCCTGATCGCCGTGGGCTGCGCGGTGTGGGCGATCATCTTCAGCATCCCGATCTTCCTGAACGTTCCCGAGCCGTCGCTCGGGCGCCCCGAGCGCAAGGCCGGGTTCTTCAAGTCGTACGTGCTGCTCACACAAGACGTGGTCAGCCTGTACCGCAACAGCGAGACGCGACCGACGTTCTGGTTCCTGCTGGCGAGCGCGGTCTTCCGCGACGGGCTGGGCGGCGTGTTCGCCTTCGGCGCGGTGATCGCGGCGGTCGTGTTCGGCTTCGGGTTCACCGAGTTGGTGATCTTCGGCATCGCCGCCAACCTGATCGCCGGCGTCTCGACGATCATCGCCGGACGTTTCGACGACCGCTTCGGCCCCAAGCGCATCATTCTGCTGTCTCTGAGCGCCATGATCATCTCGGGGTTGGCGGTGTTCTTCCTGGTGGATGCCGGAACGACGGTGTTCTGGATCGGCGGGCTGATCCTGTGCGCGTTCGTCGGCCCGGCGCAGTCCGCGGCCCGCTCGTTCCTGGCGAGGTTGACCCCGGCCGGGCGTGAGGGCGAGGTCTTCGGCCTGTACGCCACGACCGGACGCGCGGCGAGCTGGATGGCATCGGGCGCGTGGACGCTGCTGATCGTGACGACGCAGTCGACGACCTTCGGCATTCTCGGCATCGTCCTGGTGCTGCTGGTCGGCCTGCTTCTGTTGCTGCCGGTGCGCGAGCGTCGCGCCTGAGACTCAGGCCTCAGCGCCGCAGCAGGGCCAGCGCGGCAGGGTCGGCGCCGGATGCCGTGAGCAGGTCGCGCATGCCGCGGGCCGCCAGGCGATAGGGCTCGTCGCTGTTGTAGAGCAGTGAGCGCGCATTGGCCTGCTCGTAGAGCGCCGGCAGGGTGAACGCCACCTGTTCGATGCCGTCGGCGTCGAGCCGGAGCTCGCCGGAATCCACCGCGTAACGCACCTGAACGGCGATGTAGTCGTACCAGAGGGCCATGGCCTGACGCACGGCGTCGCGCACCGGGCCGGGCTTGGAATCAACGTCGGCGGTGATGGCGGCAAAGAAGCAGCCACCGGTGAACACGCGGGTGCGCGAGTACTCGATGAGGTGATGCATCAGCGCGACGAGTCGGGCGAGACCGCGTTCGTGCTCGCGGGCGGGTTCGACGACGACGCGGATGAAGACCTCACGTCCGGCGGCGACCGTCGCGAGCTGCAGACCCTCCTTGTTCTGGAAGAGCCCGGCGATACTGCTCTTGCTGTGCCCCGAGGCGGTGGCGAGCTGTCCGATGCTGAGGCCGTCGAGACCGCCCACCGAGGCGAGGTCGGTGGCGAAGGTCAGTACTGCGCGGCGCGAGGCATCGCCTCGCGCGCGGCGCCCGTCGACGACCAGTTCTTGCATCCCCCTATTCTACGAACGATCGTTCATGTAGTCTACGTACGATCGTTCGTGTTGATAGGAGTCGATCGTGAATGCACTGATGACCGTCACCGCCGCCAGCATCCGCACCACCGCCCGCGTCGCCCCCGCACTCGGCGCGCACCTCGCGCTGAACGCGTTCTTCTCGACCACCCGCATGCGCCTGCGCGACGAGGACTGGCTCACCGACCATGCCGCGCGCCGCGCACGCGTGCGCGTCGGCGGCACCGAGATGGAGACCTACCAGTGGGGCGCCGGACCGTCGGCGGTGCTGCTGATGCACGGCTGGAACGGGCGGGCCTCGCAGTTCGCGCCCCTGGTGCGCGACCTGCTCGGCGAGGGATACCGGGTCGTCGCGTTCGATGCGCCGGCGCACGGCGACTCGCCGGGCCGGCGCACCGATGTGCGCGACTGGGTGGATGCCGCCCACGCACTCTCAGACGCCGAGGGCCCGTTCGACCTGATCGTCGGCCACTCGTTCGGCGCGTTCGCAGCGCTGGCCGCCGTCCGCGACGGCGTGCCCGCGCGCCGCGTCGCATCGATCGCCGGGGCGGGGGCCGTGCCCGCGTTCCACGATCAGTTCCTGGGCGCGCTGCGGATGCCCGCGTACGCGCGACCCGCGTTCGAGGCGGGGTTCTACCGCCGCCTCGGGTTGCGTCGCGAGGAATCGGATGCCCGCTTCGACACGCTCACGCACCCCTTGCCTGCCGGGACCGAGCTGCTGCTTGTCCATGACCGACAGGACCGCGCGCTCGATGCCCGTCACTCCCGGGCACTGCATGCGGCGCACCCCGGCCGATCACACCTGCTGCTGACCAACGGCCTGGGCCACAACCGGGTACTGAGCGCGGACATGGTGCTCGATGCGGTGCTGGCGTTCGCGGTGGGCGGGCTGGGCTGCGCAGAACGGACGGAGCGGCCACATCTGCCCCGAACCCCGACGGGGCTGTTTGCAGGCTCGCCCACACCCGACAGGGTGTAGCGGACAGCACACGGCGGCGCGCGACCGCTGAGGCCCTATGCTCAGACACGGTGACAGCTCACCGCTTACTGCTGTATACAGCAAGAGATTTCTACCAGGAGCGACCATGACACTACTTCTGCCGCCGAAGGAACTCGCTGCCAAGTACGGCATCACCGTCAAGGGTTGGACGAACATCGTCTTGCTCCAGGAGGCCGACAGACGAGGACTTGGAATCACGAAGAACGAGGAGAAGGGCTTCTACTACCTAACCTCTGCAAAGGGCACGAAGTTCGCGTGGCGAAATGGCTACACGAACTGGAATACGATTCTCAGTCAGCGTGTAGCGCAACACAAAGACGTCAGCAGTCGGATTTTGGCTGCATACGGAGTACCCAGTACGGAGAACCAGGTCTTCGGGGAGCGAGAGGCTGGGCGCGCATGGCTCTGGGCAGAACCACTCGGGCCCCTCGTCGTAAAGCCGGCGAACGGGATCATGGGCAAGAACGTCCATGTGGGGATCAACACCCGTGAACAGTTTCTGCAGGCATACGATGACGTCGCGAAGGCCAGAAACGGCCGCGTCCTCGTCGAGAAGTACTACTCAGGTGTCGAGCACCGCTGTTTCGTCGTCAATGGAAAACTGGTAGGCGTCACCCGCCGTCGCCCAGCAAGTGTGCTCGGTGACGGCGTCTCGACCGTTGCGGAACTCGTATCAGAGAAAAATCGAGATCGCGGGCGGATCCACATCCAGCTGCAACTCGATGATGTTGCCCATGACTTGCTCGCCGAGAACGACCTTTCGCGGGGGTCGATCCCCGCGGCAGGTGAGCGAATCTACTTGCGTAGAGCGTCGAACCTCCACCAAGGCGGAGACGCGATTGATGCCACCGACGACCTGTCCCCCGATGAGGTCGCGATCGCGGAAGCCACCGCTCGGGCTATTCCGGGGGCGCGGTCGTTCGGCATGGACCTCCTTCTGCCACGCAACCCCGGAGATGACCCGCCCCGCGTACTCGAGATCAACACGGACCCGATGGTCTCGATGCACCACTTCCCTTGGGAAGGAGAACCCCGCGATGTCGCCTCAGCGATCATCGACGGGATGTTCCCAAGCACACGGAGCGATTAGCGCAGCTGCGCCTATCGAACCGGCGGAATCCCCGAGCCGACTACACCACGAATTCGAGCACGCGCCTCTGAGAGCGACTCGCTCTCGCGAGATTCGGCACCCGAGTCACTGACGGCAGGAACGACGACATATGCTTCCCCGTCGGAGTGACGACGATGCACGATCCGACAAGGGTGGTACCCATGCGCCGCCAGGACAACAGCGCCCTCATCGGAACGCACGAGGGTCAGATCCATGATGAGAGTGTCACGGGTGATTGGCGGCTTGAGATTGATGTCCGAGACGAAGTTCCCGGCCGACCAAAGACAGGGCACCTCTCGGCCGTCCGCCGCAGTCAGAACCTCGTAGGGCTGGATGCAGTGCGAGTGAGCTCCGATAATGTAGTCGGCCCCAGCATCCGCAACACGACGCGCAAACTCGCGCTGACGTTCGGTGATCTCGGACGTGTACTCGCGACCCCAGTGACAGAACGCGATGATGTACTCAGCCCCAGCCTCACGAGCCTGAGCGATGTCGGAGGCGATCTCCCCCTCGTCGAAGTACGGGAACATGGCATCCAGCCCCGTCTTGGTGAAGTTTGCCTTCTTCATCATTTGTCGAGCGCTGTCCAGGTAGGCGATCATGCCAACCCGGATACCACCGATATCGACAACGAGCGGCCGGCGATCGTCGACAGACGCGAACATGCCAGTGTGCATGAGCTGACACCGGTTCGCGGCGTCGAGCGTCTCGAGCACGCCCCGCACGCCTGAGTCGTAGGCGTGATTCTGCGCGTGCGTGACAGCGTCGAAGCCAGCGCGCCGAACCGCGCCAAGGAACGCGGCGGGGGCGTTCAGGTGTGGCCGTGCATTCACATGCTCCCGCTCACTCGTGTACGGCGCCGTAGGGCTGATCGTGCTCTCAAGATTTCCTACGACGAAGTCGGCGTCGGCAAGGACGTCCCTCACCTCCACGAAACTCGCATCATAACCGCCGTCACCCCAGCTCTCGGCGGCCTTCTGCTGACGGTAGCGGGCCATGAGATCCCCGACCACCATGATTCGGGCGCGCCCTTGGTGCGCAGCAGAGCCTCGATAGACATCGCCGTCAAGCACAAATCGCGAGTGCGGAACTTCTCCGCACTCGATTTCAACACCTGAGATGCCCGTTGTGTAGGAGGGATGCCGGATCTCGTTCCGCTCTACGACGCCCACCAGTTCACTATCCGTGTAGAAACGGTGATGCGGCTTGCCGGGGAGCATCCGGCTGTCTAGAGCGCGTCCATCCGTCGAGGGCTCGCGCCACGTCAAGGAGTTCTCTTTGGCATACTCGGCCGCAAACGACCGCTTGCCAGCGACGAGCTCCACCGAGGATTCGAACGCACCCGGACCGATCTCTTTGCAACGTGCGGGTAGCCGCAGGGACGTTAGCGCCGAGCATCCACGGAAGGCCTCTGGCCCGATGACCTGCAGTCGGTTGTGCAGGTGTACCGCACTAAGCCCTGAGCAACCCTTGAACGCACGCGCAGGGATGCTCGTCACAAGGTGCGGGATGTAAACCTCCGTGAGCGCTACACAGTCCTCGAAGGCAGAGAGGCCGATGTAGTCGATCTTCGTAGGCAAGGTGTTCTCGCGCAACGTGCGATCTGTCACCATGACATCACTGATGCCACGCTGCGAATAGAAGTACAGCGTTGCAAGAGACTTGCAGCCCTTGAAGCTCTGCCGTCCGATTCTCCGCAATCCATATGGCAGACCGACCTCAACCAAGGCCGATGCGCCCTCGAATGCGCTTCGATTAAGCACCTCGACGCCTTCAGGAATCTCGATACTTGTCAACCCAGTGCAACCCGCGAAGGCATAGCTGTTGATCGTCGTGATGCTCTCAGGCAGCACAACTCCGGTGATGTCCACACAACCTTCGAAGGCATGCGCCCGGACCGCGACAACCGGGTGCCCCTCGACGCTCTCAGGGATTGCAACCTCGCCCCGCGCGCCTTCATGCCCGACCACTCCGGCGACTCCACCGCTCAGCCGGAACCGAAGTCCATCCTGAACAGTCTCGCGGTGCGATCCCGCATCTGTGCCCGGCGCGACCGCATTGCGCAGTCGCCGCGCGACCACTTCACCCTTGCGTCTGAACAGAGTAGCGACATCGCGCGCCTTTTCAGCAGCGCTGCCCGCAGCCGAATCACGTTTCAGTTTCGGAGCAACGGAGGAAATGTCGACGGCAGGCCTCGCGCTGTCTTTAGCCGTACGTTCCAAGAACGGATCGAACAAGTAGCGCTTCCCGACCTTCATCGGCGCGTACGGCGCCTGCACGAGCACAAGATCGGGCATGGAGTTTCCTTCGATGAGACTGACCCCATCTGGCCCAATGGCAACATCCCAACCGACATAGTTGACGCCAGGAAGAACATGCATTGCGCGCTTCGCAGTGTCGATCACTTGATCCCAATGGGGGATCTGAAAACCAACGAACTGCTTGCCCGAGTAGGGATGCGCATCGTATGCGACACCCTTCTTGTCGACCGCCGGCGTGATTATCCGCCCGGACGCGATGTCAACATCGCTCACCATCCCCGTTCCACTGAAATTGTCAGTGATACCGCTACTACCGAATCGCGCTCCGGTCGAAATTACGTGCGTTCCCGATTCATCCTGCAACGTAACGACACGTACCGTGTTTACGGAGTTGGGATAGAACTCGTTCAGCTCCGGGTGCTGGACGACCTTCTCCTCGACGAGGATCAACGGCTGCTTCATGAGATCGTCGTAGAGTTCTCGAAGCGACGCCTGATCAACCGTGAGATCAAGGGTGAATGTCCCCAGACCGCCACCTGACTTCAGCGGTTTACAGAAAGCCGAATCGAGTCCATCTGCGAAGTCGAGGAACGATTCGAAGGATGAGTCTGAGTTAACCCAGAACTTGCGCTTCACAAACTCGGAGTAGATCGCATCAAACTTGTCCTTGCGACCCATGAGCTCAGTGTCCGAACGCTTGTTCAACCTGCTCGCAAGTATCTCGCTCAGCTTCTGGCGAGCGTAGCCGTCCATCTGCTCGTCGGACAGTTCCCACCCTCGATAACACATGTAGTACGCCGGGATGATGTCATACAGAATCTGATAGCGAGTCATGTGCTTCTGGACTCGACGCACCGACCAGCCCGTGATCTCTGCGACCTTCTCACGGTTGGCCTTCGCTGTGTCCGTCCACCGCTGGATCAGGCTCGTGATTTCTTCCTCAGTCTGCGCTGCGAGACGGTAACCGACATACTTGCGATAGTCCAGCGTGGGCCACCGTCGCTTGACCTCGCGCATCCGTCGTTCTGCATCTTCGAACGTCCATCCAGTCTCATGGCACACCTGCTGGATGTGTTTACCTTCACGTTCGATGAGATGGCGTACCGCCGCCATGAGCGCTTCGCCGTCGCCATGCCGATACAGCTTGTTCTGCGCGAACTCCCGGAAGCCGATGCCGTATCGGTGGCGAATCTCGTGCATCGTCGAGTATGCGCGACCGTAGGTGGATCCCATCTGCTCAGCGACAAGAGCAACGTATCGATCCTTCCGCGTCAGCTCGCCGAGTGCGTCGCTCGAGACCAGGTACAGGCGGTCTTGAACATACGTACGCGGCGTGATGCCATGGTCGTCGCGCGCAGCCTTCACTTGAAGCAGCGAATCACTGAACGACAGCCCTCTGTGCAGTCGCACGTATGCGGCTGCCGCCCCGAGGTCGTCCGCATCCTCACGGCTGATAGTCATGTTGTCTCTCCTGTCGAAGCCAATCGGTGAAACTTGTATGCTCTTCCGGCGTGTTGAACCCGACGGTGGCGTCATCCAGGATCCGGAAGCGTGGCCCCAAGACCACGTCGTCGAATGACAGTCCTTCGTAGGACTGGTAGACCTGCCATCCCTTGCAGGCATCGATCTCGTTGGCGATAAACAGCCGACGAACCCTGTCGAGATGGCGCAACAATAGATCCCGGTCAACCGATTTGACCGCCACAATGGCGCGTTCATCACCGAAGAAGTCAATCGCCGTGGTTGGTTCCGCGACGATCGCTGCGATCGCCGATGTGCTGTACAGTGTGTCCCCATACAGGAAAGTGACCTCGTCAACGATCAATTCAGGGACGAATCGATCGAGCTCGATCTCGTTCACCTCTGGAACGTGACGTCGCGCTCCCTCTGTGTCATATGCAGGGTTGCTGGCCGAGATCACGATGTCCGCGCCCGGGTCGGCTTCGGCCACCTGCCGCACGATGCGACGCAGCAGCGTCTCACCATCGAACTCGATGAGGTGCTTGGGGATGCCGTTGTGCCCTCCCCAGCGGGTGCCGTGGCCGTTGGCCATGATGACGTACCGCATCAGCACTTCACGCCGTGCGCGCGATAGAAATCGCCGAGCTCGCCCTGACGCTGCGGACCCCAGATCTGAATGATGTTCACCCCTGAAGAGGTGTTGGCCTCGATGACGCAGGGGCCATCGGGGGTGACCAGGATGTCCCAGGCGATGAACTGCACGTAAGGAACCGCGTCGACCGCGCTCAGCACGGCTGCCTTCACGTCATCCCACAGCGGCACTCGTGCGCCGAGGATCTGGGCCTTCGTGTCGGGGTGCTCGGTGAACACGTCGCGCGACCAGAGCGTGCGGGCCTCGCTCAGCTCACCGCTGTCGAGGTCGATGCGCGATACGAGACCACCACGGCTGCCGTTGTCCACCGGCACCGTCTCTGCGGTGCCCATCCGAAGCACGGCGAAGAAGATCTTCGCCGTGCCGTCCGGCATGCGCATGGTGATCAGCCGGATGGTGTTCGTGGTGTGCTCGTGGATCGCCGCAAGCTGCGGATGCTGCTCGACCGCACCGGACAGGAACCAGCCATCCTCGGTCTGAATCAGGCGCACGACCTGCTCACGGGATGCCGTCGCGTTGTCGATCCGATAGACACCGTCGGCCGAGTCCAGACGACGCACGCCCTTACCCTTGCCGGCCGCCAGCGGCTTCAAGAACATCGCCCCGGTCTGGTCCAGTGTGTCGATGACTTCGTCGATCGTCGCGCTCGGTCCGGAGGACGATCCGTGCGAGACGAGCCGCCCCTTGTTCTTGATGAAGAAGATCTGGGGAACGCGGATGTGGTGCTGCAGCACCTCATTGCAGACGATCTTGTTGTTGAGCATCGAATCGAACGGCTCGTTGATCCACCGCGACCGATACCAGTCGAACTCCGACAGGTAGGCGCCCTTCGTGCGCGGGGTGAGCCCGTACAACGCGACCTGGTCAGCGATGAAGCCACCCGAGACCGCATACCGAAGCCGCACGTGCCACGGCACGCCAAAGCGGTTGGGAGCGAGAAGAATGCGCGTCACCCAGAGATACGCGAGCTTTCCGCGCTTTACCGCGCGCTTGATCAGCGGGTGCATAGTCCTCCGGCCGTGAAGATGTGGTCAACCAGGTCCTTGGTCGAATGCCCGGGGTCCGGGAACAGGAACTTCTCCTGGTACCGGCGCAGCGACGCGAGCGGGTACTCCGACTCGATCGCGCCCACCAGGCTGTCCGCGTCGCGGAATACGCAGCCCGGGACCTCGTTGTCGAGATCGATGTTGACCCCGTTGCTCTCCAAATAGTGTTCGTAGTCGTACAAGAAGTAGAAGGTCTTCACGTCGATGAGCGCGGCTTCCAGCGCGATCGACGAGTAGTCGGTGATGACGTAGTCGGCGACCGTCAACAGCTCGGTGCCGGTGAACTCTGGGCACGTCAGGTGGTGCTGCGGAGGCAAGACGAGCGTGTCGCTCTCGTGCTTCTTGACGACCAGTGTGAACTTCTCGAGGTCGACCGCGGTCGCCAGCTTCAATGCGCCCGTTGCGTTCTCGCCCCGCCGGAACGTCGGCACATAGAGCAAGACAGGCTTCTGCTTCAGCTCGGGGTATCGGTTGGTGATGCGCTCGGCGATGACGTCCTTCTCGCGGATCAGGTAGTCCGCGCGCGGGAGACCGATATTGAGGAGCCGGTCGTCCTCGACGCCGAACGCGGCACGGTACTGGGGATTCCAGACCTTGGCGCCGGCGACGACGTAGTCGTAGCCCTCGTGCATCCGCATTCCGTTCGCCACATGCTCGGCGCGCCCCTGGGTGCGTCCCAGCGCCTGCTTGCCGGACTGCTTGATCTTTCCGATCGAATGCCAGATCTGGTAGATCACCAAGGATCGGCGGTGCGTGAGCATCGACACAGCCGGCCAGTACGAGTCCAGCACGCACACCTTCGCCGTCGCCAGGTGGTACAGGCTCTTCAGCAGGGTCGGCACGAATGACAGCGTCTCGCGCATGTCTTCACCGCGGACGAGCTTCGAGTAGACCACGACTCGCACTTCGGGATTCCGGTGCTGCAGTTCCTCGATGATGAGCCGAAAATCGAGCGGCAGACGATTCATCCGCCGTCCGAGAAAGACGACCTTCCGCTCGTCGACGCGCGTGACCAGTTTGATTGCGGCGTAGACGATGGTCAGGAAGGTGCGGAGCAAACCGATGCGGATGCCCTTCATGCCTCGTCCCTTCGAGGCAGCTTCACCAGCGTGCGCGGCGGCGTGCGATCGTAGCCGTAGTAGCGCTTCTTCTGAGCGAGCTTCAGCAGCAGGTAATCGATCGTCGAGGGGGTGAGTCGGTCGATTCTCGGATAGTCCGGGAACCTGTTGATCTCAGGAATCTTGAACCCGTCGGGAGTGATCGCAACGTCGAAGCCCAGGTACTCGAGCTGCGAGAAACTCGCCGCCATCTTCAGCACCTGCTCCTTGACGAAGTCCCAATTCGGCACCTGGCCCTCAATGAGCACGTCGGTGTCGGGATGCCGCGGACACGGCACGACTCGCCCGTTGTTCAGCGTCTGCGCGTTGCCGAATCGTCCGCTCTCGACCTCGATCTCGGCGAGCATTCCCCCCGCAGCGGTGTTGTCGACGTATCCCGAGGCGACCGAACCGATCCGCAGGTATGCGTTGCCCAGCTCGGGTGTGACGCCGTCCTTCTTGAAGACAATCATCCGGATGGTGTTGACCGAAGTCGGGTAGATCTCGGCGATATCCGGGTGCATGGTGATGAACTCCGTCACCAGGTACCGGTTCTGGGGGTTGGCGAGCAGATCGACGACGGCCTGTTCCGTGACGACCTCGCCGTTCAAGGAGTACTGTCCGTCGGCCCAGTCGAGCCGGTAGAACCCCTCACCATGCGAGCCCTCGTCAGGCTTGAGCGCCAACACGCCCTTCTCCTGCACCAGGCGCAGCACGTCGGCGTAGTCCGCGCCGTATCCCTCGGGGCAGTCCATCATCGGCACGACGTGGTTCTGCCCGCGACTGCGGTGCGTATAGAAGTAGTAGGCGGGCAGGAACTCGTTGAAGTCGGCCGCGACGTACTTGATGCTGATCTTGTCTTCCAGCCAGTACTTGTAGCGCTCGTTGATGTGTCTCAGCCAGCGGTACTCGAAGTCCGAGATGAACTGCTGCCGGTTCGCGGGGGTGATTCCGTACTGCGGTACGCGATACGAGAGGAACCCGTGCCGGTAGGCCCACATCTTGGTCGACAGCGGGATGCCGTTGCGCTGCATCAGATCGCGTCGGATATCGCCGGGCCAGCGCACCGCCTGGTAGGGCACCAACCCCTTCGGGAAGAAGGTCTTGCCGTACTCTCGACGGATCTTGAGCTTCGCGTTGTGCAGGCCCCGCTCGATGCGGGCCCCGAGCCGGTATGCGCCCGAACGCTTCTCACGGATCAGTTCGCGGACGAACGCGACCGTGTCGGCGTGGAACGGGAAGAGCCGACTGTAGGTCGGTGAGGCGGAGACCCGCACGACCCGCACCGATTCGCCCTCGATCACGAGGCTGAACTCGATGAAGCGCAACTGCGGCGCGAAGGCGACCATGCGCCCGAGCAGGTCGACGACCTCGGACCAGCGCGGCACGACGCCACGAATCCGCTCGCCTGTCTGCGGATCCACGCTGAAGTTCTCGATGCGGCCATCGATGATGGCACGTGCACCGTCGTACGCGCCGCTGGTGAGGTCTACGCGGCTTTCCAGTTGCGGCGCATCGTCTGCCGCGGCGGCTTCGTCACCGCCGAGCAGAAGGCGAGCCTCGGCGACATGCGGATTGGCGCCGTCGGGGTTCATCATCACGACGTCGATGCGATGCGACGCGTCGTGCTCCTGTTCGTGGTGGTCCACCTCGACCAGCACGTGGGATTGGTCGATCGTCACCGCAGCCAGCAGTTCCTGGAACTCGCTCGTCGAGCACACGACGCCATCCACGATGAAGGAGGTCCCGTCGTGCGCCACGAGAGCTCGTGTTCTGGACTGCCATGCGGTCGGCATGAGCATCAGGGGTCCCCGGTCTCCGAGCACAGTGCGCAACGACTCCAGCGACACGCCGGCGTCCTTGCCCTCGGCAGAGATCGCGACGATGTGCGCTTCTTCACCACGGCGGAACACCTGGTAGTGGACCGTGTCGAAGTGCTCACGGAACGGTGCGAACACCATCAGAGCGGACACGCGGTCGCGCACCCACTTCTCGTACTTTCCATTGAACGGATGCGCGTAGAGGTAACCGCGCAATGAGAGGAACTGCGACCGGTTCGTGGCGGCAATGCCGAAGTCTCGCACGACGGCGACCGGGAAACCCCACCGATGCGCGGCCTTGACCTGTGCGCGTGTGGCCCGGGTCTCTTCGCCGGAGTCGTCTTCCATCGTGCCCACCCAGGTGCGGGCGGCCCGCCCCGTGAAGCCGCCGGCACGAAGGTCGAACGCCTTGACGCGTGCGCCCACGCGGCTCAGCTTCCACGTTGCGCGCCCGACGGCCGAGTGACGCCGTGCCCGAATCGATCGCTGCACCTCACGCTCTTCGAACAGGCGCTTCAGATACGCATTGGCATCATCCGAGAACAGCGTCTGCGCCGGGTACTCCGGCGAGGGATCGATGTCCAGAACGGTGACGCGCTGATCCGGGCCGACCTGTGCGGTGACCTGAAGAAACGTGAACTCCCGCTGCGGCGCGCTCAGCGCCTTGCGCACGATGTCAATTGCGTGAACCGTGTCTGCTGAAGCCGAGTCGTCGCCGAGCGACCTCACCTCGCCATCGTCGTTCACACCGAAGTAGGCCTGCACGATGGTGTCGGCCGGCTCGCCGTTGGCGTGCGACGCAGCCGTGTGTCCCGTGATCAGCAGGCGTTCGATGCGCGTGAGCTCGTCGAGTTGCGAGCGCAGCTCGTCGACAGAGACCTCTCGACCGTCGAGGTGCAGCGCGTCGTCTGCCCACGTGAGGATGCGACCCGCACCGTTCCCCCAGGCAAGGGTGACGAGGCGTGCGCTGCCTCGAGAACGCAAGAGCTCCACCAGCCAGGTAACGCCGGCGTCGCTGGCGTCATGCTCGTCGCTGACGGGCACAACGGACACGCGTCCGCCTCTGCGCTGCACGATCGCCAGTGGTTCCTCGAGCACGCCTGCGAGGGTTGGCAACCTGCGCGCGCCGACCACACGACTGCGAAGCCATGGCCGCTTCGCGTTGAGCGGACGAAGCGCGTAGTAGTCGCGTTGCGAGATCACGGACAAGACGTCCACGCCGCGCTGCGCTGCGAGCCGGTACACCGGCGCGGTGAATCCTGCCCGGTGCGCCTTGCCGATGAAGAACGGGGATGCTGACGGCGTCTGCCAGTCGGCGTAGGTCTCGCGCACCCAGCTTCGCGCGGCTTCCGGTGCGATCCCATGACGTAGGTGAGGTTGTGCCAGAGCCGTCACGGCGAGACGCTTCCCCTCGCGCATCAATTTCGGCAATGCACCCTCATTCCGGTTTCAGTGTTGACACCGGGGATATTCTACCCGCCGGGTCACTCGCCTCCCGCTCAGACAACGTGCAGGTAGCGCCTCTGGCGCCCCCGTCGCAACGAGCGCGACACCCCCTGACGGAAGGCCCTCACCTGCCGGGAAACCCGGCAGTGATGCGCCGCCGCCCCCCTCTCGTCGACGGCCCGGGGATCGTCACCGACCGCGCCGAGGTTCTTCTGGGCCCACGGACTATACTCAACCCGACTTCCCAACATGAACGACAGGTGAACAGCGTGCGAACGTTGCTGCGCAAGAGCCGGGTGCTGCGACTGCTGCGATTTCTCCCCTACGCAGTCCCGTACCTGCTGTGGCGAGCCATCCTGCCCATACAGTCGGATCGCTTTCTGTTCCTCTCCGACTCGCGCGCCGACTTCGACGGCAACATCGCCTTCCTTCGCGATGAGTTGATGGCACAGCATCCTGGGGTCGAGGTTGTCGGCATCTTCAAGACTCACTTGGCAGCGCGACGCCCGCTACGCGATGCGCTTCGACTGCCGTACCTCATCGCCACCAGCCGCGTGATCGTGCTGGACGACTACTACCCACTGATCTACCGCTTCCCGATCAGGCGCGGTGCCCGACTGGTCCAGTTATGGCACGCCGCCGGCGCGTTCAAACGCGTCGGACACAGCCGTGCCGGCCTGCCTGGCGGCCCGACACCCGGCAGCGAGATTCACCGCAACTACACCGATGCGGTCGTCAGCTCGGAGAGTATTCGCGCTGACTACGCCGAAGCCTTTGCCATTCCCGTCGAACGGGTTCACGCGTGGGGCATGCCCCGATCGGACGTCTTCTTCGACAAGCAAACAGTGGCCGCAACGCGCGCTCGTGTACGAGCCGAACTGGGGATCACCGACGACGAGCGCTTCGTCGTGTACGCGCCCACGTTCCGCGGCAATGGTCAGCGCAGCGCCGCAGCCGCGCCGCCTGTCGACTGGGCATCGCTTGCGGCCGAGCTCGGCGCAGGGTGGCGAATCGGGGTGCGGCAGCATCCGTTCGTCCGCACCGAACGTCTGCCCGCCGGGATCATCGACGCAGCATCCATCCCGGACATGAACGACCTGCTCATGGCGACGGATGTGCTCGTTACCGACTACTCGTCGTCGATCTTCGAGTTCGCGTTGTTGCGACGTCCGGTGGTGATGTTCGTGCCGGACCTCACTGCCTACACAGGAGCGCGCTCGTTCTATCGTCCGTTCAACGACTATGCGCTCGGACCGGTCGCGGTGGATGCCTCAGAACTACCGGGCGCCGTCCGCGGCGCCGCCGTCGACGAGCAGCGGTTCACCGCGTTTCTCGATGAGTTCTGCGGTGCGCTCGATGGCCACTCCAGCGCACGCATCGCCGCACAACTCCTCGACCGGGACGAGAGCTTCTAGTGATGTTCCGGCCCGACGTCATTGCCGCGTACACCGCCCGAGTCGCCGTCACCGCGATCGGGCTCACAATGCGGCTGCTGCCCCGCCGCAACAAGGTGACCCTGCTGTCGCGACAGAGCAATACGCCTTCGCTCGACTATCGGATGCTGCACGATGCGATCCGCAGTGAAGCACCCGACGTCGAGGTTGTGGTCATCGCGCGAATGGTTCCCCCTGGCCTGATCGGCAAGGTCGGCTATGCGCTACACCTGGTCCGCGAGATCTACCACGCCGAGACCTCTCGCGTGCTCGTGATCGACGGATACTCCATCGTTGCCTCGGTATTGCCGCACTCACCAGGACTGTCCGTGGTGCAAACATGGCACGCGCTGGGCGCGTTGAAGAAGTTCGGGCTGAGCGTGCTCGGCCGCCCCGGCGGTCGCGACCCGAAACTGGCCGCAGCGATGCGGATGCACGCAGGGTACGACCTGATTGTCGCCAGCGCTGAGCGCTGCCGTGCGCCTTTCGCAGACGCCTTCGGCACCTCGATCGACCGGGTGGTCGTCGCACCGTTGCCTCGGGTGGATCGACTCACCGACCCGAGCGAGCGCACCTTGGCGCGCGACCGCTTCCTGCAGTTGTACCCACAGCTGGCAGGAAAGCCGATCGCGGTCTACGCCCCCACGTTCCGCACAGACGGCGAAGCGTCGGATCCGGTCGCACTGACGGGCGCGTTCGCAGACATCGGATATGCACTGGTCACCAAACTGCACCCGCTCGTGCCTGTGCCGACCGACCCCCGGCTGATTACCGCGCCGCACATGTCCACTCAGGACATGCTGCTCGTCGCCGATGTCTTCATCACCGACTACTCGTCGACCCTGTTCGAAGCAGCCGTCGCCGGGGTGCCGTGCTACCTGTTGGCCGAAGACCTGACCCGCTTCCACGACGATCGGGACTTCTATCTGTCCTACCCCGACGATCTCGGCATCCCCCTGGCCCACTCCGTCGAAGAACTCATACGGCTGATGGCCGCGCCAGGCTCGCCGATGCTTGCGCCGGGATTCGTCGACGTGGACGAGTCCGGCGGGGCGACGACCCGACTGGCCCAACTCGTGCTGTCGTTGCGCTGATTACCGCACCTCCCGCAGGCCCCGAGTGCTCACGGCCTACCTACTGTCTCAGCGGAACAGCGCTCTCGCCCGTCGGCGCAGGCCACGATAGACGCGACGCGGAAGAGCTGCCACACCCTTCCAGAGCGGTAGCGCTGAGCTGCCCTTGGGGTTCACCGGGCCGACGGACTCCCCCCGCTTGGCCTTGCCCCCGTTCTTCGCCCAGCTCGGCAGCAAGGGCTCAAGCTCTTGCCGCGCAGGGGCATTGCCGACGGATTGACGCATCCAACGCAGTCGCTCTTGAACCGCGATGGAAGTGCTGAGCACGAATTCTGCCCCGACACCCGGTGGCAGCGACGCCGCCGCAAGCCGTTCACGGTACCCCGCCGCCAACGCCGGATCATCAAGGGTATGCCGCAAGGTGTGCGACTCGAGGAACCGCACGTAGTTCGCCTGGTTGCGCGCCTGCGTGTCCGCGAACTTCGCCTCGTCGAACTCTTCATAGAGATCCGCAAAAGGCACGTGCGGGTCCGTGTCACGAAGAATCCGGTGCGGGATAGCGTGATACTCGCTCAGTTCACGGGTGCGCGAGTCAAACGCCAGAACATAGGCGGGCGTGCCCGCAATCAAAGAAGCGATCGCGCCATGAATGCGACTGCCGAGCAGGAAATCGTAGGGACTGAGGTGATCGAACCAACGCTCCGGGTCGACGAAGAAGCGCATGCGGTCCTCAGACACCAAGGAATGCGAGGGATCGATCGGCATCCCCGGGTGCTTCGGCTCTCCCGGATCGTCACCCCACATCAGCATGGCCAGATCCTGCCCATCCTGCGCAACGTAGGTCACGTCCGTGAACTCCTGCTGCGCCCTCGCAACCAACGTGGCCATCGTGCTGGTCGACTCTCCTCGGCGCGCCATTCGGGGAGTGACCGAGAGCGCCAGGCGGGAGTCCGCATCCAACGCGTCCGTGTTCTTCTTCACGACGACGGGGCGATCAGCCCGGTACATCGAGGGACACCCGATGACCTCGACATGTTCCGGACCGAAGCCCAGTTTGTCGAGCATCTGCTGCGTGCGAACGCCGCGAACACCAACGCTCGGTGATGCTGCCAGCGCCGCGCGCATGAACGCCGACGCGGACTCGCCGATGTTCTGCGGGATGTCGATCTCACCATCGTTGCTGGAGAACTGTCCTCCGATTCCTGCCACCGTAACCGGGATCGTGAGCCTACCGATGACGTCGGTCCACCTATCGAGGTACGGAAGGAATGCTCCACGGAACGCATTCGCGAAGGGCAGCACCACGTGGTCATACTCGTCGGAGATCCTCGCGGCGATGTCTTGCGGTGTCTGACCGCGCTCGACCCGAAAGAAGTCTGCCTCCAGCTCCGCATCCGGCGTCGCCAGTGCGCTGAACACCCCGGTGCTGAACACAGCGTTTCCAGAGTTTGTACCGATCACGTTCGCCGCGAGTGACGTCTCTGGTGTCACCGGAACCCACGGCTCCTTGCCAGCTCGAATCAGGATCCGTGTCACTGTTTGCGTTCCTTACTTCGTCGAGGTCAGCAGCCCAAGTCGTTCCAACAGACGACGCCCGGCGTAGCCATCGTCGAGGTCAGCGTACGTGGTTCGGAACGTCTCGCGCGCCTTAGCGTACTCGGCCCCTACTGTCTCGATGTCTCGGATCGCCTCGATAACCTCGCCCGTTTCTGAGAGCTGCGGCCCCGGGGCGGTCTCGTCGTAGGGCAGCAGCCCCGGCCGATGTCGGTGGTACAGGTCACGGTCCGGCACGAAGAACAGCATCGGCTTGTCGGTAAGCGCGTAGTCGAATCGCAACGACGAGTAATCGAGAATCGCCGCGTCAGAAGCCAGAATCAGATCGTTGATATCCGGGTACGCGCTCACATCGATCACGCTGTCGCCGACATCGAGCTTCTTGTCCGAGCGCACATTGAACGGATGGCCACGGAGCAGGATCCGCACCCCGGGCAGTTCGGCCACCAGCTGCTCCAGGTCCAGGAGCGCGGCGAACTCCGCGGTCATATCGTCCGCGGAGAGGTAGTCGCGGAACGTCGGCGCGTAGAGAACCACCTTCTCGTCCTCACCGATACCCAGGAGCTCGCGAGTCGTGTCACGCACGACTGCCCCCTCTTCCCGCACGAGAACATCGTTGCGCGGATAGCCGATCTCCAAGAACTCCGCGTCGGATCCCGCCGGTTCCACGAAGGCCCGGTCCAACAATGCCGTCGAATACGATGCCGGCGACACCACGAAGTCCCAATCCCTCGCCCGCGCGTCGAAGGCGGCGACCTGCCCGGCTGGGAAGTCTGCGAAGGCCCACCAGTCGTGGCCCATCAACTTGTACGGGTAACCATGGAAGGTCTCAATGATCACCTGGCCTGGATCCGTCTTTCGGTACCAAGGCAGCTGATGCACGTTGACCAGCATGTATTTGCACGTACGCAACTTCTCGTGCCACAGAGCAGACCGTTCAATGACGCGCACTCCGCCGTCCGGGATGGGCACCGAGTGGTCCACCACCGACCAGTAGACCGGAACCTCCAGCCCTTCCCTCCTGATGGCCTCGTGGATCCCCTTCGGGTTGCAGTTGGCCACCTCGCCATAGAGGCTCCGCACAATGAATGCGGGATCGGCGGCGGGGAGAGCGGCACTCTCGCTGCGCAACCGCTCCTGCTGGCGTCGTCCGCGTTCGTCGTATGCCAGCGGTGCGCTTAACTCGACGGAGGGAATGGACCGCATCCCGGACTGCCGCACCCTGAGACGCACCCTGTGGTCACCCGTGAGCACGTCGGTCGGCGCCACTCGCGCATACGACTCGCCAGGCCAGAGATCAGCACTGACGATCCGGCCGTCACGGACGACCCGAATCGCGTACTTGCCACTGGGCAATGCTGTTTCTTCCCGCCCCCAGACCGTGGTGTGCAACGGAATCCGTGCGGTGAGGGTGCCATCCTTCTGTGTCACCGAGACCGGATGCACGGTGGCCCGCGAGCCCACGAGTGCCAGTGTGTCTGCGCCCGCGGCGTCGACGGTCACCAGCAGAGAGTCGCCCTCCAGCCGCGCTTCCTTCAGCTCGCCCGGGGCCTGCGCCCTGAGACCCTCCAGTCGGGCGAGACGGAGCCCCGCGTCCGTCTCGATCGTGAGGGGGCGACCGCCGGCGGCCGCAGCGTAGGCGAATCGGCCACCACCGATCTTCGTCCATGCCGTCCGTCCGCCCTCCGGCTGGCCCCTTCGGTAGAGGGCATCCTCGTTGGTAATGCCATGCGACGTGAGCCGCGCCCGCACGATCCCCGACCCCGTTCGGGGCAGTCGCGAAACGTCGAGAGATGCACGGAACCCCCCTGCGCGGTAGTCGACGAACATATGGCCCGCGAACTCGTCGATTGCAGGGTCAGTGACCCTCTCGACGTCGAACTCGATGAGATCACCGGAGTCATGCGCGAGCCAGATCTTTGGCGCCGGGTCATCGCCTTCCGGCGAGATGCCGGCGAGGTAGGCCCATCCCTCGATGTGAAGCCGGTTCTGCTCGAATCGAACGGACTTCACCCCGCCGATCAGGTTCATCTGTTCGACGTGCACATCGAACACCTCCGCGTCCAGGTCGTAGCGCGGGTCGGTCCGGACCGGCATATCGAGAACCGGACGCCCGTTCTCCCACACGATCGGGTTGGAGTTGAAGTCGGTGCGGCCGGAGGCCAGGAATTCCAGCACGTCACTGCGGCCGTAGCCCAGCACAAGCGAGCAGATGATTCTGGTCCGCGGATCGAGGAGCCTTCGTCGGTGTTCCTCATCAGTCCGCGCCCAGAGTCGCGACAACGAGTCGTGGAACGCCGCATAGAACTCCTCGTCGGCGACGAGGAGTGCCGACGAGTAGAACATCAGGTTGATATCGAGCACCTGTATGGCACGGTTCTCGGCGGCTTCATGCCACCCGTGGCGCTCCATGATGTCTACGGACGCCAGACCCGCATCGATCTGAGCGGTGAGATTCGCCGGAGAAGTCGTCTGCTGAGAGATAGACGACGTATCCTCACGAATCCGCCAGTTGATCCCGACGTTCGGCAGAATATCGAAGCTCTGTGCCGCCGCGTACGCCAGGCTGGATACCGGCTGATCCTCATAGAGCACACCCACAGGAAAGCTCAGATTGGCACGACGGTAGAACTCACGGCGGTACACCTTCGACCATGCAACGGCGTTGACCTGAATGTCAGGACGTTGAGCGATCGTCGCGTTGCGCTGCGGCCTGCTGTGTGCGCGTCGAATCCACTCCGCCGCGGCGATCACTTTGTCGCCTCGAATCCGCTGGTAGCCGAAGACCGCGAAATCGGCGCGAGACTGCCGCAGGCTCGACACGGCGGTCGCGACCGTCGTGCGCATCACCACATCATCGGAGTCGATGAACATCAGGTACTCACCGTTGGCGAGCGTCGCTCCTGTGTTGCGAGCCGCGCTCAGTCCGGCGTTGCGTTGCCGCACGATGCGTACCCTCAGGTCGCGGCGGCGGTGCGCGCGCGCAACCTCGATGGACCGATCCTCAGAGCCATCATCGACAACGATGATCTGCAACCAGGGGTAGCTCTGCCCCCGAAGAGAGGTGAGGCACTCGTCGAGGTAGCGCTCGACGTTGTAGAACGGAACCACCACCGACACGACGCCGGGTGCAGACCCGAACCGCCACGCCCTCGCGTACAGGCCGGCGACCGCGCTCAGGACGGCCAGTAGCACTTTCCGCCCGGTCTTCCCGTACTTGGTCGTGGCCAACCTCTTGAGAATGCGATGGAACATCGTCCCCGCTCACCCCCGGTCATCCTTGGTGCCGCGACGCCGTAGTTCCTCGCGAGCACGCGTTATCGGGATGATGCTAGTCGAACGCGTCTGTCAGTTCTCTGGCCCCTCTGTCCTTGAGCCGAGCGATGCTCGGGCATCTCGATTGCGCCCCTTGCCGGTGGGCGCGATCGCCAGGGTAGGGTCTACGCATGTCAACACGCACTGTTGCAGTACTGCTCGCCGGAGGGGTCGGCGTCCGTGTGGGCCTGGGGATTCCGAAGCAACTGATCAAGATTGCTGGCAAGGCCATCGTCGAGCACACCCTCGATGTCATGAACGCCAGCCCCGCCATCGACGAGATCATCATCGTCATGAACGCCGGCGCGATCGATCAGCTTGAATCGCTCAAGGACCCGGAGCGTTTCCCCAAGCTGACTCGCATCATCCCGGGTGGCGATACCCGCAACGACTCGACGATGGCGGCGCTCGACGCACTCGGCGATGATCCCGACACCAAGGTGCTTTTCCACGACGCCGTCCGGCCATTCGTCAACGATCGGATCCTCGAGGACTGCGTCGATGCTCTCGATGACTACGACGCCGTCGACACAGCGATTCCTTCCGCCGACACGATCATTCAGGTCGATTCCGCCTCGCACATCACGGGTATCCCCAATCGCTCGACGCTCCGACGTGGGCAGACCCCGCAGGCGTTTCGACTCGGAACGATCCGCAAGGCGTACGAGCTGGCCAGCCACGACAAGACTTTCCACGCAACGGATGACTGCGGCGTCGTGTTCACCTATCTGCCGGATACGCCGATCTTCGTTGTCGACGGCACAGCCGAGAACATGAAGGTCACCGAGCCGATCGACGTGCACATCGCCGACAAGCTCTTCCAGTTGCAGGCAGCGAGCCTGACGGCAGACGACACTCTGCCCGACCTCACCGGCAAGGTGATCGTCGTGTTCGGCGGGAGCTATGGCATCGGCGAGAGCATCGTCGAACTCGCCGAGCAAGCTGGCGCCACCGTTCATCAGTTCAGCCGGTCAAGCACCCATACCGACGTGCGCTATCGCGCTGACATCAAGAAGTCGCTCAAACAGGCTCACGCCGAGTCGGGCCGTATCGACGCGGTCGTGTTGTCTGCAGGCGTTCTTCGCATGGGACCGCTGACCGCCACCAAGGTCAAGCACATCGAGTCGAGCATCGAAACGAACTTCCTCGCGCCGGTGATCGTCTCTCGCGCCGCACACAAGTATCTTGCTCAGACTGGTGGGCAGATGCTGCTCTTCACCTCGAGCTCGCACACCCGCGGGCGTGCGAACTACGGCATCTACTCGGCCAGCAAGGCTGCTGTGGTCAACCTGACCCAGGCATTGTCCGAGGAGTGGGCCGCAGACGGGGTGCGGATCAACTGCATCAACCCTCAACGCACCCACACCCCGATGCGGACGAACGCTTTCGGCGACGAGCCCGAAGGGAGCCTGCTCGACCCGCGGAGTGTTGCAGCGGTCAGCCTGCAGGTTCTCGACAGCGACCTGACCGGTCAGATCGTGAACGTTCGCGTCGAGCAGGTGACGGCGCAGCAGAGCGTCTAGCCACGCGCGAGCGGACCGCCGCACGTCAAGAGTGCGGCGGTCCGTTCGCGACCGTGCACCGTCGGTGGTTGTTGCTTGGCGCGCCTGACGACCGCACAGGACTGAAGTTTTCTGCGCGCATCGCTGCAATCTCAGTCACATTCTTTCACTCGAACCCTTGTTTCCGCTAACACGCCGTGGCATCCTCGAACCTGCCGGTACCCCAGGCCGGCAACTGATTCGAAGGAGAGCCAGAAATGAAGACCCCTCGTAGATGGGCCGGAGTGGGGCTGGGCGCAGCCCTAGTCGTCACAGGCCTGTCGCCGCTCGCAGCAGCTCCGGCGTTCAGCGCCGACGCCACCCCAGAAGGCATCACCCTCCGCACCGGCACCCTTGAGGTGCACGCCTCCGGCACGTTCCCCCAGGTCGTGCAGTACACCGATCGCGCCAGCGGCGCCGTCATGCACGGCAACAACGCAGCCCTCGCCGAGCTCGAGATCAACGGAACGGCGCAGCCGGTAGAAGTGCGCTCCAAGAAGATCGACGGCTCCACCGCCGAGTACGCCCTCACCCCGACGGCGCTCGACGGCGTCGAGTTCACTGCGCGGCTCAGCGTCAAGAAGAACGTCGTCACGCTCGCGTTCACCGAGATCATCGACCCCGACAAGAAGGTCGCCACACTGCGCATCCCCGGGCACGATCTCGTCACCGTGTCATCAGCGCAGCCGGGCGCGCACATCGCCACGGCCGACCTCTCGGTCGACCGCGCGGTCTCCGGCGACAAGTTCCTGCCCATCACCGCCGACACCGCCCTCGACGCCAAACCGGTCTCAACAAATACTGTTATCGCTAACACGTCCGAGTTGGCTGCGGCCTTCACGACCAACGCGATGTACGACGACTCGTCGGGCCCCGCGCACAAGGACTCCGGCAACTTCTGGCGCCAGATCGTCAAGGACGGCGACGACGTCGAGGTCGGCGTCTCGAGCGGCCAGTGGCTGTACCGAGCCAAGGGCGCCCCCGAGACCGAGGAACTGCCCTGGGTCAAGGTGGCCATCACCCCCGATGCCAACGGCGATGGCACCGTCGACTGGCAAGACGGTGCCATCGCGCTGCGCGACCTGCGCGTCGCCCCGTTCAAGGGCGATCAGACGCCCAACAACGTCATCACGCACATCCCGTTCAACTTCGCCTCACAGGCCACCCACCCGTTCCTGCGCACGCTCGACGACGTCAAGCGCATCGCGCAGAACACCGACGGGCTCGGTCAGGTCGCACTGCTGAAGGGGTACACCAGCGAAGGCCATGACTCGGCGAACACCGACTACGGCGACAACTTCAATGAGCGCGCCGGCGGCCTCGACGACCTCAACAAGGCGCTGAAGGCCGGCGAGAAGTGGAACGCCTCATTCGGGGTGCACATCAACGCGACAGAGATCTACCCAGAAGCGAACTCGTTCAGCGACGAGATCATGGACCCCCGGGCACCGGGCTGGAACTGGCTCGACCAGTCGTACTACATCGACCAGCGCTACGACACCAACGAGGGCCTGCTCGACCAGCGCATCAGCGAACTGGCCGACGCCACTCACGACAACCTCGACATGGTCTACGTCGACGTCTACTACAAGTACGGGTGGCTGGCGAAGAAGATCCAGGAATCCCTCATCGACAACGACTTCCGCGTGGCGTCCGAGTGGGCCGACAAGCTCGCGGCGAACAACACCTGGTCGCACTGGGCTACCGACGAGAAGTACGGCGGCTCGACCAACAAGGGCGTCAACTCGCAGATCCTGCGGTTCGTGAACAACACGCAGTCCGACACCTGGAACCCCGACCCCCGTCTGGGCACCGCTCACATCATCGAGTTCGAGGGGTGGACCGGTCAGAACGACTTCAACGCCTTCCTCGAGAACGTCTGGACGGCCAACGTGCCGGCGAAGTTCGTGCAGCACCACGAGATCATGCGCTGGACCGACGATGCGATCGACCTCGCCGGCGATGTGCGGATCACGGGCACGACGGCATCCGATCGCTCGATCACCGTCGACGGCGATGAGGTGCTGCGCGGCGACACCTACCTGCTGCCGTGGTCGTCGAAGCCCGGCCAGAAGGTCGACAAGATGTACCACTACAACCCTGCCGGCGGTGAGACCACCTGGACCCTCACCGACACCTTCGCGAAGAACCGCTCGCTGCAGCTGTTCGCGCTGGGCGACGGCGGCCGCACCAAGGTCGCCGACGTCGCGGTGGTCGACGGTGCCGTCACCATCGATGCCGAGGCCGGCCAGCCCTACGTGCTCGTCGGGGGAAAGAAGGGCGACTCCGGCAGCGCTCTGCCGAAGAAGGTGGCCTTCGGTGAAGGCACCACCATCACCGACCCTGGTTTCAACCTCACCGACCTCGATGCCTGGAACCCTCGTGGCACCGTGAGCATCGATCGCGATGCCAAGGGCCGCCGTGCGGCGCTGTTCGGCGAGGGGGCGTCGTCGATCTCGCAGCGTCTCGACAAGCTGCCCGCCGGCGAGTACACCGCCAGCGCCTGGGTCGGCATCGACAAGGACAAGACGCGCGAGGTCACGCTCGGCATCGACGTGCCGAAGGGGTCGGATGCCACCGTCACGATCGACTCGTCGAAGGCGGTCAACTATCTGGCATCCGACGAGTGGCACGGCACGACCCTGCAACGACTGAAGGTGCACTTCACCGTGCCCGCTCAGGGCAACGGCAAGACGACGCTGACGATCGCCGCCGGCGACGGCGACGCGCCGGTGCGCGTCGACGACGTGCGCATCATCGAGGCGAAGGCACCGACGCTGGGCGACGACGTGATCGCCCGCGAGGACTTCGAAGACACGGATGCCGGATGGGGGCCGTTCTTCAAGGGCAGCGCCGGAGGCACCAATGACCCGCGTACTCACATCGCCAAGCGCAACGACTACACGCAGAAGGGGTGGAACGGTCGCAAGATCGATAACATCCTGAACGGCGAGTACTCGCTGATGGCCCACCAGGAGAACCGCGGGCTCGTCTACCGCACGTCTGACTACTCGGTGCCGTTCGAGCCCGGGCAGCGCTACCGCGTCTCGTTCGACTACCAGTCGACCGACGCCGGCCAGTACGCCTGGGTCACCGGCTACGACTCGTCGACCGGACCGCGCATCACCGCGAGCACCGAGTTCGGTGCCGTGCACGAGACCACACGGTTCGAGCAGATCGTGGATGCCAGCGCCTGCGGCGACACGTTCGTGGGCTTGAACCGCATCGGCGGCGGCGCGGCTGACCTGATCGTCGATGACTTCACCGTCGAGCGCCTCGGGGCATCCGAGGCGGTCCCCGCGTGCGCGCAGCTGAGTGGTGCATTGGGTGCCGACGTGATCCAGCAGGGCACGTCAACCGAGTTCACGACCACGTTCACCTCTGACGAGGGCTCGGCGATCGAGAATGTCGAGGTCGCGCTGACCCTGCCCGAGGGATGGACGGCCAAAGCTGTGACCTCGGCGACCGCTGGCTCGATCGATCCGAAGGGCACGCTGGTGACCCGCTGGAGCATCACCGCACCGGCCGACGTCGACGGCTCGTACGACATCGGCGCCACGGCCACGTACACCACCACCGTCGATCCCGTCGGCGAGCGCGAGGTGACCAACGTGACGAAGGTGAAGACGCTGCCGAAGGCACCCACGACCACCGTGTTCGCCAGCGACCACGACTGGGTGACGGCCAGCAATGGCTGGGGCCCCGTCGAGCGCGATATGTCGAACGGGCCGCAGGGCGCGGGCGACGGCACGCCGCTGACGCTGAACGGCGTCGTGTACGAGAAGGGGCTGGGCGCGCACGCCCCTAGCACCATCAAGTACTTCCTCGGCGGGCAGTGCAGCACCTTCACGGCCGACGTCGGCATCGACGACGCACAGGCGTCCCGAGGAACGGTGATCTTCTCGGTGAAGGTCGACGGCGAGACCGTCGTCACCTCGCCGCTGCAGACGGCCACCAGCGAGACGTTCGCCCTCACCGCCGATGTGAGCGGTGGCCAGTTCGTCGAGCTGATCGCCGACACCACGCCCGACGGCAACGGCAACGACCACGCCGACTGGGCCGACGCGAAGTTCACCTGCGGCTGATCCGTTGAGTAGACCCGCTGCGGGGTCGGAGACACGCCTTCTCGGTTACGGGAGGACGAGTTTCCGGCCCCGCAGTGCCGTATGCGCTTGTGCGCGCGTGCCCTTGTGCCTGCGCGCGTCGCTACGCCGGCGAACCGCCGAATGCTCTGTCAACGGCCGTGACCGCCTCTGCTGAGAACAGCGCAGGCCCCGTCGTGGCCAGCACGACGACCGTCGCGACCGCGGCGATGAGCAACACCACGAGAAGCACGAAGATCGCGACCGTCAGGCCGCGGTAGCCGCCCGAGGCGGCACCGGCGGCGGGCGGCACCACGGCCGGGTCGCGCGGAATGGGAGCCGGTTCGGGCAGCGTGTCCACGCTCGGCAGCCCCCGGCGTGAGGCCCGCGTCGTCGGCGCATCGTCGGCGCCGCCCGGTTCCGGTGGGATCACCGGTTCCTGCAGAGCGGATGCCGGAAGCACCGGCTCGGGAATGTCGAGCGCCGGCACCGTGGGCGGCGGGATCTCAGCATCCGCGATCACGACGTCAGAGACGTCGCCCTCGGTCAGCGCCGGTGCGTCGGCGAGCGCAGCGGCCTCGCTGATGGCATCCGCCGCCGCCTGCTCGGGCGACTCCGCCCCTGTCTCGGGCGACGCGGGCCGGGTCGCCTCTTCGTTCTCGCCGTTGACAGGGTCTGACATGTCAGCCTCCGATCGCTCCCGCATCGGTCGTGCTCACATCGGTGCGGTGGAAATTCTGGAATGCGCGGGATGCCGTGGGGCCGCGCTGCCCCTGGTAGCGATTGCCGTACGGCCCCGAGCCGTAGGCGTTCTCTGCCGGCGAGGTGAGCCGGAAGAAGCAGAACTGGCCGATCTTCATGCCCGGCCAGAGTTTGATCGGCAGGGTGGCGACGTTGGCGAGTTCCAGCGTGACGTGCCCGGTGAAGCCGGGGTCGACGAATCCCGCGGTCGAGTGCGTGATCAGCCCGAGGCGGCCGAGCGACGACTTGCCCTCCAGGCGGGCCGCCACATCGTTGGGGAGGGTGACCTGCTCGAACGTCGCGCCGAGCGCGAACTCACCCGGGTGCAGGATGAACGGCTCGCCGGGGTCGACCTCGATCAGGCGCGTGAGCTCGGGCTGGTCGACCGACGGATCGATGAACGGGTACTTGTGGTTGTCGAAGAGACGGAAGTACCGGTCGAGGCGCACATCGACACTCGATGGCTGCACCATCTCGTCGTCGAACGGCGAGAGCCCGATGCGGCCCGATTCGAGTTCTGCCTTGATGTCGCGGTCGCTGAGAAGCACGCTTTCAGGGTAACGCGCCGAGAGGCCCCGCACCGGGAGATCACAGAGCCCGCCGTGGCGACCACGACGGGCTCTGCACTGTCAGGCAGGCGTCAGGCGTCTCGACCGCGCAGCACGGCCCAACCGCCCAGCAGCGCAGCCGCTGACCATCCGGTGAGCGTCAGCCACGCCTCACCGCGGCTCAGCCCCCATTCCTCCGAGGGCATCACGGCGCTCTGCACCGCGTTCGAGGGCAGGTAGTCGCCGAGGGTCTGGATCCACGTGACGTCAGAGGCGAAGCCCATCAGCAGAGTCACGATGATCGGCAGCACGAACAGGATGCCGACGGTCACCGCGATCGCTCCCGCGCCCGAGCGCAGCACGAAGCCGAGACCGACGCCGAGAATGGCGAACAGCGCCATCGTTCCCGCCGCCGAGACGATCGGCAGGATCGACTGCTCGGGTTCGTTCCAGGCGATGCCCAGGTCGTTGGCGACGGCCAGCGGGGTGATCGCGATCGCCGTGATCAGCATGATCACCAGCGCCACCACGAACATGAACGCCGCCAGCACCGCGGCCTTCGCTGCGAGCACCGACCCGCGCACCGGGTTCGCGGTGAGCGTCGAGCGGATCATGCCGGTCGAGTACTCGCCGGTCACCGAGATCACGCCGAGGATCCCGGCCAGCAGCATGGTGAACTGCACGGGGGCGACGACGGCCATCATCACGTCGGCCGGCGCCGACAGCGTCGAGGTGATCGCGAAGGCGAGCCCCACGTTCAGCACGGCGACGATCGCGACCGACCACCAGGTGCCGCGCACGGTCAGCAGCTTGAGCAGTTCGCTGCGCACCTGGTGCGCGAAGGTCACCCGGTACGCACTGGTGCGGGTGCGCACGGCACCGGCCTGGATCGCGGTCATGCGAGGGCCTCCTCGAGCTGGGCACCATCCTGCGGGACGGCACGGGTGCGGTACTCGACCGAATCGCCGGTGAGGGCGAGGTAGGCGTCTTCGAGCGAACCGCTGGTGGGGGTGAGTTCATGGATGGCGATGCCGCGCTCGGCGGCGAGGTCGCCGATGCGCGAAGCCGGCAGGCCGCTGACGTCGAGCGTGAAGCGATCGGCGGCGACGATCTCGACGTCAGGTGCGGCGAGCACGTCGGCGAGTTCGGATGCCCGAGGGCTGCGCACGAGCACGCGGGCGGTGGTCCACGCGCGCACCAGTTCAGGCAGTGGGGCATCGGCGAGCACCTTGCCGCGACCGAGCACGATCACATGATCGGCGGTCTGCGACATCTCGCTCATGAGGTGACTGGAGAGCAGCACAGTGCGACCCTCGGATGCTGCGTGCCGTACGAACTGACGCACCCAGCGCACGCCTTCGGGGTCGAGGCCGTTGACCGGCTCATCGAGGATCAGCGTGTGCGGGTCGCCGAGCAGTGCGGCGGCGATGCCGAGGCGCTGCCCCATACCCAGCGAGAATCCGCCGGCGCGCTTTCCCGCCACCGAACCGAGGCCGGTGATCTCGATCACCTCGTCGACGCGCGACGCGGGGATGCCATGGGTGGCGGCCATCGCCTTGAGGTGGTTGCGGGCGCTGCGGCCGGTGTGCACCGCCTTCGCGTCGAGCAGCACGCCCACCTCGGTGAGCGGCGCGCCCAGCTTGGCGTAGTCCTTGCCGTCGATGGTGACGCGCCCCGAGGTCGGCCGATCGAGCCCGACGATCATGCGCATGGTGGTCGACTTGCCGGCGCCGTTGGGGCCGAGAAAGCCGGTGACACTGCCCGGTCGCACCGTGAACGACACGTTGTCGACGGCGAGCTTGTCACCGTAGCGCTTGCTGAGACCTTCTGCTGTGATCATGCCTTCGACGCTATTCGGCGGGGCGCCGGCGCCGCGTCGTCCCACAGGATGACATCGGTCCGTGCGGCGTACTCCGCACGTCGGATGCTGCCCGTGGGGGCTGTGGGGTGCGGGCGCGGGTGCCGGGGCGGTGCTGGCGCAGCGCAACTTCGGAGATCTGCAGAATCTCGGAGAGCCGTGCCCGGTTCTGCTCCGACGTTGTGCAGATCTCCGAGCGACGGATGCCAACATCCCCGCGCTCATCGCGCTCCGCGCGGGTTTGTTATGCTTGCCAAGCGCCGAACGGCGTACGGGGCTGTAGTTCAATGGTAGAACTTCTGCTTCCCAAGCAGACAGCGCGGGTTCGATTCCCGTCAGCCCCTCCAACCACCGAATAGGCTCTGATCCATGCCAGGATCACGACACGATCATCCGTTCCTCAAGGCGCATCGGGCGCTGCAGCCGGGGTTCGGCACCGAGGCCGCCGTGTACGGCACGATCCTGGTCAGCGGCCTGATCGCCGTCTCATCGGCGCACGGCGAGACCTCGGGTGTGGTGCTGATCACGGTCGGGGTCACGGTGCTGGTGTTCTGGGCCGCGCATGTTTATGCCGGAACCGTCGCCCGCATGGGCGAGGAGACCGAGAACGGCCACGTCGGTGTGCGCGCGGCGCTGACCCGCTCGCTGGCTCACTCGTTCGGAATGCTCACGTCAGCATCCGTCCCCGCACTGATCCTGCTTCTCGGCACCACACGGGTGATCCCCGACGACGCTGCCAACGAGGTGGCCTTGTGGTCGGGCACCGTGATCCTCGCGTTCCTGGGGTACGTGGCGTTCCTGCGCCGCGGCAACGGGATGCTGATGCGCCTGCTCGGCGCGCTGATGACCGCATCGTTCGGCATCGTCTTCATCGCTTTGAAGGCTTTCGTCCACTGATCCGCAAGGAGCCCCATGACCATCGAGCTGCTCGACACCTACTGGCGCCGGGTGCGCGCCGAGGTCCCGAACCTGCCCGCCGCCGTCCCCGAGGCCTGGGCGTTCGGCGCGACCCCCGAGCATGCCGACTCGCTGCTCGACCTTGTGCTCTCGGGCATCAAGACCGGAACAGCGTCGTCGGTGTGGGACTACGAGGCCGCCGGGGATCGGATGCCCGAAGCCGGCGATCTGAGTGTGATCCTCGACAGCGCCGGTGAACCGCAGGCCGTGATCCGCACGACGAGGGTAGATGTCGTGCCATTCGGCGAGGTCACTGCCGAGCACGCACACGCCGAGGGTGAGGGCGACCTCTCGCTGGCCGCCTGGCGCGAGATCCACGAGCGTTTCTGGCGCAATCACTCCGAGAGCCCGCGGGGCTGGGAGCCCGATATGCCGGTGCTCTGCGAGCGGTTCGAGCTCGTGCATCCGCTCCCCGACGCAACAGACGCGAACGCATGAGCGCGCTGCTGTCGACCAACCTCATCTGGCTGGTCTCGCTGCTCGCAGCGTTCACGATCAACATCGTCGCCCTGATCTACATCCCGCGCGAACGCAAGCCCACCGCCGCGATGGCCTGGCTGTTGCTGATCTTCCTCGTGCCCTACGTCGGTATCGCGTTGTACCTGCTGATCGGCAACTTCCGGTTGCCGAAGAAGCGCCGCGGCGAGCGCGGCCGCCTGACCGCCGTGCTCGGCGAGACGGATGCGGGCATCCACCCCGACGATCCCCGCTGGTTCCAGCGCGTCGTCGAACAGAACCACGGGCTCACCGGCATCGCCGAAGTCGATGGGTCATCGCTCGCGCTCATCGACGACTACCAGGGGTCGATCGATGCGATGGCCGCGGCGATCGATCGGGCCGAGCGCTACGTGCATGTGGCGTTCTACATCACGGCGTGGGATGACACCACGCGCCCGTTCTTCACCGCGATGGAGAACGCCGTGAAGCGCGGCGTGACCGTGCGGTTGCTCGCCGATCACATCGCCTCGCGCAAGATCCCCGGCGCGGCCGAGACCTTCGCCGAGCTCGATCAGATCGGCGTGGCCTGGTCGTGGATGCTGCCGGTGCGGCCGCTGAAGGGCGAGTACCAGCGCCCGGATCTGCGCAACCACCGCAAGCTCGTCGTGATCGACGGAATCGTCGCTTTCGTGGGCTCGCAGAACCTCATCTCGCGCGACTACAACGCGCCCAAGAACATCAAGCGCGGCCTGAAGTGGCATGAGTTGATCGCGCGCGTCGATGGCCCTGCCGTCGCCCAGGTGGATGCTGTCTTCCACGCCGACTGGAAGATCGAGACCGGCGAGAATCTCGACGGCGAGCATGTACCGGCATCCGACATCGCGCGGGCAGGCGACCTGCGCTGCCAGCTCGTGCCGAGCGGTCCCACGTTCGACACCGAGAACAACCTACGCCTGTTCCTGTCACTGATCCATGGCGCGACCGAGCGCGTGATCCTCACGAGCCCGTACTTCGTGCCCGATGAGGCGATGATCTACGCCATCACCACGGCATGCCAGCGCGGTCTGGACGTGCAGCTGTTCGTCTCGGAGCTCGGCGACCAGGGGCTGGTCTACCACGCGCAGCGGTCGTACTACGAGACCCTGCTGCGCGCCGGGGTGCGCATCTTCTTGTACCCGGCGCCATACATCCTGCACGCCAAGCACTTCTCGATCGACGATGACATCGCGGTGATCGGATCGAGCAATATGGACATCCGCTCGTTCAGCCTCAACGCCGAGCTGTCGCTGCTGGTGCGGGGCGAGTCGTTCGTCGCGCAGATGCGCGAGATCGAAGCGAAGTACCGCGAGGCTGGCCGTGAGCTCACGCTCGAGGAGTGGCGGCGCGAGCCGGCGAAATCGACGTTCCTCGACGGGCTGGCCCGCTTGACGTCGGCACTGAACTGATCACCCGTCGCCGAGTCGCGACTCTCACCCGGCGGCGGTAAGCCAGGCGCGCGGCGCCGTGCCGATGCGCTGTGTGAACGCCCGGGTGAACGCGGACGGACTCGAGTACCCGAGGTCGATCGACACCGCGGTGATGGAGGCGCCCGAGAGCAGTCTGTCCTGTGCCACTGAGAGCCGCCAGTCGGTCAGGTAGTCGGCGGGGGTGCGCCCGACGATCTCTTTGAACCGGGCCGCGAAGGCACTGCGCGACATGTTCGCCTCGCGGGCCATCAGGTCGAGGTTCCATCCCCGTCCGGGGTCGGCGTGCAGCGCGATGAGCGTGGGGGCCAGTCGTTCGTCACCGAGCGCGGGCAGCAGCCCGGGCGGCAGCTGCAGGGCGTCGGTGTGATCGAGCATCCACCGCAGCACCTGGATGAGCACCACTTCGAACAGGCGATCGGCGACGACGGGGCGCCCGCAGCGCACGTTGTCGACTTCGACGAACAGCAGCTCCAACGCGGGGCGCAGCTCGGCGAGGTCATCGAGATCGATCACGATCACCGGCGGCAGCGTGCGCACGACGGGATGCGTCGCACCGCCGTCGAAGTCGAGTGTGGCGCAGGCGAAGTCCGATTCATCGGTCGGAGCATTGTAGAAGGAGTGCCGGATCGGGCGGGGGAAGAACAGCAGGCTCGGTCGCGTGATGTGGGTGCGGTGCACACTGCCATCGTCGTGGACCACCGTCATGTCGAGCTCGCCCCGCCGCAGCACGTGCAGAAAGCCCTGTCCGACGGACGAGAAGTCGGTGACACCGCACAGTGGGCCGCTGTGGAACAGACGCGTGCGTACGCGGAACCGCTCGAACAGCGGGGTCAGTCGGTCGATGGCGCCCATGCAGCCATTCTGTAGACGAATAGTCATGAAATCAAGACGATTCGAGACGCATCATCCAGTACTGGGCGCCAAGACTGGAGTCACGGAGCCACTCGGCTCCGAAGGCCACGACAAGGAGAACCCCATGCCGAACGTCACTCTCATCGCCCGCGAAGACGCCACCGGAGCCACCGCAGAACACCTCGACCAGATCGCCGGTGCGTTCGGAGCGGTCCCCGCCATGTTCCGCGCCGTCGCCAACTCGCCTTCCACCCTGGCCAGCATGTGGGGCGCCTTCGGCGCGTTCGGCGAGGGCTCGCTCGGCCCGCAGCTCAGCGAGCTGATCGCCGTTGCCGTCGCCGACCGCAACTCCTGCGGGTACTGCCTGGCCGCGCACACCGCACTCGGCCGCAAGGCCGGCCTGACGAGTGAGCAGCTCTCGGCCGCCCAGGGCGGCGAGTCCGACGACCCGCGCACCGCGGCTCTGCTGGCTTTCGCCCTGAAGCTCGTCGACGAGCGCGGCCAGACCTCGTCGGCCGACCTCGACGTGCTGCGCGAGCACGGCTGGACCGACGAGCAGATCGTCGAGACGATCGGACAGGTCGCCCTCAACATCTTCACGAACTACGTGAACATCTCGCTGGATGTGCCGGTCGACTTCGCGACCGTGCCGCTACGTCGCGCAGCGGCACCTGTGGCCTGAGCGGCATCGTCCCCTCAGTCCGACGGCACCGCGATGTCGGTGGCAGGCGGCAGGATTGCCCCATGCCCACCGACATCGCGGCCAGCCGCTCGGCCGACCGACCGCGGCACCGTCACAATAGAGAGGTGACGACTGCGCCTTCCCTCCACCCGGAGGACACCGCCGCGCTGCGCAAAGCGCGGGGCGCGTTCTTCACACCCGCGGCGATCACCGCGCACATCGCCGCGTGGGCGATCCGCGACGCATCGGATGCTGTCCTCGAGCCATCCGCCGGAGACGCGGCGTTCCTGGTGTCGGCCGTCGAGCGCCTGCGCTCGCTGGCATCCGATGGTTCCGCGCCGCGCGTCGACGGCGTCGAGATCCACGCGCACAGCGCCCACGTCGGTAGCGAGCGCGTACGCGCGGCGGGAGGCATCCCGCACATCACTGTGCAGGACTTCTTCCTGGTCGAGCCGACGCCGACGTACGACGCGGTGATCGGAAACCCGCCCTACATCCGATACCAGGACTTCTCGGGCGAAGCGCGCACGCGCTCCCGCGCCGCGGCGCTGCGCGCCGGCGTCTCGCTGACCGGCCTGGCGTCGAGCTGGGCGGCGTTCACGGTGCAGTCGGCACTGTTCCTCAAGCCCGGTGGTCGCCTGGGACTGGTGCTGCCCGCCGAACTGCTCTCGGTCAACTACGCCGCTCCCGTGCGCCGGTTCCTGTTCGAGAACTTCCGCTCGGTCGAGCTGATCCTCTTCGACGAGCAGGTCTTCCCCGAGGCTGAGGCCGACGTGGTGCTGCTGCTCGCCGACGGCTTCCGACAGGGCCCCACAGATCGCGGCCTGTTCCGTCAGACCCGCAATGCCGCGACTCTCGACGCGCTCCCCGCGGGCACCACCTGGGCGCCTCTGACTCCCGATGCCAAGTGGACCGGCAGCATCGTCGACCCCAATGCCGTCGAACCCCTGCGTACGCTGCGCGCCGAAGGGCACTTCACCGACCTCGAGGCCTGGGGTGACACGACGCTCGGCATCGTGACCGGCAACAACCGCTACTTCACCCTCTCGCCCGAGCGGGCCAAGCGGCTGGGCCTTGACCGCAGCGAACTGCTGCGCCTCTCCCCTCCCGGCAGCGCGCACCTGCGTGGCCTCGCGCTGACGGCGAAGGCATGGCATCAGTTGGGCGCCGCCGAGAAATCGACCCTGCTGTTCTCGCCGCGCGCGAAGCCGTCGCGCGCCGCTCAGGACTACATCCGCTATGGCGAGGCCACCGGCGTCGACACGGCCTACAAGTGCCGGGTGCGCAAAGAGTGGCACCGCGTGCCCCTCGTCAAGCCGGCCGACCTGCTGCTGACGTACATGAACGCCGATACCCCGCGGCTGACGACCAACGCGGCCCGCGCGCACCATCTCAACTCGGTGCACGGCGTGTATCTCAAGCCCGAGCTGCGCGATGCCGGCGCCGACCTGCTGCCGCTGGCGAGCCTCAACTCGGTCACGCTGCTCAACGCCGAGATGGTCGGCCGCGCCTACGGCGGCGGCATCCTCAAGATCGAACCCCGTGAGGCCGACCGGTGGGCGATGCCCACCCCGGCGCTGATCGCCGAGCACGCCGACCGGTTGCGGGCGGCGAAGCCGCAGGTGGCGCGGATGCTGCGCTCTGGCCGCCTGCACGATGCCGTCGCCGTGGTCGACGAGGTGCTGCTGCGCTCATCGGGCCGCACGTCGGAGTCCGAGCTGCTCGCGATCCGTGCCGCCCATGCCGAACTCACCCGCCGCCGAGTCACCAGGGGAGCCAGTGGCCGCTGAACCCACCGCGAAGAACAAGGCCTGGGCGCTGTTCGATCGGATCGTCGATGACGCCGCCCCGGGCGGAGAGCACAGCAACCCGTGGACGATGGGCGAGGACGGCGAGCTGCGCTACGTACCCGACTACGACACGCTTGCCCGACTACTGGGTGTGCCACTGCACCTGGGCGCGGCCTCTCGCACCGGCGTTCCCGCGCTCGCTCTCGACGTCTGGCTGAGTTACGAGCTGCGTCGCTCCGGGTTCGACGCGGATGCCACCTGGCCGCGAGCCACCAGCCCCCGCATCCTTCCGGCACCCGTGGCGAACCTGCTCAAGGCACTGCCCGGCAAGGAGCGCCGCGCGATCGGCGAGCGCCTCGCGGCTGCGTCGTCAGTGTCCGGCGTGACCTCGTCGAGTGCCAGCATCCTCGGCAAGAACTACTTCAAGCAGGTCGATGTCATCATGACCGACTGGGCCACCGGGCCCGAGTTGCTGATCTCGACCAAGCGCATGGACTCGTCGTACGGCAAGAACGCCGCCAACCGGGTCGAGGAGTCATACGGCGATGCGAAGAACCTGCGTCTGCGGCATCCGCTCGCAGCCCTCGGTTTCGTCTTCGCGTTGCGCGCCGACATCCTGCACAAAGAGCCCGACACGGCCGACTGGCTGATCGACCTGTTGCAGAAGCTCGGCCGTGAGGACGACGCGTACCACGCGACCTGCCTCGTGATGATCGACTACGACGACACTGTCGCGCCCACCGCCGTTGAAGCGGACGAAGAGCCCGAGAACCCTCTCGTCGCCGCGGGCCTCACCGAAGACCCGGATGCCGACGGCACCCCTGTCGATGCTGAGGCCGCAGAAATCACACGGGCGCTGAGCGCGCTGCCGCGAGTCACCATCCGCCACGATGCGATCCCCGCGCCGCTCACCCCGGCACGTTTCCTGGCCGAGATGGTCGCCCGGGTGCTCGACGCCGCGCCGGTCAACCTGCACAAAGAGGTCAGGCGACGCCGCCGCACGGCGCCGCCGATCGGCTGAAGCCTCGGCGATCGGCGGAGCGCTCAGGCGACCTCGTGACGCCTCGACGCACCTGCCCCCGCCTCACGCGAACAGGTCGTCGAACTCGTCGAGCCGCACTCGCGCGGTGGCCGCAGCCGCTCCACGCCTCGGCGCCGGATCGCCCTGCCCTGCCGCGCCGCCCGGGCCCCCCGCCCGACCGGCCGCGTCGCCCTCGGCTGTGTCGACCGTCTGCATCAGCGACCGGGCCTCAGCGGTGAGAAAGCGGCTCGGCTTCGCCACCACATGGCGGGCCAGGAACGACGTCGGATGCGTGGGCAACCGCGCCGGCGCGTACACATCGAGTGTGTCGCGCGCCCGAGTGAGCGCCACGTAGAACAGCCGCTGCTCCTCGGCCAGCCCCGATGACGACGACAACGCCATGTCTGACGGCATCGACCCATCGCACGAGCGGATCACGTGCACGGCGCTGAACTCGAGCCCCTTAGCCGAGTGGATGGTCGACAGCGTCACCCAGTCCTCATCGAGATGCGGCTTCTTCGCCCAATCCCCCGCGACGTTCGCCGGGTCGAGGGCCTGCTCACTCACGAACATCCGCAGATCAGACTGCCGCGCGGCCGCCTCAGCGATGCCGTCGACATCGGTCACCCGCCGCTGCCAGTCGGCGTAGTGCGCACGCAACAGCGGGTCGACGGCACCGCGGCAGGCCTCCACGAGCTCGGGCACGGTTGTCGTGGCATCCACCGCCCCCAGCAACGAAAGCGTCGTCGCCAGTCCCGTGCGCGCCTTGGCGGGTGCTGCGGCGACAGCATCCGCCGCGCGGTCGATACCACCATCGGCGAGGATCCCCGCCAGCGTGCGCGCCGACACTTTGCCGATGGCGCGATGACGGGTCAGCAGCCGATACCAGGAGACCTCGTCGGCGGGGTTGAGCACCACCCGGAATCCCGCCAGCAGATCGCGCACGTGCGAGGTCTCGAGGTACCCGATGCCACCGAACTTGTGGAACGGGATGCCCCGCACCTTCAGTTCGACCTCCAGTAGCGCGCTGTGCGATCCGGTGCGCATCAGCACGGCCTGTTCGCGCAGGGGCATGCCATCGGCGTGGGCCGCGAGAATCCGGTCGGCGACCGTGCGCGCCTCATCATCGGCATTGCGGCAGACGACGAGCGCCGGCGCGACGCCCGGATCCGCACGGTCAGCCCGCAGACGCAGCCCCAGATCACCGGGACGCACCTCGTTGTCCAGGTCGAGGATCGGTTGGGTCGAGCGGAAGTTGCGTTCCAACCGCACGACCGTCGCGTCATCGAAGCTCTCGGCGAGCCCCAACAGGTGCCCCGCGTTCGCCCCGCGGAACCCGTAGATCGCCTGCGCATCGTCACCGACCACCGTGAGCCCCCGCCCATCGGGGGCAAGGCCGCGCACGATGTCGACCTGCAGGCTGTTGACGTCTTGGTACTCGTCGACGAGCACCCAGTCCCATCGCGCGCGCAGGCGCGCTCCGACATCGGGGTCGCGCACCAGCGCCCGCCATGCGATGAGCAGGTCGTCGAAGTCGAGCAGGCCGCGCTCGCGCTTTCGGATGCTGTAGTGCCGCAGCAGAGCGAGCACCGCGTCGGCGTGCTCGAGCGCCCACGGGAACTGCTCGTCGATCACCTGCCGGGCCGGGGTACCGGTGTTGATCGCCCGCGAACCGATGTCGGCGATGGTGCGCGTGGTCGGCAGGCGCGTGGTCTGCCCGGCCGGCCCTGTGCCGTCGAGGCCGTGCTCGGAGCGCAGCAGATCGAGCAGATCGATCACGTCGTCGGGATCGAGCACCGTGACATCGGCCAGCCCCAGGTGCTGTGCGTGCTCGGCGACGATCCGGTGCGCCACCGCGTGGAAGGTGCCGCCGGCGATCCGCTGCGCCGCCTGCGCGTCGCCGCACATCGCCGCGGCGCGCGTGATCATCGACGCCGCCGCACGCCGCGTGAAGGTGAGCAGCAGCATCCGCTCGGGCGCCACCCCGGCCTGCAACAGGCGGGCCACGCGCGCGGTGAGCACGCGGGTCTTGCCGGTGCCCGCACCGGCCGCGATCACCAGCGGCCGGTCGCCGTGCTCGACGGCCTGCAGTTGAGCGGCGTCGAGTCCGGCGAGTGCATCGTTCTCTGTCACACCGGCGACGGTACCCGCGGGGTCAGACACTCAGCATTCGCCCCCGCCTCCAGCATCCGCCTCCGCTCGCGTCACCGAGAACAGGCTCGTTACCCGGAACAGGCCCATTTCCGCAGAATCAGCCTGTTCTCACGAACGAGCCTGTTCTCGTGCACGCACGCACGACAGGGCACACGGACCCCGCTCAATGCGTCGTCGTGACCCCGAGCGTGTCGTGCACGATGACCGCCGCGACCCGCGCCCCGGCACCGGCAGCGACCACGAGTTGTTGCGGGCCGGGGACGGCGATGTCGCCCGCGGCGTACAGCCCCGACCGGCTGGTGCGCCCCGACCGATCGACGATCAGATGCCCGTCCTCATCGATATCTGGCATCACCTCGCGCAGATAGGCGAGCTCGGCGTCCCACTGCGGCTGCACGAACCCTCCGTCGATCTCGTGGTCGCCGCCGTCGGCGACGCGGATGCCCGTGATCACGCCCCGTTCGCCGCGCAGCTCGACGATCGGCGAGCGCTCCACAGTGATCCCCTGCGCGATCAGCTCGGCTTCCTCATCGGGCCCGATCACCGCCGAACCGTGGGTGAACACCGTCAGCCGGGAGGTCCACCGCGCAATCAGCCGTGCCCTGGCGACGAGGTCGGCGCTCTCACCGATCAGCGCCAGACGCTTCTCGCGCAGGTCCCAGGCGTCACAGGCGACGCAGCTGAACAGGCTCACGCCATAGAACCCGCGCAGATTGGGCACATCGGGCAGCTGCTCGCGCAGTCCGGTCGCCAGCAGCACGGCCCGCGCGCGCACACCGTCGGTCGGTTCTCGGCGGCCGACCTCGGCGAGGAAACCGTCGGCGGCGGGTGCGATGCCGAACACCCGCTGCCGGGTGCGGATCACGACGTTCGGATAGCCCGCGAGCTCCTCACGTGCGAGCCGGCGCAGCTCGTGTGGCGAGACGCCGTCGCGGGTGAGGAAGCCGTGCGAAACCAGCGTGGCCGCGTTGCGGGGACGATCGGCGTCGATCAGCAGAACGCGCATGAGCGCACGCCCCAGGTTCAGAGCGGCCGATAGCCCGGCCGGGCCGCCACCGACGATCAGCACGTCGTACTCGGGATCAGTCATGGCCGCCCCCGCCTGCGGGCACGGGCAATGCTGCCACCAATGGGTGATCGAACGCGTACACGCCGACCTTCGCCGCGCCGCCCGGTGAGCCGATCTCGTTGAAGAACTCGACGTTCGCGGTGTAGTAATCGGACCACTCGTCGGGCACGTCATCCTCGTAGTAGATCGCCTCAACGGGGCAGACCGGCTCGCAGGCACCGCAGTCGACGCACTCGTCGGGATGGATGTACAGCGACCGCTCGCCCTCGTAGATGCAGTCCACCGGGCACTCATCGATGCACGCCCGGTCCTTCACATCCACACACGGCAGCGCGATCACGTACGTCATCGAACCAGCACCCCGTCGCGCGACACCGCCACCTGCTCGTCGCGCGGCACGACCTTGACCCGCTCGCGGGTGTGCACGTGAGATTCACCGAGCGCCCGCTCGTGCGCATCCAGCGCCAGCCATCCATCCCACGTCGTGTAGGCGGTCTCGCGCTCGTCGAGCAGGTCGAGCACGTCGCCCGCACGCCCCGACGCGGCCAGAGACCCAGCGTTGCCGAGCACGCCAGCGCCAGCATCCGCGATCAGGTTCGTGACGGTCTCGAGGGCATCCGACTTGGTGTGCCCGATCAGCCCCACCGGGCCCCGCTTGATCCAGCCGGTGGCGTACAGCCCCGGCTCGCCGACGACGCGACCGCCCTCATTCGGTACCACGCCGTGCGCCTCGTCGAACGGCGCACCGACCACTCGCGTGCCGTAATAGCCGACGGCACGGTAGACGGCCTGCACGTCGTATTCGCGCACCTCGCCGGTGCGTTCGAGCGCGCCGTCGGCGCCGGCGCGAGTGCGCTCGAATCGGATGCCCGAGACTCGCCCCTCCCCCTCGATCGCGACCGGAGCGTGCCAGAAGTGCAGGTGCAGCCGGCGCGATGCCGTGCCGGTCGGCCGTCCGCGCCAGCTGTTCAGGGTGCGCAGCATGACCTTCAGCTGGTTGTTCGGCGCATCCGCGGGGTCGACGCCCTCGAAGTCCTCGTCGTACAGCACGACGTCGACGCCGGGGACCTCGCCGAGTTCGCGCAGCTCGATCGGGGTGAACTTGATGCCGGCGGGACCACGGCGCCCGAACACGTGCACGTCGGTGACGGCCGAGGCCTCGAGCCCAGCGAGTACGTTGTCGGGAATCTCAGTACTGCGCAGATCCTCGGCATGCTTGGCGAGCACCCGCGCCACATCGAGGGCGACATTGCCATTGCCGATGACGGCCACCGAGCTCGCGTCCAGCGGCCAGGTGCGCGCAACATCGGGATGCCCGTCGAACCACGCAACGAAGTCGGCCGCGCCGTAGGAGCCGGGCAGGTCTACACCAGGCACGTCGAGTGCGGCGTCGCGGATCGCACCGGTGGCGAGGATGACCGCGTGGTAGCGCTCGCGCAACTCGTCGAGCGCGATGTCGCGGCCGACCTCGACGTTGCCGATGAAGCGGATCGTGCGGCGCGTGGCGCCCTCGATCTGGGCGTCGAGCATCTCGTGCAGCGAGTTCACGATGCCCTTGATGCGCGGGTGATCGGGCGCAACGCCGTACCGGATCAGGCCGTACGGGGCGGGTAGCGACTCGAACAGGTCGATCTCGACACCCTCGATCGGCCCCTGTGTCTGCCGTACGGCGTCGACCGCGGTGGCCAGCAGGTTGCCGGCGTAGATGCCGGCGGGGCCGGCGCCGACGATCGCGACGCGCAGGGTCAGAGGAGTGGAGGTCATGGTGTTGGCTTTCTGAAGAAGGCTGGTTCAGCGTGATGAGCGGGTTCAGCGGGAGCGAGTGGGTTCAGCGGTGGTCAGCGCGCTCTCGACGGCCGAGGCGAGGCTCGTGTCGACGGCCAGGCCGGCGTCGAGGGCATCCGCCCAGCGCCGCTTCGGCGCCACCGGCTCGGATGCCCGTCGACCGGGCTCCGTCCGCCGGACGGGTTCCCCGTACGCGGCGTGCGGGCTCAGCCGCACGACCTCGCCGACCACGATCACGGCCGGCGAGCGCACCTGCCGCTGTGCTGCCAGGTGCGCGATCGTGCCGAGGGTGCCGATCGTGACCCGCTCCGCGGCGCCGTAGCCGTCCTCGATGATGGCGACGGGGCAGTCGTGACCGCGGGCACCGGATGCCAGCACGTGTGCGGAGTGGCCGAGCGTGCCGACCCCCATCAGCAGCACCAGCGTGTGGTCGCCCGCCGACCGGGTCAGCGTGCCGCCCGCCGCGAGCTGATCGTGTGCGCTGACGACCGTGAACGACGCTGCGACACCGCGATGAGTGAGCGGGATGCCCGCGATCGCCGGCACCGAGACGGCGCTGGTGATGCCGGGCACCACCTCGACCGGCACACCGGCGGCTTCGCAGTGCAGCTGTTCCTCACGGCCACGGCCGAACACGAACGGATCGCCGCCCTTGAGTCTGACGACGTGCTCGCCGCGGAGGGCGCGCTGCACCAGCAGATCGTTGATGCCGTCCTGCGGCACCCGATGGTGACCGGGCAGCTTTCCCACGTCGATCACCTCGGCTGCAAGCACGATGCCGTCGTCTGCCAGCTGGGCGAGCACCTGCCGGGCGCCCAGCCGGTCGGCGACGATCACGTCGGCCTTCTCGAGCGCTCGAAGACCGCGCAGGGTCAGCAGCCCAGCGTCGCCTGGTCCCGCCCCGACGAGCGTGACATGTCCGGTCATCTGGCACCTCCGAGGATGAGGCCGCGCCCGCGCAGCATGCGCCGCTCGAGGGGCCCGAAGATCACGAGTTCGATCAGGATGCCGATGCCCAGGATCAGGATGATCGTGCCGAGCACGGCGGCGAGGTCGGCGAGTTCGCGGGACTGCTGCAGCATCGAGCCGAGGCCGAAGCCGATCGAGCCGCCCACGGCGATGATCTCGGCCGCCATCAGCGATCGCCACGAGAAGGCCCACCCCTGCTTGAGGCCGGCGACATAGCCGGGCAGGGATGCCGGCAACGCGATCTCAGTGGCCAGTTGCCAGCGGCTCGCGCCGAGCACCGTGCCGACCCGGCGCAGCTGCGGTGGCACCTGGTCGATGCCCGAGAGCATGCCGTTGACGATCGAGGGGATCGCGCCCATCAGGATCACGAAGTAGACCGTGGCGTCAGAGAGGCCGAACCAGATGATCGCGGCGGGCACCCAGGCGACCGAGGGCAGCACCTGCAGGCCCGAGATCAGCGGACCGGCGGCGCGCCGCAGCGGCTTCCACTCCGCGAGCAACAGTGCGAGCGGTGTGCCCACGACGATCGCGATGACGAAACCGATCACGCCGCGCTCCAGGCTGGTCGCCACCGCCTCCTGCAGCCGGCCGGATGCCCACGCGTCACCGAGGGCCGAGACGACCTGTGCGGGACTGGGCGCTTTATCGGGGCGCGGGTTCGCGATCGTCACGTACGCCTGCCAGATGCCGAGCAGTACGAGCAGCAGGATGATCGGCGGCAGCACTTTCGACAGCGCGTCGCGCACGAGTGATCGGCGATCGTCGTCGCCGGACTGCAAGCGGTCGAGGCCTGCCGAGAGCGTATCGAGATCGGCCTGCTCTGCTGTGCCGTTCTCAGGAGGCATTTCGGGCGATCTCCTTGCGCAGCTCGGCGGTGATCTCTGCGGCCAACGCCGCCACTTCGGGGGATTCGATGCGGCGGCCGACGGTGTTGTGAATGCGCCACTCCCCCGCGATGCGACCGGGCCGGCTGGAGAGCAGGATGACCCGCTGCCCCAGCCTGGCGGCCTCGCGCACGTTGTGCGTGACGAAGACGATCGTGCGGCCGGTGGCGCGCCAGACCCGCTCGAGCTCCTCGTGCAGCAGGTCGCGGGTGATGGCATCCAGCGCTGCGAAGGGCTCATCCATCAGCAGCACCGGACGGTTCTGTGCCAGCGCCCTCGCGAGCGCGACGCGCTGCCGCATGCCGCCGGAGAGTTCGTGCGGACGCTTCTGTGCCGCCTCGGTGAGGTTCACGATGCCGAGCAGCCGGTCGGCCTCGGCCCGACGCTCGCCACGCGGTACCCTGCGCAGTCGCAGCGCCAGTTCGATGTTCTTGCGGGCCGTGAGCCACGGCATCAGCGCGGCCTCCTGGAACATCACCGCCGCGCCCTTCGCAGAACCTGCACGGTGTGACGGGGTCGCGGCGACCTCGACCGTGCCGGCGCTGGCCGCTTCGAGTCCGGCGATGAGGTTCAGCAGCGTTGACTTGCCGCAGCCGGAGGCGCCGAGCAGGCAGACGAACTCGCCGGGGGCGATGTCGAGTGAGATGTCGTCGAGCACGACGGGCCCGGTGCCGTACCGCTTGGTGACGTGCGAGATCCGCACGGCGGGAGTGACGGCAGGAGCCGGCGACGGCGCCGGGTCGATGCCGTCGAAGCTCGGCGCCAGTCGGACGGTGGATGCCGGGGCATCCACGCTCTTGGCTGCGAAGGCGCCCATCAGTCCGCACCCAGCCCGGCTGCCGATACAGCCTCCTGGCCGCCGTCCGTCAGTTGCGCGTTCAACGCCCGCAGATCGAACAGCCCGTCGATCGACCCATCCTTCTGCGTGCCGGCGGTCAGACCGTTCTGTACGAGCCTCTCGAACGTCTCGGCGTGCGGATCAACCGTGAAGGTCACGTTCTGCAGCGCACGGGTCAGTACCTCGTCGGACAGGCCCTTGCCCGTGGCCTCCTCCAGCGCGGAGTTGATCACCGCTGGCGCCTGGCCGGCGTTGTCGGCGAGCCACTGCACCGAGGCGATGTGCCCGGCGAGCAGATCGTCGACGGCATCCGGATGCTGCCGCGCGAAGTCCGCGCGCACCAGCAGCACCGTCGTCGGGAACGCGCCATCGTCCCAGAGATCCCTCTCATCGACGAGCACCGTCGCACCGGCCTCGACCACCAGCCGCGACACCCACGGCTCGGGCAGCCAGGCGCCGTCGACGCCGCCATCCTGGAGCAGGGTGAACGTCAGCGCGTTCTCGGTCGGCGTGATGTTCACATCGCCGCCGCCCGAAACGGACGTCGCCAGCCCCTCGTCGGTCAGCCAGCTGCGCAGCGCGACATCCTGCGTGTTGCCGAGCTGCGGGGTCGCGATGGTGCTCCCCCTCAGGTCGTCGATGCCCGTGATCTCGTCGTCCACGACCAGCGCCGCACCGCCCGATGTCGCCCCGGCGATGATGTTCACCGACTGCCCGCCCGACTGGATGAACGTGTTGATCGCGGGGTTCGGACCGATGTAGGCGGCATCGATCGCGCCGGCCGACAGCGCCTCGATCGCGGCCGGTCCGGCCCCCAGCACCTCGGCCTTCAGCTCGACGTCGCCCAGCGCGTCCTGCAGCAGGCCCTCCGAGATGCCGACGAGTGCCGGCGCGTGGGTCACGTTGGCGAAGTAACCCACGCGTACTTCCGCGAGGTCTGCGCCGTTCTGATCGGCGGATGCTGAGGCACAGCCCGCGAGCATCATGACGGCCAGTCCAAGGGCGGTCAGAGCGGTGGTCCTGCGGGTGATCTTCACGGGTTTCGCCTCCTCAGCGTCCGTTGTGCATGTGGGTCGGTTCAGCCCACGACGGTCGCGGCGGCGAGCGTCGCACCATCGCCGGGGTGGATCAGCACGAGCGAGCCGTTCGAGCGATCGACGGCATACGGCTCGAGCGGCAGCTCGGCGGCGAAGCGCAGCCGCACCCGCCCGATCTCGTTCACCGCGATCGATTCGGCCTCAAGATGCGCCAACGTCTCGAGGTCACGCCGATCGATCACCTCGGCTACCAGCGCCTGCACGGTGGCGGTGCCGTGCTTGACGAGTACCTTCGCCCCGACGCTGACGGCGCGCGGGTCAAGCTGGAACAGCTCGACGACGGTTTCGCGACGGCCCGACGGCACGGTGCCTGCGGCTGAGATGAGCGCCCCGCGGGCAGCATCCACCTCATCCGCGAGCGTCACCGCGACCGATTCGGGTGCGGTGGCGGCGTCGACGTCGACGCCCGCGGAGAGGATGCTCGTGACGGTCGTCTCATGCCCGCCGGGGAACACCTCGACGCGGTCGCCGATGCGCACCTCACCCGACGAGATGCGCCCGGCGAAGCCACGAAAGTCGCGGTACCGCTCGGGGTCATCGATGTCGGGACGCAGCCCGCCCTGCGGGCGCAGCACCAACTGCACCGGAAGACGGAACGCGGATGCCCCGTGCTCGACCTCGGCCGTGCTCGGCAGCGTCTCGAGCAGCTGCAGCAAGGTGTCGCCGTCGTACCAGGGGGTGCGCTCCGAACGATCGACGATGTTGTCGCCCTCCAGCGCCGAGACAGGGAGCACATGGATGCCCCGCAGCCCCAGCTGCTCGGCGACCCGCTCAGCCTCAAGCTCGATCTCGATGAAGCGATCTTCGTCGAAGCCGATCAGGTCGATCTTGTTTACGGCGATGATCACGTGCGGCACCCGCAGCAGCGACACGACGGCGAGATGCCGGCGCGTCTGCTCGACCACGCCCTTGCGCGCGTCGACCAGCACGACCACGGCGTCGGCGGTGGCCGACCCGGTGACCATGTTGCGGGTGTACTGCACGTGTCCGGGGCAGTCGGCCAGAATGAAACTGCGCCTGCCCGTCGAGAAGTAGCGGTAGGCGACGTCGATCGTGATGCCCTGCTCGCGCTCGGCCCGCAGTCCATCGGTGAGCAGCGCGAAATCGAAGTCGCCGTGAGCGAAGCCGCGCTGGCGGGACGTTGCGGCGACCTGCTCGAGCTGATCGGCGAGGATCGCCTTCGCGTCGTGCAGCAGGCGGCCGACCAGGGTCGACTTCCCGTCGTCGACCGACCCGGCCGTGGCGAAGCGGAACAGTCCGTTACCGGTGGTGTCGGTGGTCATCAGAAGTATCCGTTCTTCTTGCGGTCTTCCATGGCGGCCTCGCTGATCCGGTCGTCGGCGCGCGTCGCGCCGCGCTCGGTGAGGGTCGAGCGGGCAACCTCGACCACCACGGACGCGGTGTCGGCAGCATCCGACTCCACCGCCCCGGTGCAGCTCATGTCGCCGACGGTTCGGTAGCGCACGGTGCGGCGCTCGACCTGCTCGTCGGGGAGCGGCTGCGAGAACTCGCCCACCCCACGCCACATGCCGTCCCGGCGGAACACGTCGCGCTCGTGCGCGAAGTACAGCGGTGGCAGCGGAATGCCCTCGCGCTCGATGTAGCTCCACACGTCGAGCTCGGTCCAGTTCGAGATCGGGAACGCGCGCACGTGCTGACCGGGCAGGTGGCGGCCGTTGTACAGGCTCCACAGCTCGGGGCGCTGATTGCGCGGATCCCACTGCCCGAACTCGTCTCGCAACGAGATGATGCGTTCCTTGGCGCGGGCCTTGTCCTCGTCGCGGCGGGCTCCGCCGAAGACGGCGTCGTGCCGGCCCGCGGCGATCGCGTCGAGCAGCGGCTGCGTCTGCAACGGATTGCGGGTGCCATCAGGGCGCTCGGCCAGGCGGCCGTCGTCGATGTAGTCCTGTACTCGTGCGACCTCGAGTGTCAGACCGAAACGGGCGACCGTCTCATCGCGGAACGCCAGCACCTCGGGAAAGTTGTGCCCGGTGTCGACGTGCAGCACCGGGAACGGCACCCGCCCGGGCGCGAACGCCCTGGTGGCCAGGTGCAGCACCAGCACCGAGTCCTTGCCGCCCGAGAACAGCAACACGGGACGCTCGAACTCGGCGACTACCTCACGGATGATGTGGATGGCCTCGGCCTCGAGCGTGTCGAGGGTGCCCTGAATGGGGCGTTTCGTCTCGTCGCTTCGCTGGGCGCTCAACGACCGGAAGGTGATGGTACTCATGTGTGCAGTCCGCATTCTGTCTTCGCCTGGCCGGCCCAGCGGCCGGAACGGGGGTCTTCGCCGGGCGCGACCGGTCTGGTGCACGGCTGGCATCCGATCGACGGGTAACCGAAGTCGGTCAGGAGGTTCACCGGGGCACGGTGCTCGGCGGCGTAGGCGAGCACCTGGTCGAGGCTCCACGCCGCGATGGGGTTCACCTTGACCAGGCCGTTGCGCTCGTCGAACGTCACCAGCGGCGTGTTCGTGCGGGTGGGCGCCTCATCGCGGCGCACGCCCGTGAACCACACCTCGTACCCGCCGAGCGCCTCATGCAGCGGCGCCACCTTGCGGCGAGCGCAGCACAGGGCCGCATCGCGCTCGAACAGACGGGCACCGAACGCCTCGTCCTGCTCGGCGACGGTCTGCTCGGGTGTCACGTCCACGACGCGTACATCGAGCGTCCGGGCGACCTCATCGCGGGTCGCGTGGGTCTCGGTGAAGTGATAGCCGGTGTTCAGAAAGAGCACGTCCACGCCGGGCAGTTGCTCGGCCACGAGGTGCGGCAGTGCCGCATCCGCCATCGAGCAGGCCACGGCGGCAGCATCCGCCCCGAAGTGGCGCGCGACCCACGCGACGACCTCGGTCGCCGACGCTTCGCCGTCCGTCAGGCTTCCCAACTCGGCATCGCCCTGCGCGGCGAGCGTCGCGAGTTCGTCGCGGGTGCGCTTGTTGCGCAGGCGGGGCGCGAGACTGACGCTCATGACGCGCCACCTTCGGCCCTGGGCTCTCCCCGGAGGGCTTCCTCGTCAGCCCTATGCGCCCAGTGCGCAAAGGTCTCGCCCGAGTCGCGGTCGGCGAGGTAGCGGCGGATGACGCGCTCGGCGTAGTCGGCGATGCCATCAGCGGGCACCTTCAGCCCGCGTACCGTGCGCCCCAGCCCGGCCTCCGGGCGCCCCTCGGTGGCCAGTCCCCCGCCGAGGTGCACCTGGTAGCCGGGCACCTGCTGACCGTCGATCGTCACCAGCTGCCCCTTCAAACCGATGTCGGCGGTCTGGATGCGGGCGCACGAGTTCGGGCATCCGTTCACGTGCAGGGTGATGGTCTGCCCGATCTCGTGTTCGAGGGTGCCGAGGCGTTCTTCCAGCTGTTCGATCGCGTTCGCCGCGTTGACCTTGGTCTCGACGATCGCGAGCTTGCAGAACTCGATGCCCGTGCAGGCCATCGTGCCGCGGCGGAACAGGCTGGGGCGCGACGGCAGCCCCAGGTCGTCGAGTCCGGCGATGACGTTCTGCACGCGGTTTTCGGGGATGTCGAGGATCAGGATCTTCTGGAACACCGTGGGGCGGATGCGAGTGGAGCCGTTGGCCTCGGCGAGGTCGGCCAAGCGGGTGAGCGTGGTGCCCGAGAGGCGCCCGACGGTGGTGGCGGCGCCGATGTAGAACCTGCCGTCCTTCTGCCGGTGTACTCCGACGTGATCGGGTGAGCCGACCGGGTCGGCGGGTGCCGGGCCGTCGGGCAGCGGTTCGCTGAGATACTCGGTCTCGAGCACTTCGCGCAGCTTCTCGGCGCCCCAGTCGGCAAGCAGGAACTTCATGCGGGCCTTGTTGCGCAGCCGGCGGTAGCCGTAGTCGCGGAAGACAGCGGTGACGCCCTCCCACACCTCGGCGACGCGGTCGGGTGTCACGAAGGCGCCCAGCCGCTCACCCAGCCGAGGCACGGTGGCGAGCGCGCCGCCCACCCACAGGTCGTAGCCGACACCCAGTTCGGGGTGCTCCACGGCCACGAACGAGCAGTCGTTGATCTCGTGCACGACATCGAGGCTCGGATGCCCGGTGATGGCGGTCTTGTACTTGCGCGGCAGGTTCGCGTATGACGGGTCGCCGATGTACCGCTCGATGATCTCGCGCAGTTGCGGGGTCGGGTCGATCAGCTCGTCCTCGGCAATCCCGGCGACCGCTGAGCCGAGGAAGGTGCGTGGCACATCGCCGCATGCCTCGGTGGTGTGCAGTCCGACCGCCTCGAGGCGGCGCCAAATCTCGGGCACGTCCTCGATGCGGATCCAGTGCAGCTGCACGTTCTGCCGGTCGGTGATGTCGGCGATGTCGCGCCCGAACTCGGTCGAGATGCCCGCGATCACCCGCAGCTGCTCGGTGGTGAGCTGGCCGCCGTCGATGCGCACCCGAAGCATGAAGTACTCATCCTCGAGCTCGTGCGGTTCCAGCTGAGCGGTGCGCCCGCCGCCGATACCGGGTTTGCGCTGGGTGTACAGACCCCACCAGCGGAATCGGCCGTGCAGATCGGTCGGGTCGATCGAGGCGAACCCACCCTTGGCGTAAATGGTCTCGATGCGCTCGCGCACGTTCAGGCCGCCGTCGGCGAGCTTGAACTCCTCATTGGCGTTGAGCGGCGCGGTGCCGTCGACGGCCCACTGCCCGTGAGGCTTCGACGGGGTGCGTGCCGTACGCGTTCGTGCGCCGCGAACGGGGGCCTGCTGTTCGACAGTCATGATCTCGCTCTCGTACCGGATGCGGCGAGTGTCGCCACGAGAGGAAACCTAGATATTCGGACGGTGTCTGAAAACCCTTGACCGACTTATGACGTCAAGAATCGTCACGCCCGGTCATGCAACGCAACGAACCACACACGAGCTACGGCGCGTGCTACTCGTGCGCGCGGTTGAGCTGTGCGGCCGCCGTTCTGAAACGCTCCAGCACGAGAGCGGTGAGCTCGGCAGGCGGCCGCCCGCCGTCGAGTAACGGAAGAGCGATCGGATGCCCGTGCGCACGGCGCACAGCAAGGTCGAAGAAGTACCCGCGAGCGAGCAGATAGGTCGCCACGACGGCATCCGGATGCGGCGCCAGCAGTTCGCCGAGTTCGGGTTCTCGGGCGGCTAGGTACCCGAGATACACAGGCCGGCCGAGCAGGGCCGCGAACTGCTCGGCCATTCCCTCGGCATCGACGGCGGAGCGCTCGTCGCGCGACCCCGCAACAGCGAGCACGACCGGTGCTTCCGGCAGCCTTACGGGTGAGTCCGCCGGACGCGCCGTCGGCCTTGCCGTCGGGAGCCGGCGCATGAGCACCTCGGCCAGTCGCGGGTCGGGTCCGAGCGGATCGGCCACGACGGCATCCGATCGATGCGCGACCGCACCGTGCAGGTCGTGGAAGACGTGGAACCCGCTCGACAGCAGCATCGGCACGACCACGACAGGCCCGTCGGTCGCCTCGAGCGCACTGGCGACGTCGGGCTGCTGCACGTCGACGAACGCCTCATGCACGGTCAGATGCGGTGCAGCAGCACGCACGGCCTCGACGAGCGCATGCACGTCGGCGGCGCCGGCGGCGTCCGAGGTGCCGTGCGAGACGGCGAGCAGTACGGGTGAGGGCATCCCCACACACTAATGCGGGCACGGTGATGCGGGGGCGGCGGTGGTCTGCGTCACCGAGAACAGGCTCGTTACCCGGAACAGGCCCATTTCCGCAGAATCAGCCTGTTCTCACGAACGAGCCTGTTCTCGTGCGCGCCTGCCCGGCACGAGAGCACGAAGCACGAAGCACGAAGGAGCACTCCTCACGCCGCAGCGCGCGACTCCAGAGCCCGGGCAATCCGCACCACGGCCTCGCGCATGATCGGCCGGGGCGTGGCGAACACGAAGCGCGTGTACCCGACGCCGGCCTCGCCGCAGGCGGCGCCGTCGGTCATCGAGACCCCCGCGTGCTCACGGAACCACTCGCCGAGGTCACCGGTCAGGCCCGTCTCGCGGAAGTCGAGCAGCGCGATGTACGTGCCCTCGGGCATCGTCACCCGCACACCGGGCAGGTGCTCAGCCACCAGCGCCGCCAGTTCACGGCGGTTGCCATCGAGGTAGTCGGTGACCTCTTGCAGCCACTCCTCACCGGCCGTGTACGCCGCGAGCTGGGCGATCACGCCGATCGTCGCCGTGCCATGGCCGGCCCATCCGCCGTCGGCATCCCACGCGGCCCGGCTGGCGTCATTCGACAGGATCAGCTGCGCGCACTTGAAGCCCGCCAGGTTCCATGCCTTCGACGCCGAGGTTGCCGTGATCGTGTGCTCAGCGGACGTATCCGACACCGACGCGTACGGGATGTGCTGCGCCGGCGCGTACACGAGCGGCGCGTGGATCTCATCCGAGAACACGTGGCCACCGGCATCCGACACCGCCTTCGCGATCGCGAGCAACTCGTCGCGCGTCGCGACGGTACCCAGCGGGTTGTGCGGGTTGCACAGCACCAGCAGCTCGCCGCCGTCGTCGAACGCCTGCGCGACAGCATCCAGGTCCATCGTCCAACGACCGTCGACCTCGACGCTGGGCACCTCGATGACCCGGCGCCCGTGCCGCAGCGGCACGCTGAGGAACGGCATGTACGCCGGCGTGGGCACGATGACCGCGGCACCGGGCGACGTGTACGTCGTGATCGCGAACTCGTACGCGACCAGCACATCCGCCACCAGACGCACATCGTCGACCGGCACATCCCAGCCATAGTGCTCGGCGTGCCAGCGGGCCGTCGCCGCCTTCAGAGCCTCAGCCGTGGGCTGCGACAGGTATCCGGTGAACCCCTCGGTCATCGCATCGCAGACGGCCCCGGTGATCGCCGGCGCGACCCCGAAGTCCATCTCGGCGATGAACATGCCGATCGTGTCGGGAAAGCGGGTCCACTTCACGCTGCCGACCTGGCGCAGATCGTCCTCGGTGATGGCGTCGAAACTCATGACCCCATTCTGCCGTGACCGGCGCCTGTCGCGCGCCGGCCACGAAACACTCCGCCGCGGGCCGCGCGTCCGGCTCAGCGCTTCTTGCGCGCCAGGATCACGATGAAGGTCACGACAGCGGCGAGCAGCACGACGCCGAGGCCGATCAGCAGCGGCCACGGCGCCGACTCGTCATCGGCGGGCACCTCGGCCTCATCGGTGACCTCGGCCTGCGTGGTCACCGCCGTCGCCGACTCGGTCGGCTCGGGCTCGGCCGTCTCGGTCGCCGGTGCCTCGGTGGGGGTCACCCCCGCGATCGAGAACGAGTAGTCGCCCGACGTCGGATGCCCATCGCTCGAGACGACCTTCCAGGTGACCAGGTAGGTGCCATCGGTCATTCCCGGCTCCAGGGGAACGGTGACGGTGTCGGCCTCGACCACCGGCTCGCCGGCGACCCAGTCCTTGCCCGACTCGTCTTCGACGATCATCGCCGTGCCGGTGTTGCCGTCGAGCGAGAGCAGCTCGTTCGAGAAGACGAGCACCACCTCTTCGGGGGCGGCGCTGAGCTGCTCGTCGGCGCCCGGCGAGCTCGACACGATCGTGTCGTGTGCGGATGCCGGCGCAGCGACGCCCAGCCCGGCGAGGACGGCCACCGCGGCGGTGGCGAGAACGGTGCGGATACGGAACATGAAAAACCTCTCTTCGGATGCCGCGGGCGCGGCGTCTGCATCTGTGCGGGCGTTCGAATGCCCACATCGCGCGACGGTGTCGCGCAGGTGTCAGATCAGACGCAGAGCGGCGGGCCGCGGCGCCGCAGAACCGCCCGGTGCGGGTCGCGCGGCAGCGTGTCAGCGGCGACGCTCCAGCGCTGCCCGCCCCGTTCGAGCGGTCGCGCGAGGACGACGACGCGCACGGCTCGGCGCACCCACAGCGCAACATCGGATGCCACGGACGCGAGCGCCCGGACGATGCGCTCGCCCCGGTGCAACGCCAGCACGGTCACCGCAGCGGCGATCACATGAGCCAGCCACATTCCGGCACCGTCGGGCAGGAGCACCGCTCCGCTCTCGAGCGTGATCGCCGCGGCGCCGTGCACGTGCGGGGCGAGCCCGCCCCGCGGGGTGATGCTGCCCAGCACGAACAGCACATGGAACAGCGCCTGCGACAGGGCGACCGCGATGCTGAGCCGGGTCACCGACAGTCGGCGGCCGGCCAGCAGCGTGCTGATCATCAGCGACAGCATCCACGGCACGGCGATGCCGAGCGCCCCCGGCAGGTCGCCACCCACCCCGACGTGCGAGAGCAGTGCGACAAAAGTTGCGACGGTGGCGCCCAAGAATCCGCGCAGCAGCGGGATTCTACGAGTGGGACGCACCCTGCCATCCTTTCACGCCGTCGGTATGATCCCGGTGGTCGGCGGAGGCTCTCCCCCGCCAGGGGCCGAACTGCCGGGACGCGGCCGTCCCACCCCCATCGCACCCGCACTCGCGAGGATGACCAGTGCGATGCCGATCAGTTCCAACGGCGACAGATGCTGCCCGAGCAGTACGAACCCGGCGAGGCTCGCGATCGCCGGCCCCAGACTCATCAGCACGCCGAACACCGCCGGGCTCAGCCGGCGCAACGCGATCAGTTCGAGGGCGTACGGAATGGTCGAGCTGAACAGGGCCACCGCCGCGCCCAGGGCGATCAGTTCGACGCGCAGCAGCGCCGACCCCGCATCGGCGATACCGAACGGCAGCGAGAGCAGCGCGCCGAACACCATCGCCAGCGCCAGTCCGTCCAATCCCTGAAACTCGCGCCCGACCCGTGCCGAAGCGAGGATGTACCCGGCCCAGCTTGCCGCGGCGCCGAGCGCGAAGAGCACGCCCGTCACCGTGAGGCGATCCCACCCGCCGCCGCCCAGCGCGAGCACGCCGATGCCGGCCAGGCCCGCCCAGAGCCATGCCGCGCGGGCGCGGGCGACGACCACCGCAAGGGTCAGCGGTCCGAGCACCTCGATCGTCACGGTGACGCCCAACGGCAGTTCGTTCAACGCCAGGTAGAACATGCTGTTCATCAGCGCCAGCACGCCGCCGAACATCAGCACCGAACGCCACGCGCTCGCGGAGTGCCCCCGAAGCGACGGGCGAGCGATCAGCAGCAGGATCAGCGCGGTGAACACCAACCGCAGCATCACCATGCCCAGCGGGCCGGTCTGCGGGAACAGCAGCACGGCGACCGAAGCGCCGACCTCCTGACAGAGGAGCCCGATCGCGACGAGACCAACGGCGGTGACTCCCCCGGATGATCTCGCGGTGGAGCTGAACCGGTTCACTCCTTCGGAGCGGCGCAGATCGCGCGGTCGGTGATCGTCTCACCGTACTTCTCAGCCGTGAACGGCAGCCCGAACTCGGGAGCCGTCTGACCGGATGCGGCAGGCGCCTTCGAGGCGATCGCGGCGAGCTGCCACGAGAGATACGCCGCCATCGAGTTGCCCGCCGAGGAGTTGTTCAGCGTCACGGCCACCGTGAACCCCGTCGCCGGGTCGGAGTACGCCGCGGTTGCGTACCCGGGCACCCACCCGTGCTGTCCGATCATCGACCCGACCAACAGGGCGCCGCCGGTTGCCTGGTACCAGCTGGGAGCCTTCGAAGACCGCGGCAACGGCTGACCGAACCGTGCCGGCTCCGCCCCCTCATCACGCAGCGCCTGTCGGGCAGTCGCCTGAACATAGCGACCGAGGTCGGTGATCGTCGATGTGACCCCCGAGTCGGTGAAGCCGATGCTGGACGAGCTCTTGGTGATGTCGATGGGGGCTGCGCAGTCGTACCCGCCGCCTTCGGCCCGCGGCAGGTAACTGCCCTGCATCGCCGGCGCGGGAGCCGGAACGGCGGATGCCGGCGCGGGCAACTCCGTGGACGTCAGCTCCAGCGGCGCCGTCACGTACTCCTCGATCAGCTCAGCAGCTGACTTGCCCGAAGCGCGCTCCAGCGCGAGCCCGAGCAGCAGGTAGCCGGCATCCGAATCGCGGTACGCGGTGTGGACGGGACCACGCGAGCCGCCGAGCCCGTAGCTCGCCAACCGCAGCGGCGCCCATTCGCGATCCGGCGTCTTGAGCCAGTAGCGCTTGGCGATGCTCTCCGACGAGCGGACGCCGCTCGTGCCATTGCACAGGTCGAGCAGGGTGACCTCGCTGAGGTCGGCGACCCCCGAGACGTGCTTGGTCACCGGTGCATCGAGCTCGATCTCGCCCGCGTCGGCCATGCCGTACAGCACATCGCAGGTCATCAACCGGGTGACGTCCGCGATGCGGAACGACATATCGGCGGTGACCTCGGCGCTGCCCTCGCCACTCTGGGTGCCGAGACCGGCGACCCACTGGCCGCTCCACGGCACCCACACGCCGACGATCGCGCCGGTCGAGCCGCTCGCGGTCATCGCATGCTCGACGGCGGACTGCAGCTCGGCCGTGACGTCATCGGGCAGAGGCGCATCCACCTGCTCGGGCGGGGTGTACGTGAACTCGGGCGTCGATGCCGAGCATCCGGTCAGGACCAGGGCGAGCGCCAGGGCTCCACCGACGAGGGCGCGGGCGCGGCGCGACGAACGAAGCAGCATGGGAACCTCTGGTCTCGGACGGGAACCCTCCGAGTCTAGATGCCGATACCTGAGAGCCCGCCAGCGATGGCATCCGTCATTCCTGCGTCTTGGCCGCCTGACGCGCTTCCCAGGCCTCGCGCATGAACCGCCGGACGTCCTCGTCGACTCGGATGTCGCGGGGACGCAGCGGTCGCGACAAGTACAGTCCGTCGAGCGCTGTCAGACGCGAGAGTGCGACATACGTCTGTCCGGGCGCGAACGCGCCCGACCCCAGATCGACCACCGCGCGGTCGTACGTCTTGCCCTGCGATTTGTGGATCGTCACCGCCCACGCCAGCCGCAACGGGAACTGCGTGAACTCAGCTGCCACCTCGCGAGTGAGCGTCTTCGTGCCCGGGTTGTAGGCGTACCGGAAACGCTCCCAGACCGCGGGCTCGACATCGAACTCCTCACCATCGACATCGACCCGCACTGTCCCGCCGAGGATGCGGGTGACCGTGCCGATCGAGCCGTTGACCCACCGCGGCGGCTCGCCCTGCATGGCGGTGTCGTTGCGCAGGAACATCACCTGCGCGCCCACCTTCAGCTTCAACTCGGCATCTGCCGGATAGTTCGACTCTCCCCGGCCGAAGTCACCGCTGACTTCGGCGTGCGCGGTCTGCTCGCGGCCGGACAGAGCCGCCAGATGACGCTTGTTGATGCCGTTGACGATGTCGTTGCGGGTGGCGAGCGTAATGATCGGCACCTCACCCGGCTCGGGATCGGGCGGCGTGCGCGCGCCGGCGGTGTTCAACGCACCGGCGATCTCGGCGGTCACGCGCCCATAGCGCACGGCGTTCAACATGGCCTTGAACCCGTCATCGGACTGCCGGTGGATGTGCACCAGCTCGTGCACGTGCAGTTTCGCACCGTGAGTGCCGAGGTCGAGCATTCCGCCGGCGGCAGCCGCGCCACCGGTCCACACCTTCGCGTCGAAGAACCAGAACGAGCGGTAGTGATCCTGGATATAGCGCAGCTCGTCGCCCCGCGGCGGCACCGGGGCCAACTGGTACGGATCGCCGAACATGACCACCTGCACGCCGCCGAACGGTATCCCGCGCTTACCCCGCGCCTGCCGCAATGACCGGTCGATGGCATCCATCAGATCGGCATTGACCATCGAGATCTCGTCGATCACGAGCGTCTCGATGGTGTTGAGGATGCGCCGGGTCGTATCGCTCTGCTCGATCTCGCCCTCGGCGATCAGACCGATCGGCAGCCGGAACAACGAGTGGATCGTCTGACCCTCGACGTTCAGCGCCGCGACGCCAGTCGGCGCGCAGATCGCGATCTGCTTCTTCGTGTTCGACGCGAAATGCTGAAGCAGTGTCGACTTGCCCGTGCCGGCCCGTCCCGTGACGAACACGTGCTCATCGGTGTCCTCGATCAGACGGAACAGCTGCTGCTGCTCATCAGAGAGGACTGGGGCGGACACCCACCCATGCTAGTTCGCCCACAGCCGGCACCGCGTTGGGCATGATCACAGCACGCATTCCCTAGACTGTCCGCCATGATGCAGGGGCGGACGGTATCTGGCGCGCGAGCGCGCCTGCGTGCCGACCTCACGCTTCTCGGCATCGTCGGAGCCCTGCTGCTGGCAGCGATCACCGCCGGCGGCATGTCCTTGTACAAGCAGTTCTACAGCCCCGCTGCGTTCGTGAGCCACTACCTCGACCTGCTCGCCTCAGGACGCGTGGCCGACGCGCTGCTGCTTCCCGGAGTCGCCGTCGATCTGGCCGTGCTGCAAGAGTCAGGGCTGCAAGGCACCTCATCCGAGGCGCTGCTCCGGCAGGCCGCGCTCGCTCCGCTGAGCGACATCGAGGTGATCGCGCATAGCGAGGAGGACGGCGAGCACCGGGTGCGTGTGGCCTATGAGGCCGGTGGCATCGACGGCACGTCGACGTTCACCGTCGTGCAGGACGGCTGGCTGGGCATCGCACCCAACTGGCGGTTCGACCGCAGCCCGCTCGCCGAGATCGAACTGAACCTGCGCGGCTCGGATGCCTTCACCGTCAACGGGTTCGCCATCGACCGCCGTCAGATCATCGACCCGGTAGAGGAAGCCGATCCGCTGGCTCCGCTGCACATGCTCGTGCTCACCCCCGGCCTGTACTCCGTGTCGGTCGACACGGCCATCGCTGCGACTCCCGGCGTCAGCGTGCTCGCCGATACCGCCGCCGCCCGCACCCCTGTCGCCGTGCAGGCACAAGCCACCCCCAAGTTCATCGAAGTCGCACAGCAGCAGGTCGAGCAGTTCCTCCTGACGTGCGCCGAGCAAGAGGTGCTGCAGCCGACGTCTTGCCCGTTCGGCCTCGAAGTGCAGAACCGACTCGCCCCGGGCTCCGCACCCGACTGGTCGATCGTCACGCAGCCCGAGGTGTCGGTCATACCCGACGGTGCACACTGGGCGATCCCGGCTGCCGACGCCGTCGCACACATTGATGTCGACATCCAGTCGCTGTACGACGGATCAGTGCACGCCCTCTCAGAGGACGTGCCGTTCCAGGTCAGCGGCACGGTCGTCGTACTGGCCGACGGATCGCTGTCGATCCGCGTCGGTTCGCCCAGCGGCTGACCCGAGCTCAGCGCGCGTCGCGGGATGCCGCACGCTGGTCGCGCTCGGCGAGCTGCGCCAGCTGCGCGTTGTACTCCTCGAGCTCGGCCTCACCGGTGCGGTCGGCGTGGCGGTCGCGTTGGCGCTGCAATCGGGCATCCGATCGCGACCATTGGATCGCGACCGTGACGGCCAGGATGAGCGTCGGGATCTCGCCCACCGACCACGCGATACCGCCACCGATGTACTGATCCTCCATCGGTGTCGGCCCCCAGGTGCGGCCCATCGAACCGAACCACTCGGCGACCATCAGGCCTTCCTGCATCATCATCGCCAACCCGAAGAACGCGTGCATCGCCATGACCGCGATCAGGGTGATCAGGCGGCCGGCGTACGGCAGCCGGTACGGGATCGGGTCGACGCCGATCAGGGTCAGCACGAACAGGTAGCCCGAGATCATGAAGTGAATGATCATCCACTCGTGGCCCAGGTGGTCGTACATCGCCCAGCGCACGAGGTCGGTGAAGTAGAACGCCCACAGCGACAGCACGAACACCGCCGCGGCGACGAACGGGTGCGTGATGAACTTCGAGTACGGCGAGTGCACGGCCCACAGGATCCACTCACGCCCGCCGCGGGTACCGTCGTTGCGCTTCTTGATCGCTCGCAGTGCCAGGGTGACGGGAGCGCCGAGAACCAGCAGCAGCGGGATGCCCATGCCCAGCAGCATGTGCCCGAGCATGTGCACGCTGAACAGATACTCCTGGTAGGCGTTGATCGGTCCGCAGGTGACCCACACCAGCGATGCCAGGCCCGCCATCCAGAAGATCGTGCGCTGCACGGGCCACGTGTCGCCGCGACGGCGCAGACGCAGCAGCCCCGCGACGTAGAAGAACACACCGAACCCGGCGGCGATGAGCCACAGGATGTCCCAATCGGATGCTGTCAACCACTGGGTGATGTCGAGCTCGGGCGGCAGCGGCGAGCGGGTGAGGCGCTCTGCCGGAGTCTGCACGGCGGGCGCCTCCTCGCCGAGCGGCGGAGGCGTGCGTGCCAGGGCGGCGGCGGCGCCGGACGCCGCCCCCATCAGTGCGATCTCACCGACGATGAGGGTCCAGAACGAACGCCTCTCGCGCTGGCCCTTCAGGTGCGGGATGAGCTTGCGCCGATACCAGGCGCCGAACAGGCCGAGACCCACCAGCAGCACCGTCTTGCCGATGACGATCAGACCATACGGCGAAAGCAGTTCGCTCCACTCGCCCAGCGCGACGACCGTGCGCGCGACGCCCGAGACGGCCACAACGACGAACGCGGCGATGGCCAGCGACGAGTACCGCGCGACGAGCACCGGCAGGTCGATGCGATCAGCATCCGATCGGGCGCGACCGTCCAGGCCGCGCAGCAGCACCAGCAGGATCACACCGCCCACCCACACGGCGGCACCCACGGTGTGCAGCAGGATCGAGTTGACCGCGACGGCGTGGCCCTCGACGTCGCCGGAGTGCCCCTGGGTGGCCATGGGCAGGAATGCGGCTGCGGCGAGCACAGTGGTGAGCAGCGTGCCCGTCCAACTGCGCCAGCCGAAGAGCAGCAGAGTGATCACCGCGCCCATCAGCGTGGTGATCAACCAGGCCTGGCCGAGTGGGAGCTTGAGCAGGAAACGACCGAACTGTTCACCGAACGAGTTCTCGGCGGTGAGCTTCGGGTTGAACGCCGCCATGAAGGTCAGGAATGCCGTGATGCCCGAGGCGACCGTGAAGATCGCGGCGCCGATGGAGGCCGTATCGAGCGCGAGGTCGAACGGCCGTGAGCCACTGCGCAGACCGAACAGCGCCAGCACGAGAGAGCCCAGCATGGCTGCCGCGCCGAGGTTGGCGATGAGCTTGGCAGCGGGAAGACCCCACATCACGATGGGGCCGGGATCGAGCAGCTTGGGGGGCACGGCTCCCCCGCCGACCATGAGGGCGGCGATGAGCCCGGCTGCCGCGCTGGCCACAAGAACGACGAGGCCTGCGAGACGGTACGAATTCACCGTTCCAGCCTAGGCGCTCGGGCTGAGCATTCGACGCCGGGCAGCTCCCCCTGAAGACGAAGAGAGGCCGCCCCGAAGGACGGCCTCTCTTCGCAGGAGCGGTCTTACTTGACGGCTGCCTTCAGCTTGGAGCCAGCGGTCACCTTGACGCGCTTGCCGGCCGGGATCTTGATCTCGGCGCCGGTCTGCGGGTTGCGGCCGGTGCGAGCGGCGGTGTCGACCTGCTCGAACGAGATCCAGCCCGGGATCGAGACCTTGCTGCCCTTGGCAACGGCGTCGGAGACGGTGCCGAAGAGCGAGTCGAGCACGCGCGAAACGGTGGCCTGGCTCTCGCCGGTGGCCGAAGCGATGCTCGCGACGAGCTCGGTCTTGGTGATGGACTTGTCAGCCATGTCATCCTCCAGCGACGAGATACGTCGCAGTCTGTTGGTTTTCGGGATTCCCCCCGTCGGTCAGATCGACCGCCTCGAATGTATCAACGGATGCCGGGAATCCCGCGTCATTTCGCGGGTTTCGGAGTGTTTTCCCGGCGCGTCGGGCCACTTTGGTCACATCCGTCACAGTTTCGGGGTGCTGCGCCACGCGCGCACTGCTTCGCGCCGCGGCTTCTCCCGGAGCGATGCGCGATGACCCAGAGATCACGCGGGCATGCAAAAGGGGCGAGGATCCGAAGATCCTCGCCCCTTTCGAGTGAGACTTACCAGCTCGACTTGGTGATACCGGGCAGCTCGCCACGGTGAGCCATGTCACGGAAGCGGACACGCGAGATGCCGAACTTCGTGAGCACACCACGGGGGCGGCCGTCGATGGCGTCACGCGAACGGACGCGAACCGGCGACGCGTTGCGCGGCAGCTTCTGCAGGCCGACGCGTGCGGCCTCGCGGGCCTCGTCGGTGGCGTTCGGGTCGACGAGGGTCTTCTTCAGCTCGGCGCGACGCTCTGCGTAGCGCTCGACGATGACCTTGCGCTGCTCGTTGCGAGCGATCTTGCTCTTCTTAGCCATGGATCAACGCTCCTCTCGGAATTCGACGTGCTTGCGAACCACGGGGTCGTACTTCTTCAGCACGAGGCGGTCCGGGGTGTTGCGACGGTTCTTCTTGGTCACGTAGGTGTAACCGGTGCCCGCCGTCGAGCGGAGCTTGATGATCGGACGAACGTCCTGTGCCTTCTTGGCCATTAGAGCTTCACACCCTTCGCCTGGAGGTCCGCGACGACCTTCTCGATGCCGCGAGCGTCGATCACCTTGATGCCCTTGGCGGACACGTTCAGGGTGACCTTACGACCGAGCGACGGCACGTAGTAGGTCTTCTTCTGCACGTTCGGGTCGAAGCGACGCTTCGTCCGGCGGTGCGAGTGCGAGATGTTGTGACCGAAGCCGGGAACAGCACCGGTCACCTGGCACACTGCTGCCATAGTGGTGACTCCTTCAATACCGTGAGGCCGGACGGCCTCACCCAAGATCCCTTGTCGGCATCGCGCTCTCACGCGATGCGAACTGCGCACAGGAGAGCGCGCAGACAAAGAGTCAGTCTAGCACGCCCACAGCGCTTCATATACATCGCCCCGCCTCGAATGGGTGCACACTCGCGCGATTCGTGTTACTCTACCCGCGTAGACCACTGGGGTACACAGGGGTCCCGGAACCCTACTGAGGGGCAAGGTTCCGGGATCCCTTTTCCAGTTGACACCCGTAGATCACGAATGCAAGACTGCCAGCCATGGCGTTCACCGTAGGACTCGTCGGCGCGGGTCAGTTCGCCGGTCAATTCGCGACACTGTTCCACCACCACCCCGGCGTATCCGCGGTGCATGTGACCGATGTGGTCCCCTCCCGCGCCGCAGATTTGGTGCACTCGGCCGGACTGGACGGCACCGTCGACACCTTTGACGAGATGCTCGCGTCTCCGGTGGATGCCGTCGCGATCTTCACGCAGCGCTGGACGCACGGCCCGCTGGTCGTCAAGGCGCTGCGCGCCGGCAAGCACGTGTACTCGGCGGTGCCGATGGCGATCAGCACTGAAGAGATCGCCGCGATCATCGAAGCCGTGCGCGAGACCGGGCTCACCTACATGATGGGCGAGACCAGCTACTACAACCCGGCGACCGTGTTCGCGCGCCAGAAGCTCGCAAGCGGCGAGTTCGGCCGCTTGTTCTACGGCGAAGGCGACTACGTGCACGACATGGACCTCGGGTTCTACGAGGCCTACCAGTACTCGGGCGGCGCGGACTGGAAGAGCACGGCCAGCTATCCCCCGCTGTTGTACCCCACCCATTCGATCGGCGGCGTACTCGGCGCCTGGCCGACCCACGCCACGGCGGTCTCGGCGATCGGTGTCGTCGACCAGCGCGGCGACGGCGTGTTCGACCGTGCGGTCAGCCAGTTCGACAACGACTTCTCGAACGCGACCGCTCTGTTCGAGCTCGCCGCCGGCGGTTCTATGCGCGTCAACGAGTTCCGGCGCGTCGGCTATCCGTCGCACCTGCGCGAATCCCGATTCCGGTGGTTCGGCACCGAGGGCTCTTTCGAACAGCTCGCGACGACCACCGTCTGGCAGAACCGCACGGGCGTCGAAGACATCTCGCATCTGATCGACACCCGTTCGTCCCTGTCGACGGACGACGCCGCTCTTGCCCGGATCGCGCCGGCGCTGCGGGAAGCGTTCGTATCGGGCTACGCTGAGATCCATGAAGCGGATCGCGGTCGCATCCCGACCGAGCTGGGATCGCTGCCCAACGGGCACGAGGGAAGCCATCACTTCCTCGTCGACGACTTCGTGCGCGCTGTGAACGAGCAGACCCTGCCACCGGTCAATGCGTGGCAAGCGGCGCGCTTCACGCTTCCCGGTGTCATCGCGCACGAGTCCGCGCGACGCGGCGGTGAGCGGCTCATCATTCCCGACTTCGGCGATCCTCGTGTCTGACGATCCACGCCCCCGCCCGGTCACCCGCGCCGATGTCGCCCGCTATGCCGGCGTGAGCACCGCCGTCGTGAGCTACGTGCTCAACGACGGCCCGAAGGCGGTCGCTCCGCTGACCAAGGAGCGCGTGCTCGACGCGGTGCGCGTACTGGGCTACCGCCCCAACCTCGCGGCACGAGCGCTGTCGAAGGGGCAGGCCGACATGCTTGGTCTGCTCGTCTCCGACAACGGCAATCCGTTCTTCACGGCCCTCTGGCACGCTCTCGACCGGGCCAGCGCCGCACGCTCGCGTCAACTGCTGATCGTCAACAGCGATCGCACGCAGACCTCGACCTCCGATCAGATCCGCGATCTGGCGTCGCGGCAGATCAGCGGCCTGGTCATTGCGAACATCCTCACCGCCGGCGAACAGGCGTTGGTCGAGAACCTGGGCATTCCCAGCGTGATGATCGGTCAGTTCGGTGACATCGACGGCATGTCGGGCATCGGCGTCGACTTCGTCTCGGGTGCGCGTCAGGGCGTCGAGCATCTGATCGGCCATGGCTACCGCGACATCGCCTTCGTCGGCAGTGTGTCACGGCACGATGGCCGCGAACGGGGCTGGCGAGAAGCCCTCACGGCGGCGCAGCTCTCGCCCGGCCCGCTGCTGCACACGACGTTCTCGTACGAAGGCGGGTACGACGCCGGCCAGAAGCTGCTGCGCGACGGCGCGCTCCCGCGCGGAATCCTCGCGGCCTCGGACCAGATCGCGCTCGGCCTGCTGACCGCGATGCGCGAAGCCGGGGTGCGTGTTCCCGAGGACGTCGCGCTCGTCTCCTTCGACGGCACGAGCGCAGTCGACTACGTCTGGCCCCGCATGACGACCGTGGTGCAGCCCCTCGAGGCGATGGCCGACGCGGCGATCGCCGCACTTGTCGAGCCTGACACGACGCCGCGCTTCGTGGAGTTCGGTACCGAGCTGCGGGTGCGCGAATCCTGCGGATGCCCGACGGTTCGCTGACCGATCCGACGAGAGCCCTTGTTCACGGAGCGCCCGGCAGGCCCGCCGAGGCTTCGAAGGCGCCGCGCCCCCAGCGGAACGCCGACACCGTCGGGTCACCGGCAATCCAGAACCGCCACGGGTAGGCCCGGGTGCCACCCAGACCCGCCACGCCGACCCGCGGTCCGGAGGACACCTCGACCGGCGCCTCACCCCAGAACAGCGCGGCACTCGCACCGTTGAGCTCCGCGCCCGTCGCGAAGTCGATCCCGTCGTGCAGCGCGTGACGCAGCCCGACCGCCTGCCCGAGCCGGCCGGGTCCACGCGCCAGATCGCGCCGAGAGCCGGCGGTGCGCGGACCAGTAACACCGCGGCGCCGGGCGGCAGCATCCGCCCCCTCGATCACCTCACCCGCACGCAACAGCACACCGCCCGCGGTGCCCTCCGGCCCACAGACGACGTTGACGCACGAGTGGATGCCGTGGCTCAGGTACACGTAGAGGTGCCCTGGGGGACCCCACATGGTCGCGTTGCGCGCGGTCGGCCCCATCCGGGCGTGCGACCCGGGGTCGGGCACGGGGCCCGTCCCGAGGCCGTGGTACGCCTCGACCTCGGTGATGCGCAGGCGGATGCTGACGCCGTCGACCACGGTGTGCAGCCGCGCGCCCAGCAGGCGGGGCGCGACGTCGACCGGCAGCCCGACGAGGTCGTGCGGTCGTACCGCGCGTTCCGGGGCCGGCGTTGGCGTTCTCACCACTGCGGGGCGGAACGGCACCACGAGATGTCGAAACCGCTGAGCGTCGGCAACTGCTCATCGCCGCGCAGGTCGAGCAACTGCGTGTGCAGGGTCGTCGGCAGCGGCAACAGCATGTCGTCGTAGTCGTTGGTCGGCAGATCGGGCGCGACCACGACCGCGGCGTACTGGCCGCTCGGTGATGCGCAGACCTGCACGATGGCATCCGTTCCGCTGACCTCTGCGACGACGGTTGCGGCTCCATCGTCGTCGACCTTCACGACGGCCTGTCCGGTGGGCATGCCGCTCTCGTCGCGCTGCACGACGTAGCGCAGGGTTCCGCCGGGGAATGTCTCGATCGCCGTGGGAGGGCCGTAGTCGGGGTCGGATTCGGTCAACGGCACCTCGCTGCCGTCGGTGAGGTTGAGCTCGACGATGGAGGCATCGGCGCGTTCGACGATCGCGGTGTAGGTGGTGCGGGTCGTTCCCAGGATGCTGGCGGCGACGCCCAGCGATTGCACGCCCGCGTCGGAGGTGGGGTCTTCCAGGCTCAGCGCCCCGTTGAAATCGATGAACAGCAGCGACGACGAGTCGGGCACGAACTGCCATTCGGCGATGCTCGCGTCGGCGTCATCGATCTGCACGATGCGCGGCTCTCCGCTGCCGCTGAGCGGCTGGGTGACAAGCACGCTGGCGCGTCCGGATGTCTCGGTAAGCTCCAGATCCGAGTAGCTGTAGCCGACCAGGCCGCCGCGGTCCGAGATCTGCACGGACGACACGTACCCGTCGCCGGGCAACTCCAGATCGCGTTGATCGGAGCCGTCGCGGTTCATGGCGATCAGGCGCGAGCCCTCTTGCTCCTCGACGGCGACGACGAGAACGCCCGAGGCGGCCCGATAATCGTCGATGCGCGGGTGCGTGAACACGGGCGTCGCGTCACCGGCGATGTCGGTGGCGAAGATGGTGTCGTCATCGGCCGTGCGCTGCAGCAGGAACAGCTGCGAGGCGGGCGTCGTGAACGTCGTCTCGAGGTCGCTGGACGGACCGCCCCCGATGGCGGTGACGCCCGCCACCGCCACGCGGTACTGGGTGTCGTCATCGAGCGGCACGGCGAAGCGCACTCCGATGCTGCGCCCGTTCGCGTCGACGCTGAACGGTACGGCCGGTTCGACGGTCACCTGCTCGGGGTCGATCGGGTCGAGGCTCTGGTTGGCGGTGAGAATGACACGGCTGCCCGTCGACTCGATCGCCTGCATCGGGTCGACCTGCACCTGGCTGAGACGCGGTCCCTGCGTGACGCTGACGACGCCGAGCCCGGCGACGACGAGAGCGAGGATGCCCAGCACCGACCACAGCGCGAGAAGAAAGCGCCGGTTGCCGGGCGTCGTGGCGCCGCGATGCTCGTTCTCGTGCGCGGGCGCCGGCTCGAGCACGGGGTCGGGGATCGCCGGGATGCTGGGGACCGGACCAGACGGGAACGGAATCTGCGGCGCGGTGCTAGCGGTGATCGGCTCGGACTCGGACTCGGACTCGGTCGCGGGCGCGGGCGCGGGCGCGGGCGCGGGCGCGGGCGCGGGCGCGGCAGCATCCGCCACAGCAGGCTCGGCCACGGGCCGCTGGGCAGCATCCGATGGTGCTGGCGCGACAGCATCCGACGCACTCGACGCGTCTGGTGCGGTGGCGGCCTCCTCGGCGGCGCGCTGCGCGCGCAACTGCGCGCGGGTGAGCGGGACGCCGTCGGATCCGTCAGTACTCATACGGATCCTTCGGCTCATCGATCTTCGTGACCTCGGACGGTTCGATGCGCAGGGTGCCGTCAGCATCGGCGCGCACCGTGCCGCTCACCTCGATCCACTGACCGGTCTCGTACGTCTCGGTCAGGCCGGGGCCGCTGACGGGCACCGAGGCGGGCTGCGCATCGATCACGCAGTGCGAGATCACCATGCGCGTGAGATTCACATCGCCCTCGGAGTTCGGCGTGACGAATCCGACCAGGGTGACGGGGGACCCGTCGTAGTTCTCGGGGCGCGTCGACGTCGCGAACGCCGTCGACCACTCCCCCACGCCGAACGTCGTCGTGTCGGCGATGCCGAGCGTGACGTCGTCGGCGCCGGCGAACAGGGTCGGCGTCTCGCCGGCGCGCGAGACGGCCAGCGCGGCCGAGAGCGACGCCGGCGGCAGCACCAGCGCCGCGACGACGACAGCGGATGCAATCGCTCCGCCGCTCACCACGGCGACGGTCTGCATCGTGCGGCGGCGGGATGCCCGGGCATCCGAGGTTCCGGCCGGAGTCGTGTGGTCGTGGTCATGATCGCCCTCGGCGCCCAGCGGCAGCGTGCACGACCAGACCGCCAGCACCAGCGTCACCACGGCGGCAGCACTGGCGAACCAGACCGTCTCGGGGCTGATGTACAGCGTGAGCCGGCCGGTCACGGCCAGTCCGAGGGTGATCACCGACATCACGCTCGCCAGCCCCGCCCCCAACCACCGGGTGGCCAGGGCGTGCGCCGTCGAAGGGCGGTCGGTGTCGGTGTGCTCAGCCAAAGACGTTCACCCCGATGCCGATCGCGCAGGCGGCGAGGATCACCACGCCGACCACGCCCGCGATCACGCGGGTCGTGTAGGTGGTGCGCAGCAGCGCGATCATCTTCACATCGACCAGCGGGCCGACGATCAGGAACGCGATCAGCGCACCGGCCGAGAACGTCGAGGCGAACGACAGGGCGAAGAACGCGTCGACGTTCGAGCAGATCGCGACCGTCATCGCCAACGCCACCATCGCGAGGATCGACAGCACGGGGTTGGAACCGATCGCCAGCAGCACATCGCGCGGCACCAGCACCTGCACAGCGCCCGCCAGTGCCGAACCGATCACCAGCGCCGGCATGACCGCCCGCAACTCGACCAAGAACTGCACAAGACTGCGGCGCACGGGCGAACCGGGTTCGTGCGCGACCTGCTCGCATGTGTCGACGAATCGCGCGGTCAGCATCGCCTGCGGGTCGCGGTGGCGACTGAAGATCCAGCCGATCAGATTGGCGATCAAGTATCCGCCGACCAGACGCGCCACCAGGATGCCGTCGTCCCACCCGAACGCGGCGTGCGTGGTGAGGATGACGATCGGGTTGACGATCGGCGCGGCGATCAGGAACGTCAACGCCTCGGACGGGGCGAGACCCCGCATCATCAGGCCGCGGGCGAAGGGCACATTGCCGCACTCGCAGACCGGGATGAACATGCCCAGCAGCGACAGCACGGCCCGGCGTGCCCAGGCGTTGCGCGGCAGCCAGCGCTGCAGCACATCGGCCGGCATCCACACCTGCACGACGATCGAGAGCACGACGCCGAGCATCACCCACGGCAGCGCCTCGATCAGCACGCTGATGCTGAGCGTCAGTCCGTCCTGTGCACGATCCGGCAGCGCGGTCGGGAACAGTGCCGGCACGAACACGTCGATGAGCACGAGCGCCGCGACGATGGCCAGACCGATCGCGATGGCCTTGCCGGTGGGCACGCTGCGCCGGTGCGCATGCGTGTGCGCGTGACTGCGCGGCGTGCGCTCGGCAGTCGACGAGGGCGTCACGCGCCTTCCTTGCCGTCGATCCGATTCGCGCACGCCGCGCACAGTCCGAAGATGTCGACGACGTGCTCGGCGTCACGGAAGCCGTGCAGAGCAGCCGTGCGCTTGGCCCACTGCTCGACGTCCTTGGCCTCGATCTCGACCGTCAGCCCGCACGAGCGGCAGATCAGATGGTGATGGTGCTCTTGCGTCTCGCACGCACGGTACAGCGCTTCACCCTCGGGGCTCTGCAGCGAATCCGCCTCGCCCGAGGCCGCGAGCCCCGCCAGAGCGCGGTAGACCGTGGCGAGACCGATACCCGTGTTCGCCTGGCGCAACTCGGCGTGCAGAGTCTGCGCGCTGACGAATCCGCGCGCTTCCGCGAGCGCGTCGCGCACGCGCTCGCGCTGCCAGGTGTTCCGCTGAGCCATGATCCGAGTCTAGGCCGGGCCGGCTGACCGTTTCCGGGTCAGTCGGATGCCGTCAGCTCATCCTCCAGCGGCTCGTCACCGAGGAACTCGTCGGTAGCATCCGAGGCCTCTTCGCCGGCCACCTCGGCGACCGCGACGTCCTCGACGGGCATGTCATCGGCGTCATCGGTCGCGGCGACGGCCGCAGCTGAACCGGTGAGCACGCCCTCGGGGCGCAGCAGTTCGCGCACCTCGGCCATGAAGCTGTTCAGCTGCTGCTGCTGCCAGCGCAGCTGACGCGTGGCGTCTTCGGCGTCGCGCAGCGCGCCGGTGGCGTGACCAGTGACCGAGTCGACGATCTTCTGCGCCTTGGCACGAGCGCGCTCCAGCGTCTCGCGCGCCTTCACGTGAGCCTCGGCCTCGATCGCCTGCGCCTGCGAGCGCATCAGCTTCTCGTAGTCCTCGGCCTTGTTCGAGATGCGCTGCGCGTGCTCCAGCGAGGCCGCGACCTGCTCGTTGGCATCCGAGGTGATGCGCTCGGCGTGGGCGACGGCCTGGTTGTGCAGCACCAGGAACTCCTGCTGCGCGTCGTCCTGGCGGCGGGTCAGGGTCTCTTCGAACTCCAGCACGCGGGCGTTCATCTCGCGCACCTCGCGCTCGGCGTCCGAACGCATGTCCGACGTCTCGCGGGTGACCATCGCGCGCAGCGCGGCGGCGACCTTCTCGGCCTCGGTGCGGACCGTGGCGGCCTCCTGCTCGGCCTGCGACACCTTCTCTGCGGCGTGCGCAGCCTCGCGCTCGAGGCGGGCCTCGTGTGCGGTCAGCTCGGTGTCGATCTTGAGTCGCACCTGGTCGGCGTCCTGCTGCGCCTGCGCGGTGATGCGCGCGACGTCGGCGGCGAGCTCAGCGCGCTTCGCCTCGGTCTCTTCACGCGCCGCTTCGAGCAGGCGCTCGGCCTGCGAGGCCGCGTTGTGGATCAGCACGCTGGCCTGCTCTTCGGCCACACGCAGGACGGCTTCGAACTGCTGACGGCTCTGCGGCTCGTCGGAGCGGCCCTCGCCGTCTTCGCCGTCCGCGTCGCCCTCGGCGCGCGCTGCTGCGGTGAGTTCCTCGGTGAGCGCGGTGATCTGCTCGGCCGAAGCCTCGACCTGCGCGTTGGCCGCCTTGAGCTCCTCTTCGAGCCGGGCCGCGCGTTCGTCGCTCTCGGCGAGTGCACCGGCGATGGACTGCTCGCTATCGCCACGCAAGGTTTCCAGTTCGCCGCGGTGGCGGGCGTCGAGGCCCTCCAGATCGGACGTCAGGCGCTTGACCTGGTCGCGCAGAGTCGCGACGGCGGCGTCGACCTCTGCCTTGTCGTACCCGCGGAACGCCTGCGTGAACGCGGAGTGCTCGCCCTTCGGCGCTGTGGTCAGCAGCTGGTCGAAGAAGTCGCCGTTCTGCTGGCCATCGGAGTCATGCGTGTTGCTCAACGGAACTCGCCTTTCTGAAGATTTCGGCCCCTGATCTCAATGATCTCATCCGTTGGCTGTGCGTCGGGTGCGTCGGCGCACCCGCTGGGTGATCCAGCACCCGACGTAGATCAGGAACGAGATCGTGGTGATGTACGGACTCACCGGCAGAGTTCCGGCCAGAGCCAGCATGATGCCGCCGACGGCCGACACGAAGCCGAACAGGGCCGCCAGCAGCGGGACTGCCACCGGACCTGCGCTCAGGCGCATCGCCGCCGCCGCAGGGGTCACCAGCAGAGCCATCACCAGCAGGGCGCCGATGATGTGCACGCTCACCGCCACGATCAGCCCGAGCAGCACCATGAACGCCAGGTTCACCGCGCGCACCGGAACGCCACGCGCCGCCGCCGACTCGGGATCGAGCGAGTCAAAGCTCAGCGGGTTCCACATCAGCAGCAACCCCGCCAGCACGATGACGCTGATGCCGATCAGCCACCCCAGGTCGGGGGTCGACACCGAGACGATCTGACCGGTCAACAGGCCGAACCGGTTCGCGCTGCGTCCGTCGTAGAGCGAGAGGAAGAGGATGCCGAGGCCGAGACCGAACGGCATCAGCACCCCGACGATCGAGTTGCGGTCGCGGGCGCGCGATCCCAGCACACCGATGAGGATCGCCGCGACCAGGGCTCCGCCGATCGAGCCGGCGACCACGCTCCCGCCGAACAGCAGCGCGGCTGCGGCCCCCGCGAACGACAGTTCGCTGATGCCGTGCACGGCGAAGGCGAGGTTGCGCTGCATCACGAAGACGCCGATGAGGCCACCGACCAGGCCGAGCACCGCGCCGGCGATCAGTGAGTTCGACAGTAGCGCCAGCAGTTCGCCGTAGTCCTGGAACGAGAAGACGTCGCTCCAGTCGATCATCGCCCTCATGCGTGCGCCCCCGCACTGGATTCGTCGTCGCCGTGGTCGTGGTGCGGCTCGGCATCGGGTACGCCGACGACGACGAGCCGGTCGCCCGCACGCAGCACGAACACCGGCGTGCCGTAGAGCTCGGTGAGCACCCGTGTCTGCAGCACCTCGTCGGGGGTGCCCAGCACGAAGCGGCCACCGGCGATGTAGAGGATGCGGTCCACGCGCCCCAGGATCGGGTTGATGTCGTGAGTGACGAACATCACGGCGGCGTCGTTCTCGCGACGCTGCCGGTCGATGATGTCGGTCACGCCGCGCTGATTGGCGAGGTCGAGATTCGACAACGGCTCGTCGCACAGCAACAGCGCAGGACGGTCGGCGAGGGCCTGGCCCACGCGCAGCCGCTGCTGCTCACCACCCGAGAGCAGCCCGACCGGACGGTCGCCGTAGTGGTCGGCGCCGACGTCGCGCAGCAGCTGATCGACGCGTTCACGGTCGCCACGGCGCGGGAGCGGCAGCCCGAACCGGGTGCCGCGCACCCCGAGTGCGACGAGGTCGCGGGCGCGCATGCTGGTGTCGGGCGGTAGCGGGCGCTGCTGCGGAACGTAGCCGATGCGGGGGTTGCCGCGGTGCGCGACGCGTCCACCGACATGGATGGTACCGGCAGAGAGCGGCTGCAGCCCCAGGATGCTGCGCAGCAGCGTCGTCTTGCCCGAACCCGACGGCCCGAGTACGGCGATGAACTCGCCGGGGGCGACATCGAGGTCGAGCCCCGCCCACAACTCACGCGATCCGCGATGCAGGGCCGCGCCGCGGATCCGCAGGGCCGGTGCGGATGCGCCGTCAGCGCCGCCGCTCACTCGTCGAGGGCGGCGGCGAGGTCGGAGATCGCTGCACGCATCCACTCAGCGTACGTCTGATCGGCCTCGAGCAGTTCACTGAATGCGACCACCGGGATACCGGCATCCGTCGCGGCCTGCTCGACGCGATCGGTCTCGGCTCCACCGGTCTGCACGTTGGTGAGCACCGCACCGACAGTTCCGTCCTCGATCACCGCGAGCGCTTCGAGCAGTGTGGCCGGCGCGACGTCGTTGCCCTCTTCGACCGCGGAAGCGAACCCGTCGGGCGCGACGTCGTCGAGACCGGCGGCTGCGGCGAGCAGACCGGGCAGCGGCTCAGTGATGAACACGGTCGTGCCTTCGAGGCGCTCGTGCAGCTCGTCGAGTTCGGTTTCGATCGCCGACAGCTCACCGTTCAGTTCTTCGAGGGCAGCCGTGTAGTCGGCCTCTCCTTCGGGGTCGAGGGCGGTGAGGTCGGCAGCGATCTGCTCGGTGACGTGAGAGATCGTGTGCACGTCGAACCAGACGTGCTCATTGAAGCCCTCGATGTGCGAGTGACCGGCGTGGTCGTCGTGCTCGTCCTCGGCGTGGTCTTCTTCGCTGTGGTCTTCAGCGTGGTCGTGGTCGTCTTCGGCGTGCGCATCGTCGGCGTGGTCGTCCACGATGGCATCCGCGTAGTCGTGCGAGAACTCGGCGGCGGTGATCACGACAGCATCCGACCCCTCTGCCAGCTCCTGCATGAAGGCGTCGTAGCCGCCGCCGTTCTCGATCACGAGGTCGGCCTTCTGCACGGCCAGGCGGTCGCGGGCGGTCGCCTCGTACGAGTGGGGGTCCTTCGCCGCGGAGTCGATCAGGCTGGTGACCTCGACGCGATCGCCGCCGATGGATGCGGCGAGCTGACCGTAGACGTTGGTCGAGGCGACGACCTGCAGCAGCCCCTCTTCGCCGTCGGAGTCCGCCGTTCCGCCGGCGGTCGCCGAGCAGCCCGACAGGACCATGACGGATGCTGCGGCGAGCGCGAGGGCGGAGAGGGACTTCTTCATACCTCCATGGTAACTGCTAATGAGAACCATTATCAACTTGGTGCCCAGGGTCGGCCTCCGGCATCCGCGCTCCCGTCGCAGACAACGCCGCTTTCCGAGCGGGGAAGCGGCGTTTTCTGCGACCTGAACGGCGGGGGCGGTTCAGTCTGCTGAGGCCTGCGAGCCGCGGCGTCGTGCGGCCAGCAGGAAGCCCCCGAACAGCAGCACAAGTGCCAGCAGAACCACCAGCCCCACGGCCATGCTGGAACCGGTCAGCGGGAGGATGCCCGAGGCATCGCCGTCACCGTCGGCATCGCCAGCTCCGCCGTCCGTGCCTGTGTCGGGATCCGTTCCCGTGTCGGGATCCGTGCCCGTGTCGGGATCCGTGCCCGTGTCGGGATCCGTTCCCGTGTCGGGATCCGTGCCCGTGTCGGGATCCGTGCCCGTGTCGGGATCAGTACCCGTGTCGGGGTCGGTACCGGGGTCGACCTCCGCCGTGACGGTGAACGGAGACACTGCACTGCGCGTGACGTTCCCCGCAGCATCCGAGAGCTCGACGTACCACTCGTGCTCGACGTCAGCCGGCACCGTCAGACCGCCCGCGCCGGCCCGGGCGGCGGACTCGACCATCGACACGGTGAGCTGAGCGCTCTCGGTGCCCCACAGCGAGGTCGGCTCACCCACCGCGATCGGCGTCGAGGCAGAGACCGTCAGACCCCCGGCCACGAGAGAACGCCGCTGCTGCCCGCCGAAGTCGAGCTCCAGCACGAAGTTCTCGGAGTCATCACCGTGGAAACCAGGAACCACGTCTTCGGAGATCGGCGAGTGCCAACGCCCGTTCGACGTCCACGCATCAAGCCACGGTGAGTACGTGTTGACGTACAGGAGCCCATTCTCGGCGTCGACGCTGATGTTCTTCAAGAACTCGTGCCCACCCCACGGCCGGGTCTGGTAGTCGGTGAGGATTCCGTACGAACGCGTGCCGTGCGCGCTGTCACGCGCCGCGACATAACTGCCCGAGTTGTGACCCGCGAGCACGAGAGACACATTCGGATAGGGATCGACCAGCAGCTCGTTGATCCGTGGATTGCTGTACGGGTCAGCCGCGTCACGCGCGTGCATGTAGTCGTGCGTGACCAGCACCACGGTGTGATCCGGATGCCCCTCAATGACGGACTGCGCCCAGGCGATACCGGGATCGTCATCGGTGTTGGCCGACCAGTAGCTGAGCGACAGGAACAACAGCTCGGCCCCGTCGATACGAGCCGTGTAGAACGAGTTGTCGATGTCATGGCTGCCACCGAAGGTGAACGGCGTACCCTCCAGGCCGGCCTGCAGCCGGTCCATGGGGAAGTACTTGGGCAGCATCAGCCGGCCGTTGCGCTCCTCGGAGTAGTCGTGGTTGCCCCACGACACCATCAAGGGAATGCCGGCCTCCTCCAGCAACTCGGCCGACGGTTCGGCCGCACGCCACTGGTACTCGTCGTCCAGGTACTCACGGTTGACCCAGTCACCGGCGTGCACCACCAGCTCCGTCTTTCGTGCGGGGGCCGACGCGACGATGTGCTCGAACATGTCGGTCATCATCCACGGTGACGACTCGGTGTACAGCTGCGTGTCGGGCACGTGGTTGAACGCCCAGTCGAAGTCGGCGGCCTCAGGCACCTGCTCGTACACGCGGTCGGCGCCCCACGGCTCGGCAGTCAGACCGCGCCAGATCAGCACCGTAAGGGCCTGGTCTACTCCAATGGCGTTCTCGGACGCCTTCGCATCGATGTCGAGCTGCACGTCACCGCCATCCGGATCGGCGGACGAGTCCTTCAGCACCCACCGGTCCGCGGCATGGTCCCACACCCATGCCGAGATGCGCCGGTCATCCCCCGACCCCGACCACGTCAGGTGCAGATCGGCTGCGGCGGCCTGCTCCTCCGTCAGCGCGACGCGGTAGATCTGGAACGGATTCTCGTCATCGCCGACCGTCGTCGGCAGCAGGTCGGCCGAGGGTGCACCCGACTCGGGCGTCAGCGCGGCAGGTGTGCGATCAGTGGTCGATCCGGTGCGGACGGTCGTGTTCTCTTCGGTCACGTCAACGGAGCGGGCGATGAAGAACTGCGCGTCAACGGGCTCGTGTGCTTCGCCCTGCGCCGCGGCGTTCAGCGTCACTGATCCCGCGGCGGGGGTCTGTGAGGTCACCGGTGCGCTCGGCGCGACGCTGTCACTCACCTGAAGAACCACCTCGTCCGTCGCCGTGCGCTTACCCTGCGCCTGTGCGCGCACGGTGACCGCCTGCGTTCCGAGCGCGTACACCGACGGCCGGATCTCGAACTGACCGGCGTCGACGGACTCGCTGAACACCTCGCGGCCATCGACATCGACGCTCACGGTGGCCCTCTTCGTGAGGGTTCCCGTGATCGCTGTCGGTCCGGCCTCGATCTCCGTGCCCGCGACGGGGCTTCCGAGCGACACCACCAGCGGGTCAGACTCGCGCGACATGCGTTCGCCATAGCTGACCGCTTCGCCGAAGTAGTTCTCAAACCGGAACCGCTCGAACTCGGGCACGAACGGGAAGCCGGCGATCTGGATCTCGTCGATCACGCCTTGGAACGACGAGACCGACTGGCCGGCGTCGCTGTGGAAGTCGCCGACGGTCGTCAGCACTCCGAAGTCCGACTTCGTCGGTCGCTTCTCGGCCATCACCTCGCTCTGCTGCACGCCGTCGACGAACACCGCATAGGTCATGCCGTCGTAGTGCTGCGTCACCAGGTGCGGCTCACCGTCGGCAGGTACCTCGGCGCCGAATGCGGCACTGCCGAGCCGCGCCGAGACGGAGCCGTCCGACGCGCTGACCGCCTGCACGAAAGCCGCGTCATCGTCACCCACTCGGCTCTTGGTGACCACACCGCCGAGTCCGGACATCGCCTGGAGATCCTCCGGCGTGAACGAGTACACACCGCTGACCGAGATGTTCTCGAAACCACCACCGACATCGCCGGTGTAGTCCAGTCGCGACCGCTCGAACCGCGCGGCGCGCGTGCCTACTTCGGTGACCGCTGAAGAGAGCGCACCCGTCGACAGGATGCCCTTCGCGTTGCCCGACGAATCCATGCGCGACTGCCCCGCGTCGAGGTCGCCGGCGAAGTGCTCGACCAGCGCGTAGCCACCGCTCCAGACATCGGTCGGGTCGTTGGTCTCGGATCCCCCACCGAAGTAGGCCCACGTCACCGGTGCACTGTGCGCCCGCAGGTGCGGCAGTCTCACCCACACCGTCGAGGTCGCCCCTGGCTCCCAATGCTCCACCTCATACGAGAGCGGTGCCGCCTGCGCATCGGTGAAGGTGAGCTGATCGGCTGCGACGTCTGGCGTGTCTTCGATCGTCAGCCGCACGGGCACGTCGGTGAAATCGCGCGCCGTGGTGTTGCGCACCGTGATCGCCTGCCGGTGCAGTGCCCGCGTGTCTGCCCATGCCACCTGCGAACCGTCGGTGTTCAGCAGACCCTGCAGTTCGCGCAGCCGGCGCTCCGCGGCCTCCAAGCGCGCCATGTCGAGCGCAGCGCGCTGCGCGCCGGTGAGCGCGTCGACTGCGCGACGCACGTCAGCGATTCGTCCCGCATCCTCCTCGCTCACGTCGCGAGCATCCGGAAGTCCCGCGATCAACGCCGCGACCGGTTCGACCTCGCGGTCGATGCCGAACCCCTCCGCCAGACGCGATCGCCCCTCGGAGTCGATGTGGAACGTGTCGACGGACAGGCGGTTCTCACTCACCTTCACCGCGCTGAACGTCTGTGCGTTCAGTCCCTGACGTGGCGTTCCCAACCGGTCGAACAGCCCCAGGTACGCCTCGAGATCGAACAGCTCCGACTCACTCACCTGCGCGTACCGCTTAGCGCCCGCTTTGTTCGGGGTGAAGTACAGGGTGCCGTCGGGCGAGACGGCGTACTCGATGCGCACGCCATTGACGTTCTCGGTGATCACGGTCGTCTCGACCGGCTTCGCCCCGAGCGCGTCGCCCGGTGCGGACTGCAGTACCTTGCTGCGCGAGAAGTAGTGATCGTGTCCTTGCAGCACCAGGTCGATGTCGAGTTCGTCGACCACGGGAACCAGCTTCTGCCGCAGCGCGTGCACGTCAGCATCCGTGACGTGGCTCGCCGCGGTGTAGACACCCTTGTGCATCACGAGGATCAACCACTCCGCGCCGTTCTCACGGGCCTGACGAACGTCCTGCTTCATCCACTCCAGCTGGGCGTCGGAGATTCCCGCATCCGCGTCCTCGTTCGTGTTCAGAACGGTGAAGTGCGCCTTGTTGTACGAGTACGAGTAGTACGCGCCGGTCGTCGTGTCCTGCCCGTTGGGGTGCTCCAGCGAGAAGTGATCGACGAACGACCGCTGGGTGTCCTCGTGGTTTCCCGCGGCGGGCGCAATCGTGGTCGCCAGCAGGCTGTCCTGCGTCGTGTCGAGCAGATCGATCCAGTCCTGCTCGATGTGTCCGTCCTGCACCACGTCACCGTTGTGCACCACGAACTCGGCATCCGGCACGTGCGCGAGCGCGTTGCGCATAGTGACGGCCGACAGCTCGGCCTCCTGCATGGCCTTCGCCTGCGTGTCGGTGAGATTGATGAAGGTGAACTCGCCGTCGTCGCCGGTCGGGGTGACGAACGTTCCGGTACGACTCCAGAGTCCCGTCTGCGAGTCGCCGACACGGTAGTGGTACGTTTCGCCGGGCGTCAGCCCGGAGGCGACCGCCTGGTACACGGTCTCACCGTGGGCGTTCTCGCGGCTCTCGGCATCGACGGCGATGAGAGTGTCTGCGCCGAATTCGGGATCGGTGGTCAGTATCACCTGGGGAGCATCGGTCTGAGCCAACTGATACCAAGAGAACCCGCGCTGCGTTCGAGGGTCACCGGCGAAGGTCGTGGCGATGCGGTTGGGCATCTGCTCGGGCAGCAGGTGCTTGACGAAGACGCGCTGGTCGATGGTGTCCCAGCGCCACCCATCGAGGAAGTCCCAGACGAGCGTCTCGTAGGTCTGCTTGGTGATGAGCATGGCGAGAGAGGCGTCGCCGCCGTGCCGTCCGCCGACGCCGGGGCCGGAGACCGTCGCGCCGTTGACCGTGACGTCGGCAGCCGCGAGATTGCCCTCGACGTGGCCGTCGGTGCGACCGGCGATACGACCGGCGCTCTCGGACAGGGCCCCGGTTGCCGTCACGGCCCCACTCAACACGACGTTGCGCTCAATAGACGACCCGGTTGCGGTGTCGCCGACCACGAGTGCGGCGCTGCCGTCGACGGCGTCGACGGTTCCCGCGACGAGGTTCTCAGCGACGACCGCTCCCGAACCGGCCGAGCCGACCAGCGCGGCCCCCGTGCGTGCGGTGGTCTCGGCAGTGATGTCATTGGTCGTGATGCGTGCATGGGTAGCCGTACCTGCCAGGCCACCGGCCGCGACCGACCGAGGCGCGTCGATGCGCACTCCGGTCATGGTGGTGCTCTCGATCACAGCCGGGTGGTCGGCGTCGCCGCGCGCGTGCACGATCAGCCCCGCGACCGCTGCCTCGCTCGCCGAGCTCAGCGAAACATTGTGCAGCGTGAGTCCGCGCACGGTGCCGGAGAGCTCTCTGATGAACCCTGCCTCACCGGAGTCTGCCTGAGGCTGATACGCGATGTTCGAGATCTTGTGTCCGTGCCCCTCGAACGTGCCCTCGAACGTGTCGAGGCCGACGAACGGGGCATGACCGGTGAAATCGAGATCTCCTGTGAGAGTGACGTGGATGCTGCCACGCAGCGTGGCATCCCCGCGATTCGTCCCCTCTGCGAGGAACACGAGGTCTTCGACCCCGCGCACCTCGAACGGCGAGCGCTCGGTTCCGGCACCGAACAGGTACGAACGCTCGGGCACCGGATGCTGCAGGATGTCGTCCCAGCGCCAGGCGGTGTCGAAGTCCCACCCCAGCGACTCGTATGTTGCCTTCGCGTTCAGGTCGGCCAGGGGCACGGATGTGCCGTGCATGTTGCTCTCACCGGGTGACGGCGGCACCTCTCCGGCGACCCGGATGCTCTCGTTGGCAAGGTTGTTCTCCATCACGTAGCCGGGGCTGCGGTGAATAGCTGCCACGCGGCCGGGCGCCACGTCGATGCGACCACCGCGATAGGCGACCTCGCCGCCGATCAGCACGTTGCGGCTGAACGTCGACACGGGGCCCTCGGAGTATCCCCCTTGATAGGCCACGACCATGGCGCCGTAGGCGCGAGCGCCGCCGGACTCGACGTGCGCATCGACGAGGTTGTCATGCACTTCGACGCCGAAGCGCGCGTATCCGACGATCGCTGCGGGGTAGCGCGCGCTGTCGAAGGTTCCGGTGATCCAGTTGTTGGTGATGGTCACGCCGTTCTGGGCGTTCTCGACGATGCCGGCGACGTAGGGGTTGCCCGTCTGCAGGTTCGCGTTGACGACGGCGTTGCCGTCGAGCACGGTGCCGTCGCGGGCGTCGAGAGCGATGCCCGCCATGCGCACCGCCGCGGGGTCGCGTACCGACAGACCGTCGATCGTCAGGTTCTGCACCGTGGCTCCGATGAGCGTGCGGAACATCGCCAGCCCCTCTTCTGCCCCGGGCGCCCAGACGACGTTGTAGATCTTGTGGCCCGCGCCGTCGAAGGTGCCACGGAACTCGTCGATGCCCGTGAACCCTGCCCCGGCGAAGTCGATGTTCGCCGTCAAACGGAAGTGACGCTCTGCATAGATCTCGGTCTGCGTGTTGAGCGCGTTCTGGACCTTCCGCAGGTGCTCAGCGGTCGCGATCCGGTAGGGGTCCTTCGCGGTGCCCGCACCGTCAATACCCTCGAGGGGCACGGGCTCGGGTTCCGGCTCGGGGAGCGGAACGATCGGCGGGGTGGTGCTTCCGGACGCGGCCAGAATGGGGTGCGCTGACGCGTCGTCCCACCGCCAGCGCGACGCGAAGTCCCAGCCGAGCGTCTCGTAGCGCTGCTGTTCGGCGAGCTGCTCATACGTGCTGTCGGTACCGTGCATGTTCTGCTCGCCCGGGCCGCTGACCGTCTCGCCGCCGAGCGTCACGGCTTCATTGGCGAGGTTGTTCTCGATGACGAAGCCCGGCGTACGGGGCATCGCTACGACGCGGCCGAGCCTGACCGACGTCTCACCTCGGTCGAACGTGACCTTTCCCGAGTGCACGACGTTGCCGCTGATCACGGTGTCGCCGGCGTCTGCGGCCTTCGCTCCGGCGTACGAGAGCACCATGCCGCCGTGTGCACGGGTTCCCCGCGAGTGCACGATCGCCTCGACGAGATTGCGGGTGATCTGCACGTCGTTGTGGGCGTACCCGACGACGCCACCGGGGTAGCGGGCGCTGGCGAACGTGCCGTGTACGTGGTTGTCGCTGACGATCGAGCCCGACTTCGCGTCAGCGACGATTCCGGCGACGTACTGGTGCCCGGAGAGCAGATCGGCGTTGCGCACGGAGATGCCTTCAATGCGCGCGCCGTTCTGGGCGAGGATGGCGACACCAGCGACCCGCTGAGCCGCCGGGTTGTGTACGACGAGCCCATCGATGGCCAGGTCGCGCACCGTGGCGTCGTCGAGCACGCGGAAAAGGGCCCGCTCGTCGGTCGCACCGGATCCGTAGGTGATGCCGGTCAGAGTGTGTCCGGCCCCGTCGAAGACGCCCGCGAAGCGGTCGATCCCGGTGAAGGTTCCGCCGGCGTAGTCGATGTCGGCGACCATCCGCACGTGCGCAGCGGCGTGAGCGTCGGGGTCGGTGTTGATCGCCTCAGCGATGGTGTCGAGGTCTGCGGCCACTCGCAGTTCGAACGGCCGCGCCTCGGTGCCGTCGCCGGTGATGCCCGGGAGGGGCCCGGTCGGCAACGTCTCGAACGCCGCCGGGATCGGATGCCCCAGAACGGTGTCCCACTGCCACTGTTCGACAAGGTCCCATCCGAGCGACTCGTAGGCGGCGGGGGCGGCGAGCTGCGTCGCCGCTGTCGTGGTGCCGTCCTTGTTGAGCGTTCCCGGCCCTTCGGGCACCTGACCGTTGATCAGCACCGCATCGCTGGCGAGGTTGTTCTCGATCGTGAATCCCGCGTCGCGGGGGCGGGCGACGACGCGCCCCATCTCGATCGTGTCTCCGCCGCTGGTGAAACCGACCGAGCCCGAGAGGATGACGTTCTCGGAGATCCGCGTCGCCGGAGTCAGCTGAGCATTGGAGTTGCCGGCGTAGGCGAGCACCATTCCGCCGAACGCGCCGGTGCCGGTGCTGCGCACAGACGCCTGCACGAGGTTCTTCGTCAGCTCGACGCTCTTGCGGGCGTATCCGACGACGCCTGCCGGATACCGGGCGCTCGTGACCGAGACGTCCACCCGGTTGCCGCTGATCACGGTGTTGGTATCGGCCTTCGCTGCGATGCCGCCGGCATAGTCATGTGTCGTCACCAGCTGCGCACCGGTGACGGCGTTGCCCTCCAGCCGAGCGCCGTTGATCGCGTCGATGGCAATGCCCGCCACCCGCTCTCCTGAGGCGCTGTGCCCCGTTGCCCCGGCGACGCCCAGGCCTCGCACTGCCCCGCCGTTCAGCGAACGGATCAGCGCCCGTTCGTCGCTTCGCGCGCTCGCACCGTAGACGATGTCGGTGATGGTGTGGCCCGCCCCGTCGAGCACACCCGAGAAGGTGTCGAAGCCAACGAACTCGGCGGCGCCGTAGTCGATGTCGGCCGTCAGTCTCAGATTCGCGGTTGCGTAGGCGTCGGCATCCGCGTTGATGGCGGCGGCGAGCGCATCGAGATCCGCAGCGGAGTCGAGAAGGTACGGCGCGCCGGCAGAGCCGTCGCCGTCGATGTGACCGAGGGGGTCTGCGGCGGCTGCGGGAGCGATCGGTGCGAGCGCCAACGCGCCGATCGTCAGGGCGGCCGAGACGGCACGAAGCACAGAGGGTAACGACATGGTGATCCTGAACGGGTATCCGCTCCGATCCCGCGCGGGAGGGCACGCGGAATCAGGGCTAGCTGCGAGGGGTATGTCGTCAGCCAACCAGCGGCGTTTGTCTGGGAGGTGTCACCTCAGTGAACGGTGCGCGTCGCGAGCGTCAGCATCCGGCATCCGCCTTCCCGTCGCAGAAAACGCCGCTTTCCGAGTGGGAAAGCGGCGTTTTCTGCGACCTGAACTGCACCGACCGGCCAAACGCGCGACCGGGCCAGCCGACCGACGTCAGTCGACGAGCAGCGCGGGCTCCTCGAGCACGGCGGCCACGTCGGCGATGAAGCGGCTCATGCCGTCGCCATCGATCACACGGTGGTCGAACGACCCGGCGACCGTGGTCACCCAGCGCGGACGCACCTCGCCGTCGACGACCCACGGCTTCTGGGCGATCGTGCCCATGGCGACGATGCCGGCCTCGCCCGGGTTGATGATCGGGGTTCCGGCATCCATCCCGAATACGCCGATGTTGGTGATCGTGATGGTGCCGCCCTGCTGGTCGGCGGGGCTGGTCTTGCCCTCGCGAGCGGTCACGGTCAGCCGGTTCAGGGCGCGGGCGAGGTCTTTCAGCCCGAGATCCTGGGCGTCCTTGATGTTCGGCACCAGCAGACCGCGCGGCGTCGCCGCCGCGATGCCGAGGTTGACGTAGTGGCGCACGACGATCTCGGCACCGTTGTCGGTGTCGACCCACGCGGCGTTGACCATCGGGGTGCGCCGCGCGGCCCAGATCACGGCGCGCGCCATGATCAGCAGCGGCGACACCCGGATGTCGGTGAAGTCGGGCGACGCCTTCAGACGCTTGACGAGCTCCATCGTGCGGGTCGCGTCGATCTCTTTCCACACGGTCACGTGCGGTGCCGAGTAGGCGCTCTGCACCATCGCCGACGACGTCGCCTTGCGCACACCCTTGACAGGGATCGACTCGCTGCGATCGTCGTCCTGCGCAGCGGGTTGGATGCCGCGGGCCAGGCCCGCCGGGGCGCTCACCGGGGCCGGCAGCTTCTCCTCGCGCACATCTCCCCACTCGGGGGTCTCGATGTTGCGGAACACACTGGCCTGCTGCGCGTGTCCCACGACGTCATCGCGCGTGACTTCGCCGTCTGCACCGGTCGGGGTGACCTCGGTGAGGTCGACGTTCAGGTCACGGGCGAGCTTGCGGATCGGCGGCTTGGCGATCACGCCCACCGAGGCGCGCACGGGTCGCTCGGCCGGCTTGCGGCGACGCGAGACGGCGCCGCCTCCGGTGCCGTAGCCGACCAGCACCGATCCGCCGCCCTCCTCACCGGATTCTGCGGGCGCGGGCGCCGGGGTGGCCGGCGCGACAGCATCCGAGACGAACGAGATGATCGGCGCCCCCACCTCGACAGTGACGCCCTCGGCGACCAGCAGTTCACCGACGGTCCCCGCGTGCGGTGACGGCAGCTCGACCAGCGACTTGGCGGTCTCGATCTCACAGATCACGTCGTTGATCGCCACGGCGTCGCCCGGGGCGACCTTCCAGGCGACGAGCTCGGCCTCGGTGAGCCCCTCGCCGACGTCGGGCAGGGTGAAGGTCTGAGTACTCATGGGGGTGTCCTTTCGGCTACGCGGCGTCCACAACTCCGGAAAACCATGGTCCGGAACGGCAGTACGGGCGGATATGGCCGGAAACGGTGAGATTTTCCGGAGTTGTGCGCAGTAGGCGGGGAAGAGATCAGTGGGGAACGGGTCTGCAGGGGGCCAGCTCCGACAGGCGCCGGGTCAGTAGGCGAGCGAGCGGTCGACGGCTTCGAGGATGCGGTCGGCATCGGGCAGGTACGTGCCCTCGAGCTTGGCCGGCGGGAAGGGCGTGTCGAACCCCGAGACCCGCAGCACGGGCGCTTCGAGGGCGTAGAACGCCCGCTCCATGACGGTCGCGGCGATCTCGCTGCCGAGGCTGGTGAAACCGGGCGCCTCCTGCGCGTAGACCATGCGGCCGGTCGAGCGCACCGAGTCGAGGATCGGGCCGTAGTCGACCGGCGACAGCGAACGCACGTCGACGACCTCGCAGCTCGTGCCCTCACCCTCGGCGATGGCCGCCGCCTGCAGCAGCGTGGTCACCATCGCGCCGTGGCCGACAAGGGTCACGTCGCTGCCGCGGCGCACGACGCGCGACGCGTGCAGCGGGACGGCGGATGCTGACAGATCGACCTCGCCCTTGGGCCAGTACCGACTCTTGGGTTCGAGGAAGATCACCGGGTCGTTGGAGCGGATCGCCTCCTGGATCATCCAGTAGGCGTCATTCGGAGTCGACGGCGACACCACTCGCAGCCCCGGAGTGTGCGTGAAGTACGCCTCGGGGCTCTCCTGGTGGTGCTCGACGGCACCGATGTGCCCGCCGTACGGGATGCGGATCACGATCGGCATCGACAGAGCACCCTCGTGACGGTTGGTCATCTTCGCCAGCTGCGAGGTGATCTGGTCGAAGGCGGGGAACACGAAGCCGTCGAACTGGATCTCGCACACCGGTCGGAATCCGGCCATCGCCAGCCCGATCGCCGTGCCGACGATGCCCGACTCGGCGAGCGGGGTGTCGAGCACGCGCTGGGGTCCGAAGTCGCGGTGCAGGTGCTCGGTGATACGGAAGACGCCACCGAGTGGGCCGATGTCCTCTCCCATCAGCAGCACCCGGGGGTCGTCCTGCATGGCCTTGCGCAGACCGGCGTTGAGCGCCCGCGACATGGGCATCGACTCGATCGTCATCAGCGCGCTCCTTCTTCGAACGAGGCTTCGTAGCCGTCGAGCCACGCCTTCTGCTCTGCCATCACCGGGTGCGGGTCGCTGTACACGTGGTCGAACATCAGCTCGCGTCCCGGCGGGGTGAGCGTGACGGCACGGGAGCGCAGGTCTTCGGCGGCATCCGCCGCTTCGGTCTCGACGTCGTCGAACAGGGATGCCGCAGCTCCGCGCCCCTCCAGGAAGGCGCGCATGCGCGCGATGGGGTCGCGCTGCGCCCACTGCTGCTCCTCGTCGGAGCCGCGGTACTTGGTGGGGTCGTCGCTGGTGGTGTGCGCGCCCATCCGGTAGGTGACGGCCTCGATTGCGCGCGGGCCACCGCCGTTGCGCGCCGCGTCGAGCTGGGCGCGCGAGACGGCGTAGCTGGCGAGTACGTCGTTGCCGTCCACCCGCACCGACGGGATGCCGTAACCGGCGCCGCGGTTGACCAACGGCACCTTCGACTGGGTCTGCACGGGCACCGAGATGGCCCAGTGGTTGTTCTGCAGGAAGAACAGCACGGGGGCGTTGTAGCTGGCGGCGAAGACCATCGCCTCGTGCACATCGCCCTGGCTGGAGGCGCCGTCGCCGTAGTACACGACCACCGCTTCGTCGCGCTCCGGGTCGCCGGTGCCGGTCTTGCCGTCGAGCACCAGGCCCATGCCGAAACCGGCGGCGTGCAGCGTCTGCGATCCGAGCACCAGCGTGTAGATGCGGGTGTTGCCGTTCTTCGGGTCGAGCGGGTTCCATCCGCCGTGCGAGTTGCCCCGCATGACCGTGATGATGTCGAGCGGGTCGACCCCGCGGATGCGGGTGACCGCGTGCTCGCGGTACGACGGGAACAGGGTGTCTTGCCCACGCGCGGCATAGGCCGAGCCGACCTGGGCGGCCTCCTGCCCGCGACTCGGCGGCCACAGGGCGAGCTGCCCTTGCCGCTGCAGGTTGGTGGCCTGCGTATCGATGGCACGGATGACCACCATGTCGCGGTAGAACTGCTCAAGCTGAGCGTCGGAGAGCGCGTCGATGAACGGCAGGTACTGCTCGGCTTCGGCCGTCGGCGCGTAGCTTCCGTCCGTCTGCAGAACGCGAACGAGAGGTGTTTCGGTCGAGGTCACCGTTCCACGCTATCGATCCGGGCATGCCCGGCCGTGCATAACTCGGGCCCCCTACGAAGTGCCGGGAGCCGCGATTTTCGGCCTTCGGTGAGCTCAGCGCAGCGTTGCCGCGACCTGCAGCACCCGGTCGATCGATGCTTCCTCGCCGACCGAGATGCGGATGCCGTCGCCCGTGAACGGGCGGACGATGAGGTCGGCGGCGACGAACGCGGCGGCTGCGTCGTCGGTGCCCGCACCGGTCGGCAGCCACACGAAGTTCGCCTGCGAGTCGGGCACGTCCCAGCCCTGGGCGCGCAGCCCCGCGACCAGGCGCGTGCGACGCGCGACGATCTCGCTGACCCGCTCGCGCAGTTCGCCCTCGGCGTCGAGGCTGGCGATCGCGGCGCGCTCGGCGGCACTGGTCACCGACAGCGGGATGGCCGTGGTGCGTGCGGCGTCGAGCACGCGCGGGTGCCCGATCGCGTAGCCGACCCGCAGCCCCGCAAGACCGAACGCCTTCGAGAAGGTGCGCAGCACGACGACGTTCGGATGCCGCTCGAAAACGCGTTCGGCGAGCCCGTCAACCGCATCCGGGGCGGTGACGAACTCGGCGTAGGCCTCGTCGAGGATGATCAGCACGTCGCTCGGAACACGGTCGACGAACGCCGCGAACTCGGCGCTGGTGACGATCGGGCCGGTCGGGTTGTTGGGTGTGCAGACGATGATCGCGCGGGTGCGGTCGGTGACAGCATCCGCCATCGCGTCGAGATCGTGCCGCGCGCCGTCGGTGAGCGGCACCTGCACGCCGGTCGCGCCGGCGACCAGCGGGAGCCCCGGGTATGCCTCGAACGAACGCCAGGCGTAGATGACCTCATCGCCGACGGATGCTGTCGCCAGGATCAGCTGGTAGAGGATCGACACGCTGCCGGTGCCGATATGCACAGCATCCGATTCGACGCCGTACTTCTCGCCGAGGCGGGCGCGCAGCGCGCCGGCCGTGGCATCCGGGTACCGGTTGATCGGTGTGGTGTCCTGCAGCGCCGCGAGCACCGACGGGAGCGGTTCGAACGGATTCTCGTTGCTGGAGAGCTTGAACGCGTCGGGACCCGCCTGCTTGCCCTGACGGTACGGGGGCAGGGCGGCGATCTCGGGGCGGATGCGGGGCAGTGTCGACTCTGTCACGGGATCAGTCTAAGGAGCGTGGCGTGCCGGAGTCGCCCTCGGAGATCATCCGGATGATCAGAGCGATCATGAGTTCTTTCTCGCTTGGGTCGCTCATGGCGACCAGGAGCGTGATCGCCGCTGCAGTTGTCGCAAATCTTGCGACAACTGCCATGCCGTCCAGCCGCACCCACTGACAAGATGGGCGCCGGCGTGGCACCATCGAAAGATGGGATTCATCGTCCGCGTCGTCGTCAATGCCTTCGCCATCTGGGTGGTCAGCCTGATCACCGTGCTCGAGATCAGCATCCGCCCGTTCTCGCCCGGTGAGCCCCTGCAGGTCGCGCTGACGCTGCTCGCGGTGGGTGCGATCTTCGCCCTGGTCAACACGATCATCGGCACCGTGGTCAAGATCGTCGCGTTGCCGCTCTACATCCTGACCCTCGGCCTGATCTCGTTCATCATCAACGGGTTCCTGCTGTGGCTCACCGCCTGGATCACCAGCGGCTTCAGCTGGGGACTCGACGTCGGGTCGTTCTGGTGGGGTGTGGTCGCCGCCTTCCTGATCTCGATCATCAACGCGATCTTCGGGGCGATCCTGCGCCCGCAGAAGAAGCGCGACTGAGCACATCGGGCCGGCCGGTCACACGTCCGGCCGCTCCGCCAAGTACTCCGTCGTCTCGACCTCGACGGCCTGGCCCAGCTCTTCGAAGAACGACTCGTTCAGGTCGTCTACACGCGGATCACCCGAGGCGTCGACCTGAGCGGCGGTGTCGAGGTATGCCTCGAACCCGTGCGCGGCGATCGGCAGCATTCCTCCGACATCGGCGTGCGCGGTGAAACTACCGGTCGAACCCGTGCCACCCGAGCTGCCCCCGCCGGCCAGATTCGAGACGATATCGCCCTGATGACGCAGCTCGACGAGCGTCTGATCCGGCCCCAGTGACGGCTCAACCGGGTTGCCCGCCGTGATCACGACGTCGACCTTGTACACGCCCTCCATCGCAGTGACGCTCGCAATCCCGGCACCCTGCGAGTAGCCGACGAGGCCGACCGTGTCTCCCGGCTTAGCCCCGGCCTGCTCCAGCGCCTTCTGCAGGGCCACCTGCGAGGCCGCCTTGTCGCGGTCGACCCACATGTCCCAGTTCGACCCCATGTCCCAGGGATCCTCCGTCCACCAGGTCGAGGTGCGCGTGCCGTCCATGTAGGCCATGAAGCGCGTCTCGCCGTTCTCCATGGTGTACTTCTCGACGACGACCTGCCCCGTACCGTCATAAGGGATGCGCGACAACGAATCACGCACGCCGGTCGGCGGTTTCGTCGTCCCCGTCGACACCGGGGTCACGCGCACCGGCGGCGCCTCACCCGTCGGCTTCGAACCGTACGGCAGCAGCCCCTGACCGTGACGGGCGATCATCTGCGACACCACCAGCATCATTCCGCCGACCGTGCCCGCGCCCAAGGGGCCGAGCATCGGCCCCGAGCCCGGGCGCCACAAGAGCGCATCCAACGGCTGGTCGCCGGTACCGTCGAACCGCGTCTGTTGCCACGCCGCGACCAGCATGTCGGCACGCTTCTCGATATCGGGGTCGCCCGCGATCAACTGATCGATCCGCGCCTGCAGCGCCAGCGCCTCGTCGGGACGATGCACACTGAGCGCCGACTGTCGTGTGCGCAGCTCGACCAGCTCGAACGTATCCGCCATCATCTCTGTGCCATGCGCATGCGTGCGGGTCTGCTCTGCCAGCGTCATCAACCGCTGCGCGCAGGCATCGATCCCGCCCGTGCCGACCGCGGCGGCGAGCGCCGGCGCCTGCACGATCGTCGCCCGGGCCCGTCGCGCCAGATCCCCAGCATCCTCAAGGTGGCGGCCGACCCGCCCGAGACCGCGACCGATCTCACGCACCATCGACGAATCGATCGCGATCGCCCCACCCGATGTGATTTCCAGGTTGTCGCTCATCACCGCACCACCGCCCGCACGACACCCTGCTGCTCCCGCACGGCGATGGTCTCACCGCGGATCTGCTGGTGCATCTCGTCGAGAGCCTCACGAAGGCTGCGCGCGGCGAGCCCCTCGTTGTGCCACGACGATTCCGCCACCAGCTCCGTCCCCACGCCTTCCGCAGCGACCAGCTGGTCCTCGGCATCCTGCAGCAGGCGCAGGGCGTCAAACACCGCCCACAGGTCGAAACTGGCGGGTGCTTCGGCGGCAAGGAACGAGTACATGCCCACCAGAGTGGTCGGCTGCGGGCATCCGATCTGTCCTGATTCCCACGATCTGGGGACAACTCGCTCACCGCAGCCATTGGGGACAGCGCGGGTAGCGGGCAGAATGGAGCGATGACCGACTCGGATCCTTTCCGCGTCATCTTCGTGTGCACGGGCAACATCTGCCGCTCACCGATGGCCGAAGTGGTGCTTCGCGCACTCTCTGCACGGCATGGTCTCGGCTCTCGCGTCGTGTCCACCAGTGCGGGAACGGGCGACTGGCACGTGGGCGAACGCGCCGACGAACGCACCATCGAAGCGCTCACCCGCCGCGGGTTCGACGGCTCACTGCACCGCGCGCGACAGTTCGCCGCGACGACCTTCGCCGAGAACGACCTGATCGTCGCGCTCGACCGCACCCACGAACGCATCCTGCGGGCGTGGGCGCGCACCGAGGACGACGAGGGCAAGGTCACGCTGCTGCGCACGTTCGACCCGCACGCGTCGAGCATGGATGTACCCGACCCGTACTATGCGGGGCCCGAGATGTTCGACTCGGTGCTCGCTATGATTGAGACCGCGACCCGCGGACTCTTCAGCCAGCTCGAACCGGCTGTGCGGGCATCCCATACGTCGCCCCGTGCGATGCGGGGCCCCGAGCAGGAGGAACTCCGCTGACTTCTCTGCCCTCGCTTCCGACCCAGCCGCTGAGCCCCCTCGACGGCCGCTACCAGGCCGCCGTCTCGGGACTGGCCGACTACCTCTCGGAGGCGGGACTGAACCGCGCCCGCGTCGAGGTCGAGGTGGAGTGGCTGATCGCCCTCACCGACCGGTCGCTGTTCGAGACGTCGCCTTTGTCGGATGCTGACAAGCAGCGCCTCCGCGCGCTGTACCGCGACTTCGGGCAGGCCGAGATCGACTGGCTCGCCGCCAAGGAAGCCGTCACCCGCCACGATGTGAAGGCCGTCGAGTACCTGGTGCGCGACCGCCTGTCGTCGCTGGGCCTGGACTCGATCGCCGAGCTCACGCACTTCGCGTGCACGAGCGAGGACATCAACTCGGCCTCGTACGCCCTGACCGTCAAGCGCGCCATCGAGGGCGTGTGGCTGCCGGCACTCGACGCCGTGATCACCAAGCTGCGCGAACTCGCCGTCGAGCACGCGGATGCCGCGATGCTCTCGCGCACGCACGGTCAGCCCGCAACCCCGTCGACCATGGGCAAGGAGCTCGCGGTCTTCGCCTGGCGTCTGGAGCGCGTGCGCGGCCAGATCGCCGGCTCGGAGTACCTCGCGAAGTTCTCGGGCGCCACGGGCACCTGGTCGGCGCACCTGTCGGCCGAGCCGGACGTCGACTGGCCGCAGCTGTCGCGCGAGTACATCGAAGGCATGGGCATCGACTTCAACGAGCTCACCACCCAGATCGAGTCGCACGACTGGCAGGTCGAACTGTACGACCGCGTGCGGCACGCCGGTGGCATCCTGCACAATCTCGCGACCGACATCTGGACGTACATCTCACTCGGCTACTTCGCTCAGATCCCCGTGGCCGGAGCGACCGGCTCGTCGACCATGCCGCACAAGATCAACCCGATCCGCTTCGAGAACGCCGAGGCGAACCTCGAACTGTCGGCGGCGCTGCTCGGTTCGCTGTCGCAGACGCTGGTGACCAGCCGCCTGCAGCGCGACCTGACCGACTCGACCACGCAGCGCAACATCGGCGTGGCCCTCGGACACTCGCTGCTCGCGCTCGACAACCTGCGTCGCGGCCTGAACGAGATCTCGCTCTCGCGCGACGTGCTGCTCGACGACCTCGACCACAACTGGGAAGTGCTGGCCGAGGCGATCCAGACGGTCATCCGCGCCGAGGTGGTCGCCGGACGGTCGTCGATCACCGACCCGTACGCACTGCTCAAGGAGCTCACGCGCGGACACCGCGTCGGTGCGACCGAGCTGGCATCCTTCGTCGAAGGTCTCGAGATCGGCGACGCTGCCAAGCAGCGCCTGCTCGCACTCACTCCCGCGACGTACACCGGCCTCGCCGACCGCCTCGCCCGCTGAGCCTGGGCCCTTCTCTCCCTTCACGAGGGGTCAAGAAACGTCGCCTGAGCGCGCAAAACCCAGCGTTTCTTGACCCCTCGTGAAGGTGGCTTGCCCTCGTGAGGTGGCGCGCCCTCATGAGGTTCGTGCCCCTCGTGAGCGGGAGCACGTCATGCTGGAAGCATGGGTCGGAACGCGTGCGTCGCAATCGCCGGCATCCTGACGGGGATGCTGGTGCTCACCGCCTGCGCTGAACCGACGGCCGCGCCAAGCACGGCCGGCACCGAGGTGGTGACGCTCGCATCGGACCTGGATGCACCGTGGTCGGTGCTGCCACTCGTGGGCGGCGGCGCACTCATCTCACAGCGCGACGACGGCCGCGTACTCGAACTCACCGCCGACGGCGCGCAGCGCGAGGTCGGCACCGTCAGCGGCGTCGTGTCGGGCGGAGAATCGGGACTGCACGGCCTCGCGATGCACGAGTCCGATGGCATCCGATGGCTCTATGCGTACCACGGCGCGGCAGACGACAACCGCGTGGTGCGGATGCCCTTGACCGGCACCCCCGGTTCGTTCGGCTTCGACAGTTCCGGCATCGAGGTCGTGCTCGCGGGTATCCCGCGCGCCGCGACGCACAACGGCGGACGCATCGCGTTCGGGCCGGACGGGATGCTGTACATCGCAACTGGTGATGCCGGTCGACGCGCCGAGGCCAGGGATCCGGCGTCGCTCGCGGGCAAGATCCTGCGCGTGACGCCAGAAGGTGACCCGGCACCGGGGAACCCGTACGGCACGGCGGTCTACAGCCTTGGGCACCGCAACGTGCAAGGCCTGGCCTGGGACTCGCGCGGCGACCTGTGGGCGAGTGAGTTCGGACAGAACACGTGGGATGAGCTCAACCTCATCGAGGCCGGCGGCGATTACGGCTGGCCCGACCACGAGGGCGTCGCGGACGCGGCGGATGCCATCGACCCTGTCGCGGTGTGGGCGCCCAGCGAGGCGAGCCCGAGCGGTATCGCCATCATCGACGACGTCGCGTACGTGGCGGCCCTGCGCGGCGAGCGCGTGTGGTTGTTCGACACGGCAGGCGGCTCGGCCCCGTGGGCGGTGCACGCCGGCGAGTTCGGCCGCGTGCGTGACGTGGTGCCCGGCCCCGACGGCACGTTCTGGGTGCTCACCAACAACACCGATGGGCGGGGCGATCGCCGCGACGGCGACGACCGCCTGCTGCAGCTGCCTCTGCCCTAGCCTGCGGCACCCACGCCCGCGAGCGCGTGCCCCCACGAACGCGTACGCCCGCGAGCGCGCACGCACTTCACGAGGGGTCAAGAAACGTCGGGTGTGAGGGGCGAAACCCAGCGTTTATCGACCCCTCGTGAGGGAGAAGAACGCCAGAGGGCCGAGCGCCAGGGCGCCAGACGGGAAAGAGCGCGCGCGTCAGGCGCGGGGGGACTGACCGGAGGCGGTGTCGTCGTCCGTTGCGGCAGCATCCGCAACGGCAGCACCCGAACCCCCTGCAGCACCAGCGTCGTCATCCGAGAGCAGCACGGCGCGGTCAACGCGCTTGGTGACGTCGGCGGGGTCGACGGCGAGCATCAGCATGGCAAGGCCCAGGAGGGTGACGATGAACGAGATGCCACCGATGACCAATCCAAGACCGATCGGGGTGAGCCCCTCGTAGGTGCCCTTCGCGATCGCCGAATTGACGCGCGAGGTGAACGCACCGGTCGAGACGAGCGTTACGATCGTGGCGAAGATGCCACACACCAGGGCGATCCCCACCAGGTGCAGCGGACGCAGGATCTCGCGTCGCGTCGGCTTGGGGTCGGTCATGCGTGTCCTCCATGGTCTGCCAGGCGGTCTGCGCCGGCATCCGATTCGATGTCTTTCTTCGCGCTCGGCGAGACGCCGGCGATACCCAGGAACACGGCCACGATCGCCGCATACGCGCCGAACAGGCCCACTCCGATGACGATGCCGGTCAGAACCAGGTCGTTGCCGCCAACCGAGTAGTCCTGCACGAGGTCGATCGGCACGAGCAGCAGCAACAGCGCCAGTAGCAGTCCCATCGCGCCGACCGTGATCGCGTCGCGAGCGCCCTCGGTACCGCGATAGCGGATGCCCGCGATCAACTCGACGAGTCCGGTCAGGGCCGCCCACCCGATCAGGAGGACGAAGAACAGGGTGTCGGAACGCCAGACCGGCACGCTCGCGGCCATGCCGAACAGGAAGGTGAAGGCGCCCATCATCACCGCCGGCCAGCGTCGGCCGTTCGGATAGACGATGACCGCCGCGATGATGAAGATCGTCGCGGTGATGATCGCGAAGCCGCCGAAGACGGAGAGGCCGATGGCGGCCGAATGGTCGGCGGAGAAGGTGATCATGATGGCGGCGATGGCGGCCATCACGGCACGGCCCAACTGCACGTGGCGCGCAGTGAACGGGCGGGAAGGGGCAGGCATGACGATCCTCGAATCGGTGACCCGACCAGTCTACGCCGGGCGCCTGTGAAGGGGGTTCGGCAGCCTCCCCAGGCGATCGCCGAACCCCCTTACGGAGGGGGTATGCGCATCGGTTCGCCCCCAGACGCAGCCGACGCGGCACAAGTATGCCAATCTAGGCGCACCACCTTCACATACCGGGAGCCCTGCTGTGACGAGCGAGAGCACTTCGGGCGAGCGGATGACGGCTCCGTTCGCCACGGTCCTGCGAGAAGCGGTGGCTGCGCGCGGCGTGACGCTGACGGGCCTGCACCGGCGGCTGACGGATCGCGGCAATGCGGTGTCGGTGACCACCCTGAGCTACTGGCGTTCGGGGGCGCGACGACCCGAAGGCGCGCAATCGCTCGCTGCCGTGGCCGACCTCGAAAGCCTGTTGGGCCTCGACCCGGGCGCACTGATCGATCGGTTGGGCTCGACGCTGCGCACCGGGCCGCTCGGGCCGATGGCGTTCCCGTTCGATGAGGATTCTCTCGAACAGCGCGTGCGCGACACGTTCACGGCGATGGGCGCGATGTATCCCGATCCGACGCGAGAACTCAGCATCCACGCCGTTACCGACGTCGGCCCGGATCGGCGCGTGTCGCGTCGGGCGATGCGCATGATCGTGCAGAGCACGTCGGGCGAGGTTGCCGCGGTGCCGTTCGTCGAGATCACCCAGGGCACCCCGACGGTGAGTCCGTCCTTCAGCGCACTGGGCGGCGGACGCATCGCAACCACGCACACCGACCCGAGCCGCACAGTGCACGGTTTCCTGTTCGAGCTCGAGCGTCCGATCACCAGCCCCGAGTCGGCGGTGATCGAGTGGGCGGTCGACTATCCGCCGGATTTCCCCCAGGGCGACGGCACCGGGCACGGAGTGGCGATGCAATGCCGTGAACTGCTGCTGTGGACGCGGTTCCACCCGGATGCGATCCCGACCTGGATCGAGGAGGTCGAGTCCACTCCTGGCGGCGAGGACGTGACTGTGCGGATGCTACGGGGCGCGACGTCTCTGCACGCGCTGCGGCGCGGTTTCGGCCCAGGCGCCCTGACGCTGCAGTGGGGATGGGACGACACCGCAGAGATCGCGTAAGCGAGAGCCAGCAGGCGCGAACGCCTCAGGCCGCGGCGGGCTGCGTCTTGATCGACTGCGTCTTGATCGTGACCGTCTGCGACTTCGCAACCTGAGCGGACGCTGCGGTCGGAACGACGGATGCCGCCGGCTTCGCCGTGACGGGGCGCGGCAGTGTCAGCATCCGCACCATGCCGCCGACGACGAGAGCCGCGGCGAGCGCGCCGCCGGCGATGATCATCGGCGTCCACTGGCTGGCGAACGACGACGCGACGCTGAGCAGTGCCCCGACGAACCACACGCCGATCGCGCCGCCGGTCAGCCCCGCGGCGCCGCGCGCGACGGCGTAGAGCACGACGATGGCGCAGACGATGGCGAAGACGGCTCCGGCCCATCCGATCGGCACGAGAACCGACGTCAGTGTGTTCGCCACTGGAAGTGTTGACATTGCGACCCCCCGGTCATCGGTGCACGCCCCCCGCGCACCATCTGACATCAAGGTTACGCGCATAGATCGCGTTGTCACGCCCTCCTTGAGAACGATTCGGCATCATCCCAGAGGATGATGTGTGCACCACGGGTGACACGCCAGTGAATCGCCGCGCAGCGACGCCCGCCTGCCCGGCGGTCAGTCCTTGCGTCGGCGGCCGACGCGGGGCATCCGCACCTTCGTCAGGCGCGGTCGCGCGATCGGAACCGGCGCGGTGAACACCGCATCGACGGTGTGCGAGCCCTCGCTGGGGCCGACCACAGGGATCGGCGTCGTGATCGTGGTGATCGGGGTGGTGAGGGTCGGTTCGACAGGGTCGACGGTCATCTTCGCGAACTGGCGGTGGGCGGCGATGTACGCCGGGATCAGCAGCAGGATCGCACCCAGCCAAGCGAGCGGGTTGCTCAGGGCGACACCCGTGAACTCCCAAACCCCGCCCAGTGCCAGTGCGGCGACCACGCGCATGACCAGCTCGATCACACCGGTGATCGTGGGCACCAGCACGCGGCCGATGCCCTGCAGCACGCCACGCAGCACGAACAGCACGCCCAGCGTCGAGTAGCTGAGTCCGTTGATGATGAGCATGAGGTGCGCCATGTCGACGACGTCGTCTGCTCCCTCACCGACGAACAGGCGCACGACGGGCTCGCCGAAGGCGATCAGGAGCGCCCCGAGCACGACCGAGGCGGCGATCGCGATCCAGATCGCCTGGATCGTTCCCCGACGGATGCGGTCGGGGCGACGCGCTCCGAGGTTCTGTGCGGCGTACATCGAGGCGGCGAGTCCCAGCGATGCGAGGAACGCCACGGCGAGACTGTCGACGCGGGATGCCGCGGTGTACGCGGCGACGGCATCGGCGCCGAGTCGATTGAGCGCGACCTGCACGATCAGGGCGCCGATGGCGATGATCGAGGCCTGGAAGCCCATCGGCAGGCCCAGGCGCAGGTGCTGGGCGACGTCGGATCCGCTGACCTTCCAGTCGGGGCGGTGCACGTGCAACACGGGCAGACGCCGCCACATGAACAGCAGGCAGAGCACGACCGAGACGGCCTGCGCGACGACGGTGGCCCACGCGGCTCCGGCGACGCCCCAGCCCAGCGGGCCCACCATCAGGATCACCAGACCGACGTTGAGAGCGCACGAGATGGTGAGGAACACCAGCGGAGTGGTCGAGTCGCCGATCGATCGGATGATGGCGGCCAGGTAGTTGAAGAACATGATCGTGCTGCCACCCAGGAACGTGACCTGGGTGAACACGGTCGCCTCGGCGAGCAGCTCGGGCGGGGTCTGCATCAGCTCGAGGAACGGCCCGGCGATGATCGGGCCGCACACGGTGAGGATCAGGCTGGTGGCGGCCGTGAGCAGGGTGCCGGTGGCGACCGAGCGGCGCACTCCCCTGGCGTCTCCGGCACCGAACGCCTGGGCGGTCGGGATCGCGAAGCCACTGCCCAGCCCCCAGGCGAAGCCGATGACGAGAAAGATCAGGCTGCCGGTGGCGCCGACAGCGGCGAGGGAGTTCACGCCGAGCTGCCGTCCCACGACGATCGTGTCGACGAACTGGTACAGCTGCTGCACGACGTTGCCGATAAGCAGCGGCACAGAGAAGGCCAGGATGACGCGCCACGGGCGTCCGGTGATGAGGGTGGTTGCCATGAGAGCTCGAAAGGGGGAGAGAGCGGATGCCGGAGTGCGGCCAGAGAAGACGAATGGCACCGTGATCGAAGACGGCGCCATGCGGGTGATTCAGTGTATCGAATCGTTTCGGCGTTGGGGAGGGGTCGGGGAGATTCGATCATCTGATTGCGCCGATCCGCGCCCGGACTGTGGCGTGAGGAGCATCATGGAGGGGTGGCCATCCCCCTCGCAGATCTCATCCGCATGCCCGACCCGCAGCGCGTCGAGGTGGGTGAGGAGGGCGTCGCGTTGGCCACGTACTCGTGGGGCGACGCGGAGGCCCCCACGGTCGTGCTCGTGCACGGTTTCGCATCGAGCACGCGAGATACGTGGGTGCTCACCGGATGGGTGCGGATGCTGGAGCGCGAGGGTTACCGCGTGCTGGGCATCGACCTGCGCGGCCATGGCCGCAGCCAGAAGCCGCATGACTCCGCCGGGTACACGGTGCGCACGATGGCATCCGACGTCGAAGCCGTGCTCGACACGTTCCTGATCGACGAGGCGTACTACGTCGGCTACTCGCTGGGCGCGCGGATCGGCTGGGAGGTTCTGCAGGACCTCGGCGATCGGATCCCGCGGGCGGTACTGGGCGGCGTACCCGACGGCATCCCGCTGGAGCATCTCGACGTCGCGCAGGTGCGCCGGTACATCGCCGACGGCACACCGGTGACGGATGCCCGCACCGGACGCTATCTGGAGCTCACCGAGCGCGTTCCCGGCAACGACCTCGAAGCTCTGCTCGCACTTGCGTTGGGGCTGCGCGATTCGCGCTCGATCGACCCCGATCCGGCACACGCGCCGCAACAGCCGGTGCTGTTCGCGACCGGCGAGCAGGATGCGGTGATCGCGGGATCACGCAGTCTGGCGGCGGCGGCTCCGCAGAGTTCGTTCCTCGAAATCGCGGGACGCCATCACTTCAACGCGCCGGGCTCGCGGCAGTTCCGGCAGGCCGCGCTGGAGTTCCTGCGCGGGTGAGCGCCTATCAGTCTGCGCCGCTGCGGAAGAAGGCGCGCAGGGCGAAGTAGACGACGACAGCCACGACGGCGACGAGGGCGAGCTTCACGATCAGGCCCAGCACGGCGAACAGAATGTTCACCAGCCACCAGGCGATGACGACCGCGCCGATCACACCGAGGATGGTCCAGACCGTGTTCTTGTTCACGGCACCAGCCTAAACGCGTTCGTAGCGAGGGGTCCTGCACCGTACGGTGCAGGACCCCTCGCTCTGACGTCAGTCGGTCAGCGGTTAAGCGCGAAGCCGGCGTTCCAGCCGACCTTCTCGGACACGGCGAGGGTCAGCTGCACGAAGCCGAGCGCTTCGAGCTCGCGCGCGCGTGAGAGGGCACCGGCGTCGACCGCGTGCAGGCCGCCCGCTTCGATCGCCGAGGCCAGGGACTGCTTGGCGGCGGCATCGTCACCGGCGATGAGCACCGTGGTCGCGTGCGAGCCGACGGTTCCGGTGACCAGGGTCGCGGCGAAGTTGGTGTTGAACGCCTTCACCACGTGCGCTGACGGGATCTGCGCCTGCAGTTCGGCGGCGGCCGAGCTGTCGGAGGGCACGACGAGGGCGTCGAAGGTGCTGAAGTCGAGCGGGTTGGTGATGTCGACCACGGTCTTGCCGGCGAGCTGGTCGGCGTAGTCATCGGCGATCTGGGCCAGCGCCGGGTAGGGCACGGCGAGCACGACGATGTCGCCCTCGAGGTGGGCCGCCTTGTCGTCGCTGCCGACGTACTGGATCGACGCGCCGCCTCGTGCGAAGACGCCGCCGATGGCCTGGCCCATGTTGCCGTTGCCGAAGATCGTGATGGTGGTCATGATGTGCTCCTGTCGTAAGTAGTTGAATGTTCAACGTCTTGTCGTGGTCAACATCATTGAAGTGTCAACTATTCCCGGTACGATCGGGACATGGCCGAATCACGGACACCACGCGGGTTCACCGACGAGGAACGCCGCACCTGGGCACCCCTCACGGCAGTGCTGGAGCTGCTGCCGCATGAGGTCGATGCGCAACTGCTGCGCGACGAGGACCTCACGCACTTCGACTACGCGACGCTCTCGATGCTCGCCCTCGCCGAAGGGCGCGAGCTGCGCATGACCACCCTCGCGATGGGCGTCAATGCCACGCTCTCGCGGCTCTCTCACGCGGTCAGTCGCCTCGAGAAGCGCGAGTTCGTACGGCGCGCGCGCAGCACAGAAGACGCCAGGGCCACGCTGGTCAAGCTGACCGCCGACGGGCACCGCAAGGTGATCCGCGCAACCCCAGGTCACGTCGATACCGTGCGCGCACTGGTCTTCGACGCACTCTCCACCGAGCAGCGACGCCAGCTGCACGACATCACGATCGCACTCCTGACGCGACTCGACCCCGAACAGCGCATGCTCGCCAGCAGGATGGGCTGAGCCCACTCTCGCGCTGAACCGCGCCGGGGCCGGTTCAGCGCGAGAGTACCTCGTCGACGTCGGCACCCGGCAGTGCGACCGTGACGTTCGTGCCCCAGGGGTCATCGAGCGAGATCGATCGACCGTCGTCGGCGAACTGCAGACCCCGGCGGGCGAGCCGAGCGGCGAGCGCATCGAGGTCGTCGCGGTTGGGCACGGTGAGGGCGACCTCGCCGAGGCCGAGGCTCGCGGCGCGCGGGCCTGCGCCGGCACTGTTCCAGGTGTTCATCGCGACGTGGTGGTGGTAGCCGCCCGCGGCGGCGAACAGGGCGCCGGGGTAGGTGTCGACGGTGGTCTCGAACCCGAGTGCGTCGACGTAGAAGGCGCGGGCCGTCGGGATGTCGCCGACCTGTAGGTGCACGTGGCCGACTCGCCCTGCAGTGGTGCCGATACCGGCGAGCACGCTTTGGTCGAGGTGGCGCTGCAGGTACGCGTTCGGGTCGAGATACAGGGTCGACATCTGCAGGGTGCCGTGCTCGTACCGCCACTGCGAGCGGTCACGGTCGACGTAGAGCTCGATGCCGTTTCCCTCGGGGTCGGTGAAGTAGAAGGCCTCACTGACCAGGTGGTCACTCGATCCGACGAACTGACCGCGCTGATCCTGCGCTGCGCGCAGCACGGTCGCGGCGAGCGCGGGCGCATCGTCGAAGAGGAATGCCGTGTGGAACAGGCCGGCCTGGCGGGGATCGGCAGCGGGAAGACCCGGCGTGCCGATCAGGCGCACCATCGGGGTGGCGCCCCGCCCGAGCACGCGGTGCACCTCGGTGCCGCGGGAGCGCTCTTCGAGCGGTTCGAGCGCGAGCGCGTTGGCGTAGTACGAGGTCATCATCTCGAGGTCGCCGACGCGCAGCGTCACCGCGTCCATGGCGGTATGGGCGTTCAGGACCCGATCGGGTGCTGACGTGGTGCGCTGAGCGTTCATGGCTTCCTCCGGTGCAATGCGTTGGTTGAATGTACAACCAAACGCTGCACCGGTTCATTCCCGCCGCCCGATCCGATCGGACGATGAGGGTCGCGCCGCACCGATGGGCGAGGATGGATGCCGAGTGTTCGCCCGACCCTGGAGTGCCCGTGTCATCCATCCGCCGCCCGTTCGTGACGCCCACCGCACTGATCGCGGCGGTTCTGCTGCTGAGCGGATGCACCTCGGCGCAGAGCGTCGCCGGGCAGGCAGCATCCGACATCGAGGCGACCGGTGAGAGCACCGAGGTGACCGTGACGGTCGAGGGCATGCGATACATCCCCGACGTCGTCGAGGTGCCCGTCGGCGACGAGCTGATCATCACGTTCGAGAACACCGGCACCGACGTGCACGACCTCGTGCTGGCCAACGGCACCGGTACGGATCACCTGGGCCCGGGCGAGACCGAGGTGATCGAGGTCGGCGTGATCTCGGCCGATATGGATGCCTGGTGCTCGGTCGGCAATCACCGCGCGATGGGCATGGAGATGACGATCCGGGCGATCGACTGACATCGCCCTGAGCAGCGCCTCGCGAACAGCATCGGTGCGCCTCACCGCAGCGGAGGCGCACCGATGGGTCTGATCAGAGCCTCTCGGCTCAGTACTTCATGACGATGCGGCCGTCGATCTGGCCGCGCTCCATGCGCTCGAAGATGTCGTTGATGTCGTCGAGCGGCTCGACGGCGACCGTGGGGTGGATCTCTCCGCGGGCGAAGAAGTCGAGCGCCTCGGCCATGTCCTGCCGGGTGCCGACGATCGAGCCGCGGATGGTGATCGCGCGCAGCACGATGTCGAAGATGTCGGCGGGGAAGTCGCCCGGGGGCAGACCGTTGAACACGATCGTCGCGCCGCGGCGGGTGACGGCGAGCGCCTGGCCGAACGCCTTCGGGTGCACGGCGGTGACGAGCACACCGTGGGCTCCGCCGATGGCCTGCTGCACGGCCTCGCCGGGGTCGTCGGTGGCCGCGTTGACGGTCACCTCGGCGCCGTGCTTGCGGGCCAGGGCGAGCTTGCTCTCGTCGATGTCGACGGCGACGACGCGCATGCCCATCGAGCGGGCGTACTGCACGGCGATGTGGCCGAGCCCGCCGATTCCCGAGATGACGACCCACTCCCCCGGCTTGACACCGGTCATCTTCAGCCCCTTGTAGACGGTGACGCCGGCGCACAGGATGGGGGCGACCTCGACCGGGTCGACGCCATCGGGAATGCGTGCCGCGAAGCGCTCGTCGACGAGCATGTACTCGCCGAAGCTGCCGTCGACCGAGTAGCCACCGTTGTGCTGGCTCTCGCACAGGGTCTCCCAGCCGGTGCGGCAGTATTCGCACTCACCGCAGGCGCTCCACAGCCAGGCGTTGCCGACCTTCTGGCCGATCTCGAGCGAGGTGACGCCCTCGCCGAGCGCGACGACCTCGCCGTAGCCCTCGTGGCCGGGAATGAGGTCGGCCTTCGGGGCGACGGGCCAGTCGCCCCGGACGGCGTGCAGGTCGGTGTGGCACACGCCGCTGGTGATCAGGCGCACGAGGGCCTGGCCGGGGCCGGGGGTGGGAATCGAGACGTCCTGCACCGCGAGCGTGTGCTCGGGGGTGGTGACGGCGGCACGCATCGTGCCGGAAGGTACTGTGCCGCGGCCGGTACTCGAAGAGGTTTCGGTCAGAATGGTCATCGGTTTCACTTCCTTGTGCGGGGCGGACGGTCGCCGCCCTCGGGCATGAAGGTACGTGCGCCTCCGTTGCACCCGGTTGCGCTCGGTTGCACGGCCGCGAAACCCCTGCCGAATACCCTGAGAACGCCGACCGATACGAGGAGAACGATGTTCGACAGTCCCCTCTCGGCATCGGCCTACGAGGTTCTGGGGGTCGCGCCCGAGGCATCCGATGACGAGCTGCGCCGGGCTTTCCGGCTGCAGTTGCGTCGCACGCATCCGGATGCCGGCGGCGACGCCGCCGTCTTCATCCGCGTGCAGCGGGCGTGGGAGCTGGTGGGCACCCCGCAGAGCCGCGCCGCGTACGACCGCGGGCACGGTTTCGCGGGCGCGGAGCAGTGGAGCGGGTGGGGTGCGCCGCAGCGCACCGACACACGTCCGCGCGCGCAGGTGCACGGCGAGGCGGGCGGCTGGCTGCGCCGCCAGTACGTCGCGCGGGTGCAGGAGTGGGCGGATGCTGACATCGCCGCCCCGTACGATCCGGCGTTCGTGCGCACGATCCCCGTCGAGCTGCGGGCGCTGCTGGCGCACGCCCTCGCCGAGGAGGAGAGTGCGCGGATCCTCGCCGGTCTCGGCATGGGCTTCACCGTGTGGCACGACGTGGCCGCACCTCACGAAGCGGACGCCGACGGCAAGATCGACCACGTCGTGCTCGGACCGTCGGGGCTGTTCGGTGTGATGTCGGCCGATACCGGCGGGGATGTGCGGTTCCGGGGCGGAGAGGTTCTGGGAGCGGATGCCCCCGTGGGCGGTCTGGTCAAGGGCATCCGACTTCTCTCGCGCACCGCGCGCGTGCGCTTCAGCGCGGCACTGCTGGTCTTTCCCGACGACGACCTCGCCGAGCCGGTCGTGCCGATCCGCACCGAACGCAGCATGCTCGTCGCCGTCATGCGGCGCAGTGTGTTGCCGACGGTGCTGCGGACGGGCATCCGCGGCACGCGCGTGATCGGCGGCAACGAACTGTTCGACGTGCGCACCCGCCTGCAGCAGACCGTGCGGTTCGCGTGATGGCGGGCCGGTCTCAGGCCTGCACGGATCGTGCCGTCGGCGGAGGTTCGCCGATCTCGTCGACGGTGTGGTCACCGCACGGCGTCGCGGTCACGGTCGCGCGTTCGATGCGAGTGACGAGAAACCATCTCATCGCCTGCCGCAGGTGACACCACCCGATCAGATACCAGCGTCCGGACGTCGAGGCGAAGATCACCGGCTCGACATCGCGCGTGGTCGTCACACCGTCGCCGGACGTGTAACGCAGGCGCACGATCCGCTGCTCGGCCATCCCCTCTTCAAGCGCCGACCGGATCGCTCTCCCCGGGGCCTGGCCGCCGTCGACCCAGATGCGTCGCGCGAGCCCGTCGGCCTTCGCGCGCGTGGTGGGGTCGAGCACATCCATGATCTTTCGGACGCCTGCCGAGGCGAGGTCGGCGAAGGGCGCGTCGGCTGCGGCAGAGACGGCCGCGAGCAGCGCGACGGCCTGCGCGGGACTCAGGGTGATGGGCGGCAGGTTCGCCCGCGACGAGACACCGTAGCCGCCGCCCGGTCCTGGCCTCGACCAGATCGGCACACCGCTGTTCTCCAGAGCGTCGAGGTCTCGCTTGATCGTCCGCAACGAGACGCCGAACTCGTCAGCCAGCCGCTGCGCTGTGCATCCGCGCGCACCACGGCGTCGCAGCATCTCTGCGAGCGCGTGCAGACGTTCGGTTCTCTTCACCTCACCACCCTGCCAAAGTTTCTCAAACCTTGTCATAAACAGTGCCATGCCGTTGTCGCGCGCCCCTGCGACGCTGGTGGCATGACGCATCTCACCAGCACTCCCCCACTCCTGCTCGTTCCCGGCCACTGGCTGGGCGCCTGGGCCTGGGACGAGGTCGCCCGCCTGCTCAAAGCACAGGGCGTGCCGACGTCAGCCCTGACGCTGCCCGGGCTCGACGAGACCGACCCCGACCGGGCAGACCGCACGCTCGACGACCAGGCGGCGGCCATCGCACGCGTTGTCGCCGCTCAGTCCGAGCCCGTGGTGATCGTCGCGCACAGCGGAGCGAATGCGCCGGTGACCCTCGTGCTGGATCGCATGCCCGAGCGCGTGCGCCGCGTGGTGTGGGTCGACAGCGGCCCGGTGGCGCCCGGCAGCGCCTTCGCACCCGAGTACCCCGAAGGGGAAGGCGCGCTCGCGCTGCCGCCGTTCGATGTGCTCGCACAGCAGGCGAGCGTCGAGGGACTCGAGGCGGCAGCACTCGAGCGCTTTCGATCCCGTGCCGTCGCGCAGCCAGAGCCCGTGCTGCGGCAGGCCGTGGAGCTGACCGACGCGGCTCGATTCGCCGTGCCAACGACGCTAGTGTGCTGCTCGATCCCGAGCGCACAGGTGATCGAACTCGTCGCGGCAGGACACCCGATGCTCGCCGAGCTCGGCAACTACACGGACGTCGACTACCGCGATCTGCCGACCGGGCACTGGCCGATGTGGAGCCGTCCCGGCGACCTCGCGGAGGTGCTTGCCGGGGTCAGCCGCTAAGAGGTGAGAGGCTGGACTCTTCGGCGGAAGGGGCGACGTGAACGATCTGCAACCCGGCAAACGAGTGGTGGTGCGCTACGCACTGCACCCGGGCGACACGCACGCCACGTCTGACGCGCTGGGTGTGATCCGCGCCGTCGATGAGCAGAGCGTCGAGATCTCGACCAAGCAGGGCCCGGTGCGGGTGGAGCGGGCGCGAATCCTGGTCGTGCACGAGGTGCCGCCGGCGCCGACGCGCGCCGGGCGCACACACCGGGTCGTCTCGGCCGTCGACCTGCGTCGCATCTCGGCCGCGGCCTGGCTGCCCGCGGATTCGTCGTGGCTGCAGATCGACAACCTGCGCGATGAGGTGTCGGATTCCGATTCCGATCTCGGGCTGCTGTCGAAGGGGTGGCTGCTGCGCAGTTCGGATTCGGCCACGCAGCGGGCCAACAGCGCTCTGCCGGTCACCGATACGGGTCTGGGCTGGGAACAGAGCCTCGACGCGGTCGAGGCCTGGTACGCCACCCGTGAGAAGCCCGCGAGGGTGCAGATCTACTCGGCCGACCCGTCTACGGCACTGGCCCCCGAATGCGCCGGCCTGGCGCCGCTGCTCTCGGCACGCGGGTACGGCACCTCCGAATCGACACTGCTGCTGACCGGCGCCACGAAAGAGGCGGCCGGTGAGGTGGTGGCTCCGCGTGATGCTGCCGCGCCGGGACTGGTCATCGATGTGAGCGACCGGCCGACCGAGACGCACTTCGCGGTGTGGGCGAGCCAGCGCGACCCGGGTTCTGCGCAAGCGTTCCGTGCGCTCATAGAAGCCGACCAGCCATGCAGTGTCGTGACCGCATACGCCCCTCGGGCGGATGGCAGCCGGTCGCTGGTGGCGACCTGCCGCATCGTGGAGCGCAACAAATGGGGCGTGATGACGAACCTCGTCACCCACCCCGAGCTGCGCCGGCGCGGCGCCGGCCGGTCGGTGATCCGGGCAGCCGCCGCCATGCTGGCGCAGCGCGGGGTTCGCTCGTACCTCGTCGACGTCGAGTCGAGCAACACCGCATCGCTGGCGCTGTTCGAGTCGCTCGGCGCCAGCGTGCAGCACCGATCGTGGTACGCGACGCAGCGTCAAGGATGAGGGGTCGGGTTGGGGGCGGGCTCACCGAGGGCACACCCGAATAGGATCACAGCCGCGAGTACGCTCACGGTATGAGACGACCGGAGCCGGATCCCGTGGGCGTTGGCGAGGAGTCGGTATGGGCCTATCCGCGACCGCCCCGAGTTGAACGTGTGCTCGAGCGCGTCACGATCAGCCTCGGCGGTGTACTCATCGCAGACACCCTCGACGCCGTGCGTGTGCTCGAGACGAGCCACCCGCCCGTCTACTACCTACCTGCGGCGTCATTCGTCAGCGGCGCGCTCACACCTGTTCAGGGAACGTCACGCTGCGAGTTCAAGGGTGAAGCGGCCTACTTCGATGTCCACGGTGGGACTCGGAGCGTACACAGAGCCGCGTGGACATACCCGAACCCAACGCACGGATTCCGTGAGCTGAAGGGACGCGTCGCCGTGTACGCCGGTGACATGGATGCCTGCACCGTTGGCGGCGAGCGGGTCACCCCGCAACCGGGTCGCTTCTACGGTGGCTGGATCACCGCACGCGTTCGAGGGCCATTCAAGGGAGAACCGGGTTCGCTGGGCTGGTGAATCGCCACCGAACGACCCGACGTGGACGTCACGAGGGCGCGGGCCTGCGCTTTTGGCGAAACCTACACTTACGCATGTAGGTTCCCGGCCGAGATGGCAGATAGCGCCGGGGGTTCCACGGTAGTTGGCGGCGGCTTCGGTCTCAGAATTCCATGAGAAATGGCGGATTCCTACATGAGCGCAAGCCAAAAGAGGAACGCCGAGGGGCCGGGTCTTCTACTCGGATGCTCGTAGCTCAGAGACGGGGTCCGGCTTTTGACCGTGCTCCACGACCGGTTGAGTGATGCTCTTGGGCAGCTTCTCAGGTCGATCTTGCTCATCGGGGACGTTTGTCACTGATCTCCTCCATTTATCTCAATCGGCACCGTGGATTCTAGTTCTGGGTGTGCCAACCCGTAGATCGTCCCCACACCCGAAGCGAGCCACGCCAGCATCCGCGCGACGAATCCGCGGACCAACCAACTATGCCGTTCAGTCAACTGGGTGCGCGAGCGTTCGTGAGATGTAAGTCGGCTGCTGAGGATCGATCGACGGAGGGAGACAGTGGCCGCGTCCGCATACTCGCCGATCAAGGCGGCAGGTCGGGTTGCTCGGTGAGCCGAGAGCTCATCGCAGCGAGTCCACACCCCGCCGCGATCAGATAGAAAGCCAAGCAAACCGCACTGATCCAGAAGCTTCCAGAGGAGATGACGAGTTCAGTGCCTCCAAGAGCTCCGCTGACGCCCATGAGAATGGCAGCACGGGTATTTGAGTTGGAGAGACGACCTGCCATCGCCGCTTCTTGTCGCCCAAGCTGGTTCTCCAGCAGATCGAGCTGGCTGGACACCAGGTCGGCAAGTCCCTCGACTGGCTCGATCGTCGAAGGTACCCTCCCCTGCCGGAACCTGACCATGAGGTCACTGTAGCGAGGATGATGCAACGTGCGCTCGACACGAAGTCCGATTCCTCGGGTCAGAGAACGTCCGCGAGGAGACGGCCGATCGCGGCGCCCAGAGGAATCGGCACAGCGTTGCCGATCTGCCGCGCAATATCGGTACGCGAACCCACGAATCGATGCTCAGCAGCGAAGCCTTGTAACACCGCAGCCTCGTAGTGAGTGATCGCCCGATCCTCCTCCGGGTGAATGTACCGCCCCTTCTCGGGCTTGAAGAACTCAGTGCGAATCGTCACGGAGGGACGATCCCAGTGGAGGCGGCCCATGACATCGCCAGAGCCGGTCTTGTGTTTCGTCCAGCACGGCGCCATCAGGTCCGGATACGGCTCCAGATGGCGTCGATTGCCACCGGCCGGGATCACCGCGAACCGCTTCAGCGAGAGATCGGTGTATCTCCGGCTCCAGTGCAGATCTCGTGCCGAGAACACTCCCGCGTACTGCCTGCCACCGAACTGGGTCCGCCGGCGATCGAACAGTTCGTCCCGGTCCGGCACTCGAGGCAGACGACCCAGCGCATCCCTCACGGTCACGTAAGGCATCAGTCCGTCGACCTCAGGATTGGCCGAGTGCGTCGGCTCAGGGAACCCCGGAAAGCCGAGGTCTCGACGGTAACCGATGATCACCGTTCGTCGTCGAGCCTGAGGGGCACCGAAGTCGGCAGAGTTCAGCACTTCCGCCTGGAAGTCATACTCAGCGAGCATTCCGCGCTCGGAGGTTGCCTCCTTGAACTGTCGATACTGGGGCGACTTCTTGAACTCGGCGACATTCTCGACAACGAAGTATTTCGGCCGCGCACGCCGGATCGTCTCCGCGTACTCCTGCCAGAGCGAGTTGCGCTCGTCCTCGACGTCCTGCTTCCCAAGGCTCGAGAACCCCTGGCAGGGAGGGCCGCCTATGATCACGTCAGCGCGTGGCACATCCTCCTCGGCGAGCCACGTCTTGATGTCGCCTGCGTAGACGATGCCCTCACCGTAGGTCGCCTCATACGAGGCCGCGGCGGCACGATCCATCTCCACTGCGCCGACGGTTCGGAATCGGTCCGAGGCCGCATGAAGCCCCGCCGTGAGTCCACCCGCCCCGGCGAACAGGTCCAGCACGCTGATCTCACGGGTCACTTCGTCATCGTAATCAGCCTTCAGTCGTGCAGCCCGCCGGCGCGCCGGCGCACTCATGAACCTGTTCCCAGGGCGGCCCGTACGGCGGGGAGCACACCACTGAGCAGCCCCGTCACCTCGCTTCCGCCGAGTACGAGCTGCCGATCCAGGAGTCGGTTGCCCGTCTCACAGGAGGTCTCGCTCACGAGGGCGCAGCCGTGACAAGCCGAGAGATTCAACTGGGATGACCCTTGCCGATCGCTCTCGATGCACACCGGGTCGTTCGAACACACGTCGGCATCATCCAGCGCTGCGACGAGCAGAGGAATCAACAGGTTCGGGGCGCCGAGACGGACAAGACCACCCAGAGTACCCTGCGCGTCGCCCGCCGCAGCGTAGATGAGAATACCCGCCGTGTTGTCAGGGCGGTCAGTGCTCGCGTAGACCCGCTCCTGCAGGGCCGCCGATGAGTAACCGCTGGCGAAGGCGAGGCGACGGATCAGCAGGTGAGCGATGGTGTGCAGCGCGATGAAGCGAGGTTCCGGGACGTCGAGACGCGAGCGGGCCCACTCCAGCTGATCGCGACGGTCCATGAGGATGTGCGCACGGGCCTGCACGTCTGGAAGGGACTCCCACACCTGCAGCGCCTCCTCATCGAACTGCAGGAAGATACCCTCGCCGAACAGCTCCAGCGATGGATACACCGGGCGCTGTTTCGGGTCCCGCCCCAGGTCGGCGCTGATGAACGAGGCACTCGGGCTGTGCCTACGGAAGCCTTTGAGAGCGCGCACCTCACGGACGCGGTGCACCTGCCCGATCCCTGCAATCACACCGCGAAGCTCAGACGGCCCGGAAGTGATGGACGCGTCGGACCAACCGTCGACGACGAAGTCGCTGAGTTCCCGATCCTTGCCACCGGCGATCTTCTTCACGAATGCAGCCCACTCGCCGTCCTTGAGCACATGCATCGCGCCGTCGGACGAGTGCTCTTCTCCTCCGGCGACAGACAAGACCGTGTCGGCGCCGACGCCGACCTCCTCTGCGATCCATCCGGCGATCATCTCCGACTTCGGCCCACCGTTATCATCGACCAGGCGCTGGAAGTAGTCGTGAGCCCGGATCTTTGCGCTCAGCTCCTCCGACCGCGTCTTCTCTTCGGGGATGTCGAGCGCGGAGACGCGGTCGGCGATGTAGTTGCCGGTCGCTCCACGCTGGACCGCGACGAGGTCGTCGTTGCACGGCTCGACCACCGAGTCCTCCGGCTCCCAGGGTTGGCGGCCTTCGCATCGGACCCCATCTCGATGCAGCGCGCTGCCGCCCACGAGATCGGACAGGGGGCGCGAGCGCTCGCATCCATCACACACGACTCGAAGGGAGGCGAGGCCTTCACCGCTCGTGTTCGAACGCTCGAAGCGGAGCTCTTTGTACGCGCGGCAGACGCGGACCTCCTCGGTCACCCCCTCATCGTGCCCGCGGTGGGCCCACATGAACCAGGGCACGTCCTGGACGTGACTGCCCGTCTTGCAGACTGCGACGTACCGCATCGGAACGAGCACTCCGCCGCAGTCGCACCGATTGCGGAAACGCCCCTTGTCGATCGTCGTCAGCTTGGAGAGCTTGAGGCATCGCTCGCAGAAACGCCATGCCGGGAATCGCCAGTAGGGCAGGCTCGCGGTCTCCTGCCCGGCCCTCCCAGCATGCGAAGGGGCCTGACGGAGCACCGGGCGCGGGCGCCCGCCCTGCACGAGCTGGTCGACCAGTCGGTCGCAATGGATCTCCGGCGCAACCTTCCGGTCCCACCACGAGGTGTCAGGAGCGATGAGCGACTCCCCCCGGATGTCGACGATCGCACCGACGCCGAACGGGGACACCGTCTCCGATAGACGGAGATCATGACGGATCTTCTGCACGCCGTACCTCCCGCTGGGGTTCCTGCACCTCGACCGCGACATTCGGCTCGACGGAGCGCATCGAGTCGCCGACCAGCCATTCATCACCCGGCTGCCCGAAGCGCTTCACCAGCGCCCGATCTCCCGCCTGGCGGTGCTCGTATCGGAGCCGTTCGCCGGCGTCGCGGGCCTCGTGCGCCTTCCGATCCCATTCGCGGAGAAGCTGCCCGACCTGGTCGTCTACTGCGGTCGTCTCGTCCTCCTCGGACTCCCGGACCAGATCGAGGAAGCGCTCGATCAGCGCCTCCACCGTGGCTCGGAAGCGCTCATCGGAGAGATCGAACGCGCCTGCATCGCCTTCCCCGGCAAGCACCGGTACAGCGTGCCGAAGCAGCGCGATAAGTGCACCGGCGAGCGAGCGATCTCGGGATGACAGGGACCAAGGCGTGACGCTCGTCGGCTCGACGCTCCGGTACAGCGCGTCATGGTAGCCGCGGAACGTCTCGAAGTGGGACCGGTCGCGTGCGCGATTCGACCGGAACAGGGTCATCACGATGCCGTTCACCGATCCGCGACCGACTCTGCTAGTGGCCTGGATGTACTCCGCCGTCGTCTTGGGCTGTCCGACCATCAGCATCAGGGCGAGGCGCTGAACGTCGATTCCGACCGACAGCATGTTCGACGACAGCACCGCGTCCACGGCGTCGTCGGAGTCGTCCGCGCTGACTCGGAGCTGTCGCAGGTCTTTCGGCAGCTCTTCCGGTCCGCGACGACTCGTCAGCTCGAGCACCCGGTCCGCGCGTATTGTCCTCAGCCCGAGCCCGAGCCGGTCTGCCCGAGTTCCGAGTCGGCCGTTGATGTCGTCGAGGAGCAGGGCTCCCGTACGTCCCAGCTCCCGAAGGCTGTTGTGATACATCACGAATGTCCAGTAAGGGTCGATGCGGTCGCCGATGCGATCTGCGCCGACCAGGACCCCTGGCAGCTCGAGCAGCGGTGAGGCGGCGGCGACGAGAGCGGTAGCCTGGGACACGCTCTGCGGCATCATCCCGGCGTACAGTCGGCCCTCGCCGCTGGCCACCGGGCTGGCGAAGAAGGTGGTGTCGTCGTCGATCCCGGCCGGTGGATATAGCGCCACCTTCCGGCCGTACAGACCCTTCACCTGGGAGCCGGACGCGCGGATCGTCGCGGTCGAGGCGACGATCTTCGGCGCGGAGCCGGCACTGTTCAGCAGCAGCTGGATCACGGCGTCGAAGACTGCGACGGTCGTGCCGAGTGGGCCGGACAGCAGGTGCAGCTCGTCCTGGATGATGAGCGACGGCTTCCGATAGGGCGTGCCGATGCCGAGTAATCGCCCGGCGGAGTCCTTGAACTGGAGGCGAGCGAACTTATCGACCGTGGCCAGCAGGAAGGTCGGCGGCTCTTCGTAGAGCAGCTCGTCCACCACGTTCATCGGGAGATCGCGATGCGAGAACTCGCAGGCCGGCTCCACGCATCGGAAGACCACGTCATTGCCGACCTGGCGTGCTCCGTACAGCCGGCGCGTGTCGTCCTTCTTGACCGGGACCAGTTCGGTCAGACACCATGGGCACTCCGTGATCTGGAACTCGTTCGCATCCTGCGGGTGCTGCGCCTTGTAGAGCCGGTCGAGAGCGTACTTCGCGTCGGCGCGTGTGCCCGGCGTCGCCTCGTTCCCCACCCAGAGCCCGATCGAGAATCGGGCCATCCCCTTCACCCTCTGATCCGTTGCGCGGAGCAGCTCCATCGCGCAGATCAGGGACGCGGCACGCTGGAACTGCTGCGAGGTGAGCAGGCGCAGGGTGTAGCGCGTGATCACCGCTGTCCCGCCACCGGTCGGGCCGTGTTCGAGCCGGCGAAGGAAGATCACGATGGCGGCGAGCGCCAGATACGCCTCGGTCTTGCCGCCTCCGGTCGGGAACCAGATCAGATCGACCAGTGGCCGGTCAGGGTGGGCGTCGTCGACGGTCGATGCGAGCGACACCAGGAGGAATCCGAGCTGGAACGGACGCCACGCGGGCGCCGGGTCCTTCTCGCCGCGGCCGAGAGCGGCTTGGCGCATCTGGAGGCGCATCGCCGACATGGCGAGTGCGAACGCCGCTCGCGGCCCAGCCGACGTCGGGTCCGCGAGCAGGTCGATGCCCTGGCGCATCCTAGCCACCGTGATCCCCGCGCGATCGGCGATCGACTCGGCCTCCGCGCCGAGCTCTGATGCCTGCGCACGCTGATCCGCGACCCACTCGGAGAAGGAGTCGACGAACGATCCCAGCGCTTCCAGCACTGGTGCCGGCTCCGAGTCGATCGTCGCAAGGAACGCGAGATCGAGCGCGGGTCGAGCGCGGCCGTCGAGATCATCGCCGCCGGTCTGCTCGATCGCCGGTACGACGAAGTGGGGCACGGGGTCAAGCTTGATGCGAACGCAGTTCCCGCGCTCGTCCATCTCCCAGTCCGCGGCCATACCGTGCCCGACTGCGAACACCTTGCGACTCCGATACCTCAGACGCAGTTCTGCGGCCTCCGGGTCGACGTCGATCGCCCGCGACACGTCGTACTCGAGGATGCGAGCGCCCTCGGTGGGGTGCGCGGACAGAGCGACCTGGAACAGCATGAGCGGAATGTCGGTGCGCTCGTCGCCTGTCGTCCTTGTCCGAAGTCGGACATGAAGCGTGACGAGCCAGTTCGAAGCGCCGTATGGCCGCCAGCGGGTGCCGATCTCGAACGGAACGTCACCGGCATCCATCTGCCGCATCTGCGCCTTTCCTCGCGTGAGCTCGATGTTCCGGAACTCATGGCCGGTGCGCTGCCATCGCTGCGGACCGTCGTCCTCGATAAGCGCATAAGTGCCTGCGGAGAAGTCGCAGAGCACGGATTCGGAGTCGGTGACGAAGGAGATTGCCGCGGAGGACGGTCGCCAGTCCTCGGCGAGCGGGTTCGTCGCATCGTCCTCTTCGACATCGCCTTCTTCGACGTCAGCCATGACGAACTGCTCCGGATCGTTCTCTCCTGCAGGGACGCTTCCCGACGCCGCGACCTCATCGTCGGACGGGAAGAGCATGCCGACCGCGTATTGCAGCGAGGGACGATTATCGATGAGCACCTCGTCCTCACCCTGCTCGGGTCCGACGTAGGCCGCACGGAGATGGTCAAGCGCACGCGCCTGTGCTGGGGTGAGCGTCACGCCGTGACCTCCGCCCTGCGCACTTGCGACTGCAGGCGTCGACGGTCGGCGCCGGTGCAGACGACGTGGAGGGTCACACGCGCGCGCGTCGACGCGACGTAGAACGCCGCGAGTGCAGAGTCCGAGAACTCCATCGGCAGTTCGCAGACGATGACGTGCTCCGCCTCGAGCCCCTTCGCGACTCTCGGGCTGAGAACCCGGATCCCGTCTACGACTTCATCGAGCGATTCAACCGCGGTTGACGGAATGACCCAGATGTCGGCGGCCTTGACACCCTCCTTCTTGAAGGACTTCGCAATGCGCATCGCCCGAGTCCGCGACTCCCCCTCGGCCGCCGTCTCCCACTGGATGCGCTCACCGTTCACGATCCCAGGGTCGCCGACATCGGCACCCAGGTACTCCTGGACCATGTGGACGATCGCCCGAGTGTTGCGGACGTTCTTGCTCAGGTCGTACTCGATGCCTTCGGTACGGACGATCTCGAAGACGTCGTCATCGAAGCGGCCGTCGACGTGAGCCTGGTTGTTCTGGTCGAGGAACATCCTCCAGCGTCCCTGCCCTCGGCCGCCTATGACGACCTGATCGAGCACATCCATGGCACCGGGGTACATCAGATCCTGCGCTTCGTCGATGAGCAGGACGTCGAACTGCGAAGACGGGTCGATCGCATCGAACTCGCGCACCTCGATCGCTCGCCCGGTCAATCGCGGCTCGAAGAACGTCCGAAGACCGGGAGATCTGAAAGTCACCAGAACGGATCTCCCCGCCTCCGCCTCCTGTTTCGCCGCCTCTGCCAGCACTACGGACTTCCCGGTGCCTGCCCCGCCGAACACGAGAATGCGCGGATTCTTCGATAGACCGGCGAGAACTCTCGCCTGCTCTGCGGTAGCGATGTTCTGCTCGTCGATCACAGCGCCTCGCTGCGCGTCGATGATGGGCAGCCTCGAGAACTCGCCGAAGAGCCGCTCTCGGAGGTGGTCGATACGAGCCGCAGGCGCACCGCTCGGGGCAATCGGCGCCACACGGGCCACTGCGTCCAGCGCGGAGGTCAAGGCGTCGACGGTCATCGACTCTTTGGCCAACCAATGCGTGGCCTTCCATGCGACGTCCGTCGGTGGATGCCCGATGTCCGGCGTAACGGCGATCGCCTCCGAGGGATACCAGCCGAGCCCGTCCTCCTTGAGGATCTCCCTCAGAGCGAACATCGCGTCCCGGGCCTGGTCGATAGGCGAGGACTTCAACTTGTGGTTGTCGCCGTGCCTGTCGATGGTGTACCAAGCGCCATCGAACTTCTTCACGCCACCGCCCTTCACCTCGGCGATGATCGCGACGCCCTTCCAGAGGATGACGAAGTCGGCCTCGGCCATCTGCTTCCCAGGGGCGGTCCGCAGCTTGACTGAATGGAACGCGACGGCGTCGGCACTCGGAACGGCGTGGAGGAGTCGAGCGAGCTTGCGCTCAGCGTCGCTCTGCGCGGTGCGTTCGATGTCCTGAAGGTCTGGGCTGAGGATCACGACTGCTGCTCCTGCCACAGCTCTTCGTACTCGCGGAAGCCGAGGAGGTTGTTGATGTCCGCGTTGCCGAAGTTGTCGGCCATGTCGACGATCAGGCACTCGTCCTTGCCGCCGTTCCTCGGACCACGCAGGCCGCGACCGGCCATCTGGATGTAGGCGTTCGGGCTGAAGGTCGGGCGTGCGATGTAGAGCGCCGTGACGCCCGGTGCGTCGAAACCCTGCGTAAGGAGGTCGCAGTTGGCGAGCACCTGGATCTCGCCGTCTTTGAAGCGCTTGATCACGTCGCGCCGTTCTTGTCGGCCGGTCTGACCGCTCACCGAGGCGGCCTCGATGCCTCGGTACCGGAGCGTCGCGGCGAGGACCTGCGCGGAGAGCACGTTCGGTGTGAACACGAGAACCGAACGAGCTCGCTCGAGTTCCAAGTTCATAATGCTGTCGACCAGGATCCCCATTCGGGCGTGGTCGGCTGCGACTCGATCCAGCACTTGACCGCTGACGCGGTTCGTGCGCTTCGCCTCGCGGGCCTCGTCGTCCGAGAGCCGGACCACTGCGCCTTGAAGCACCGCGTGCTCCACTCGTGCCAGCACACCTCGCGCGACGAGCTCCTGATACGGATTCTCCTCGAACGCGGCGATCTTCCGCCGGCCGAAGCGCGCTGCCAGTTGATCCGTAGCCTGCACGGAAGTGCCCTTGAACGGTGTCGCGGAGAGACCTATCAGCGGCCGCTCGAATCGTCTTCCGTCCACTCCGAGCCACGAGAGGATTCGCGTGTATCGAGTGGACGTGCCGGCTACGTGACCCTCGTCGATGACGACGGCTGCTGGGCGGCTGAGCCAGTCGTACTCTGCGCTGCCGAGGAGCACTTCGAGCTTCGCGTCGGTCGCGACGATGATGCTGTGAGCGGTGTCGGGCTCTTGGACGTCATTGCTCTCCCAGAGCCGTCCGAGTGTCAGGGGCATGTCGACCCGCTGCTCCGTGCAGAGGCCGCGCCATACCTCACTGAAGGTCTGCACGGCCTGTTCGCAGAGCTCCTGGGATTGAGCGATCCAGAGGACCGGACCCTCCAATTTTCCATCGATGAAGAGCTGAAGGAGGGTCTGCGTCGCGACACGTGTCTTGCCGGCTCCTGTGGGCAGCTCGACCATGGCTTTGGCGCGACGGTCCGCGTCATCGACCTCCAGCAGGGTAGAACGGAGCTCCGTGCTGATGCGCGACTGGTAGTCGTGCAGCTCCGGCAGCACGGTTGCGCCTGGTACGACGAACTCCGCGGCCTGGCGCTGCGTCCGCTGCCCAGCGAACTCGGATCCGAAACCCATCTTTCGCAGCCAGGTGATGGTCGCCGCACCACCGGCCCACTGTGTCGGAACGTCGGGGAAGCCCTCCCGCCGGAAGAGATCGGTCAGCTCCCGCATGGTGTCTCTTCCATAGACGGACAGACAGAGCTCCGCAGCCGACGTGTTCTTGGACACGAGACCCTGCGCCTCCAACCCCTGCCAGAGTCCCTTCGGGAGCTTCTCTCGCAGATCGTCAGCACCGAAATAGACCTCAAGTCGATCTGCGTTCGTCGTCGCCGACAGCGCCTCCTGCCGGATCAGTTCCAGGTGTTGAGCGAGGCCGACCTCGAGCACTCGCTCGATCTCCGCGTTGTTGAGGCCGAGGTCGAATGCTTCGCTGACGAGTCGCAACGAATCCCTCTCCGGGATGCCGGCCGCCACGACGAAGTCCACGCCGTCTCGGTATGAGTCGAGCGACTGGGTCTCCACGCCGTCCTCGGTTGTGACCCATTTCGCGATGGACTCAGCGCGGGAGAACGTCGCACTTCCCAGGTCCTCCTTGCTGGGCCGCCCTCGGAGTCCGGTGAAGACGTCGAGCAGCCTCTCCGGGTCCTGCTGGCCATCGATTCGCATAGAAAAGGCGAACGAGTCCTCGAATCGCTTGCATCCGACTTCATCGACGAGCCGCTCGGCGTCAAGGTCGCTGGCCCGCAAGTAGGGGCGTTGGTGCTGCGCCAGGTAATCGCGTTGCTCGTCGTCCACGGCGATGTATACGGTCCCTGTCGCACGTGATTCGATCACGCGTCCGACACGAGCAGGCACACGTGGGGGATGCCCGTCAGGGTATGCCAGAGGAGCGGATTCGAGGATGAAGCGGACCAGAACCGAGTCCGTGAGCTGGGGCGGTAACAGTTCGGTCGCGAGCGCGTCCCGGAGGACTTCAGGCGCGATCGTCGACACGTCTTGCGGCAGCTGGAGCGTGTCGACGATAATGCGTGGTCCCTCGTAGAGCGGCAACAGATCCCGGTACTCGACGAGCGAGGGAGCGACGACGTGGGAGATCGGTCGGAAGCCGCGGGACGTCCGAAGCAATCCCGCTCGTTCGACTGCCCATCGAACCGGCGATTTTGCGCGGTATGAGACTCCGGTGGCGGTGTCCTCGCAGTCCCAGGGAGCGTCGCCGAACTCCAGCAGACCGCGCGTCCAGTTCTCGCGGATCTGGTCAGCTGCGCCTGAGGCCTGGAGGATCATCAGGACCGAGAACGGGCCGGCAGAGCTGCCCTGGCTCGGATAGAGCGATATCTGCTCGATCGGGCGTTCACCAGGCGTGAGTCTGCTGTTCAGGTCCGCGACGATCCAATCCCGATAGTCGCCGGCGGCTGCCTCGTCCTCGAAGTCGTAGTCGCGCTGCGGCGAGTTCACCACTCCGATTTCGTGGGCGAGCGCGGGAACGCACCTCTGTCGATCAAGGAGGACTCCACCGTCGGCGCCGGGCAGGTCCCCGTCCAGATCGAGAACCTGCTGGGGCCAGTGCCAGGCGCCGTCCCGCGTCGGCACCAACACCCGCGCGGTCGGGGTTGCGCGAACAGCGCTCGCTGCGTCACGAGTGCTGACGCCGAGTGCGGCGTCCCAGAACTTCGCCTGCTGCTCGGCACCGTCGTCGGTCGTCAATTTCGCAAGGCGGGCGTTGAGGATGGCGATGGGATCGAGGTCGCGGAACCCGACGGAGCGGAGGATCCGCTCCATGTCCGGGTACTCGAGGAACTCGGGAACGACGAACACCGCGCCCTCGATCTCCAGGTCGTCGGCTTTCGAGAGGAAGGCGAGCGTTCTGTCTGCGAGTGCGCGTAGCCCGTCGGTCGTCGGGATGACGCGGGCCTTGTCCGCTTCTTCGGCCCCACGATTTGCCATGACGACTTTGACTGCGTTGGCCGCTGATTCGACATCGTCTCCCTCTGCCCATTCGCGGAGCCAGGACTGGATGCCGCGCTTGGGTACGAGTTCGAGCGCGCGCTTCATATCGCGGCTGTCCTCGTCGAACCGGTCCGGGCTCACGCTCACCGCGAACAGCTGCCGGAGTCGCGCGACCCGTTGGGTGGAGCTGTAGCTGCGCCAGTGCGGCACATCGTTCCGGGTGTTCGGCGAAGCGATCCACGCCTCGTGGGCGATCTCGGGGATCTTCCATTCGCATGTCAGATCGAGGGGCCTGAGCTCCTGCGGACGTCGTAGCACACCACTACCGTCGGGTATCAGTGCCGCCGCGACGGCCAGCGGCGGCACGAGCGCGCACAGGACTTCGTCGCCGAAGTAGATGGCTTCTCGACCTCGAGCCGGGAGATAGTCGAGGTGTGCAGCAGGATCCTGTTCGTTGCTGACGCGTGGGAGCAACTCGACGAACATCTCAGCCAGCGTTGCGAGAATCTCACGGTTGTACCCGTTCCTCAGCAGCGTAGTTCGGTCATCGTTGACGCTCCACGGCGCGTTGAAGAATGCGGTGGCAGATGTACGATCCTGCAGCGGGAAGTAGCTCCAGAACTGGCCCACTTGAGTGCCAGTGTCCCCAGCCTCCGGGTTGGCACGGCGAGGCCTGACGGGCATCGCGATGCTGACCTTGATCTCGTTGCGGGAGACCGCCTCGCCGACTTCTCGTCGAGCCGCCGGGCTGGGTGCGTGCATCCGCTCGTCGACGAGCCATTCGTCACCGGTCGAATCAGGACGTTCGATCTTGAATCGGCCGTTCCCGAGATCCTTCGACACGTGGCTGGTCGCGAACCCTCGATCCCCGAGGACCGTAAGCCTGACCTCCCGTACGGCACTGACGAACAGGAGGAACTCGGACGTGAAGGTTTCCATCTCTCGACGAATCCTCGCGGTGTCGTCCACATCCGGGAGACGGACAATGGTGGTCGCCCACTCGGCGAGACTCCTTGCGATCGGGTCCTCGGCGAAGACGCGATCCGCGTCGAGCAGGGTGGCGGTGCGGAGCGCCGGGAGCCGCCGGTCAGCGGATCCGATGCTCTTGATCGCTGACTGCGCCTTGGCGGAGTTGAACTCGAACGACACCGAACGACTCAGAACCTGTGGCGAGTCCGTGACCGCCAGCACGGACTTGAACCCGAGTCCGAAACGACCGATCTCATCTCCTCGCTTGCCGCTGAGATGAGCGTGCGTGATGGCGACGAGACCGTTCTTCGAGAACGGCCGACCGGAGTTGGCGCAGTACAGGACATTCGAAGCGGGATCCAGCACGATCTCCACCCGCCCAGGGCCCGTTTCCGGGCCACTGCCGGCCATGGCGTCAGCGGCGTTCTGAACGAGCTCCAGGAGCGTCCGGTTCGCGTATCCGCCCGTCCGAATGGACTCTTCGTGATTGGCATGCTCAGTGATCAATGTGGGCTTGGCTGCGTAAGCGGCGATCGCGCTCTCGAACTGCTCGTCAATCTCGCGTACCAGCGCTCCATCAGGTGTCCACGCATCAATCGTTCCCGACATCCCCTGCTCCCGGTTGCTCCGTGATCCGTCTTCACTAACGTAGCGGTGGCCGCAGACTTTCAGCGGTGAGGCGACTACCGTGCCCTGTATGTCATGGGCGAGCAGCGAGGGGTCGAGGCGGTCGATGCTTGCGAACCGGAGGCGCGACACGTCGCCCGAGCTTGTCGTACGACGCCGCATCCACGCCATGGGTCTGCGCTATCGCGTCGACTTCGCCCCCATCGGCGGGCGACGTCGAGCCGACATCGTATTCACGAAGCAGAGGGTGGCGATCTTCATCGATGGATGCTTCTGGCACGGGTGCCCGCAGCACGCGACCCTGCCCAAGCGAAACGCGGACTACTGGATACCGAAGCTACAGCGGAACATGCAACGGGACCGCGAAACCGACGAGGCTCTGCGCGAGGCGAGTTGGATTGTTCTCCGCTTCTGGGAGCACGAGGATCCAGCTGTGATTGCTCACGCGATCGCTCATGCCGTGTGCAGCAGTACGGCGGCTGGTGCGGACAGTGGTCGTGCAGACCAAGGCTGAAGCAGGTCTCAAGTCGGAAGCGGATTCAACGTCGGCGGCCCCTCGTATCGTGGATGCACACAGACCACGCGACATCGTTAGGGGACGCAGGTGGCTGACTACGACGTGCAGTACGACAAGGACAAGGGCGACTGGGGAGCGAAGCGCGCCGGCGCCGGCAAGGCAGCGGGCCGCTACGACACTCAGGCGGAAGCTCATGACGCTGCAGTCGGCTTCGCAAGCCGCAGCGGTGGTGGAGAGGTACGCGACCACCGCAAAGACAACAACCAGATTCGAAACACAGACACGATCGGCAAGAAGGACCCGTTCCCTCCGAAGGGCTGAAGATGCGCATGTCGAACGACGAGCTCAAGGCCTCCGACCGGCTGTACTACGCGATCGCTGCCCTCCGCGGCTGGGATGAAGCGGCGGACGAGGCTCGCGGCTACGGCGGCAGCTACGCGGTGCGGTTCGGACGGATCGTGTCGTCAATCCTGATCGCGGCAGACGACGACCGCGAGCCGGTAGCAATCACGGGAGCGCTCGACGACCAGAGGATCGGTAACCTCGCGGTCGTCTATGACCGGTTCGTCGTCGTTGTTGACATCGTTGAACTGACAGCACATAGCGGCGAGCTCACCGTCACGGTCCATGGGTTGGATGCCATCGAGGATGTCCGGGTCAGCACAACGCATAACTACTTCGAGGGGACGGACAGCAAGCCCGCGAGCACGGGATGGAGCTGCAGATCGGACTCGCCGGTCAACGGTTCACCTTCCCACCGACGAAGTGGGGGCAGAGTCCGCTGCTCCACGGTGACGCCGCTCTCAAGGCGTACACTACCATCCGCGACTATCGGACCGGCCGCTGGATGACGGAGTGTAGCAGCATCGCGTAGGGCGTTGGCATCCTCGCCCGATGCCGTCCCCGTGTAGCTGCCGCTACGAGGGGCGGTGGCCTTGCAGCAGGTCGAGCGGCTCGACGCCGAGCTGATCCGCCAGTTTCGCCAGCGGCGACGAATCCGGAGCTTTCCACCGGTTCCGCGTCAGCGGTCGTGTGCGAAACTCAAGGAGTGACGATCGTGGAACCTATGGCACCGACGGGCCCAGCCGCGCCCGAGGTATCCCGCCTGGTCTTCGGGAACAGTCACATGTTCGGCGTCATGGTCGAGATCGCTTCACTGCGCGGCCGGACGTTCTCGTCGAAGCAGATCAGTGATGCGACTCAGCTCTCACCCGGCATCGTGCACCCGCTGATTCAGAAGCTTCGTCGCGCGCGGTTCATCGAGTTCGTGGAACAGGTCCACGGGGAGCGCACCCTGCTGTATCGGGTGGTCGCCAATCACGTTTGGGAAGCTGCGAGTCGCTATGCGGACGAACGGGACGAAGCCGGCGCACGCTGGGCCTCGTAGATCCGATCAGAACGCACAACTCTGGCATCAGATTCTCGGCGCAGTGAGCCGAGAATCTCGACCGTCCACGACAAGTGGCGGAACCGCCAACTGCCCGTCATCTGCCCGTGGAAACCGCCATCCTCACGCGGAACCTACAATTACGCAAAGTCCCCACCCGGAGCCATGTCCATGAACCGCGAGTAGTGGCCCTGGAAGGCGACGGTAAGGGTCGCGGTGGGGCCGTTACGGTGCTTGGCAACGATCAGGTCGGCTTCGCCGGGGCGCACGTCCTTGTCGTAGGCGGCCTCGCGGTGCAGCAAGATGACCATGTCGGCGTCCTGCTCGATCGAGCCCGACTCACGCAGGTCGCTGATCGCGGGCTTCTTGTCTGAGCGCTGCTCGGCACCACGGTTCAGCTGCGACAGGGCGATCACCGGCACCTGAAGCTCCTTCGCAAGCAGCTTCAGCGCACGCGAAAACTCCGACACCTCCTGCTGACGAGACTCGACGCGCTTACCGCTCGTCATCAGCTGCAGATAGTCGATCACGACGAGACGCAGACCCGCGCGCTGCTTGAGCCGGCGACACTTGGCGCGAATCTCGACGAGCGTCATGTTGGGGCTGTCGTCGATGTAAAGGGGCGCATCGTTGATGCGGCCACGCGTCGCGGCGACGGTCGTCCAGTCACGCGGGTCGAGCGTTCCCTTGCGCATGTTCTGCAGCGGGATGGCTCCCTCGGCGCTGAGCAGACGCATAGCGATCTCGCTCTTGCCCATTTCGAGCGAGAAGAAGATCGACGGCTCGTTGTGGCCAATCGACGCCGCTCGCGCAAAATCCAGAGCCAGCGTCGACTTACCCATAGCGGGCCTCGCCGCGACGACGATCATCTGGCCGCCGTGCAGGCCGTTGGTGAGCTCGTCGAGTTCGCGGAACCCGGTGGGGATGCCCGTCATCGTGCCGTCGCGACCGTTCGCGGCCTCGATCTCTTCGACGGCCGCGTCGACGGCGACGGTCAGCGGCACGTAGTCTTCGGCCGCCTCGGCACCGGTGACCGAGTAGATCTCAGCCTGCGCGTTGTTGACCAGGTCGGTCGCGTCGCCCTCACCCGCGTAGCCGAGCTGCACGATGCGCGTTCCGGCGTCGACCAGACGGCGCAGGATCGACCGCTCGGCGACAATACCGGCGTAGTAACCCGCGTTGGCTGCCGTCGGCACGATCGACGTCAGCGTGTGCAGGTAGTCGGCACCGCCGGCCCGACCCAGCTCACCGGTCTTGATCAGCTCGTCGGTAACGGCGACGACGTCGGTGGGCTCACCCTGCGAGTACAGCGACAGGATCGCCTCGAAGATCAGCTCATGCTTGGGGATGTAGAAGTCGGCGCCCTTGAGCGTCTCGATCACATCGGCAACGGCGTCCTTCGACAGCAGCATGCCGCCCAGTGCGCTCTGCTCTGCCAGCAGGTCGTGCGGAGGGGTCCGCTCGGGTGCGCGCGAAGCGCCCAGTCGCTCATCTGAGATGTCTGCGATCGACACCGTTCCCCCTCCTGGCAGAGGCGGTGTGAACTGCACCGCCGACCCGCTGAACCGAATGGATGTCCGGCCGCTATCGACAGCGAAACATGAACCACAGACACCCTGGCTTCCCCCACGGTAAGAGCAGAGTTATCCCCATGCAAGCGCCCCTGTGGATAACTCTGTGGAGAGTGTGCGAACAACTCCGGAGTGTCTGTGCAGAACCCCTGTGGAAAACCCGGTGGACAGTTGTCAAGGTTGACGCCTTTATTAGCCCTGAACAGGTTTTTACAGTTTCCCCACCCTGTGGATGACAATCGGGTTCAAGCAAACGTTGAAGGTTGCCCGGGTTACGCACCGATGTGTACAACCTGGGGAAAGTCAAGTCGACGCGTCATCCCGGGTGTTGCGTTCTGGTCAAGTCCGCGCGGCTGTATGGACACGCATAACAAGTCGGGGTATCTTCACACGATCGAGTTTTTCTCGCGCGCCCGCGAGAGGCTCACCCTGGGGAGGGGCCGTGCGACTTGCGTCAGCAGATCGCCGCAGCATCGTGAAGTGGCTGTGGGCTGCGTTCGGCGTGCTCGCGTGGGTGGTTCTCGCCTCGATCTTCGGCGCCTCACAGGCATCGGCGGAGGAACCTTCGGATGCTGCCGCCTCGGCGCCCGCAACGACGAGCGCCGACGACACCCGCGGCGCAACGCCCGCCAACACGCCCGCCGTCAAGCCGAACAACGCAACGCCGAACAACGCCAAGCCGAACGCGCAGCCAGCGCCGAGCGCGAAGCCCGCAGCCGCGAAGCCCGCCGCCGCAACGTCGTCCAGCAAGCCGGACAACGCGACCACCAAGCCGAGCAAGACCACCAGCACTCCGAGCAGCTCCGCCACGCCGAACACACCGCAGCACGCGGGAAAGCCCGGCGAGAACGCCTCCTCGGCAAGCCCGGCCAAGCCCGACACCGCGGCCAAGCCCGACACCGAGGCCAAGCCCAGCACCCCGGCCAAGCCCAGCACCCCGGCCACGCCCGTTGCGCCCAAGCCGACGCCTCAGCCCGACACCCCGAAGACCACCCCGGACTGGGCAGGCGTCCCCGGGGCGTCGGCGCCGGCATCCGACGCATCGGCAGCCGAGAAGCCCAAGCCCACCAATCCCCCGGGCCACGCGAACAAGCCCGATGCATCCACGCCGCACACGCCAGGCAACACCGACCACCCCGGCAACGGCAACGGCAACGGCAACGCGTACGGCCATGACCGCATCGACGACGAAAACAGCGCGTCCGCGAGCGCCGAGGCGCGCACGTCCGTAGCATCCGCCTCGCACGGCATCCGCTTCGCACCCACTGCGCACCCGCTTGCGCGTGCCACGCACACCAGCCCTGCCGAAGTCGTACCCGAATCAGCCGCAGCCGCCCACCTCGCACCGGCCCACGCCCCGCAACCGCTCGACGTGCCGGGCATCGACGCCGCTCCGGCGACATCCGGCGCCGGAGCCTCTGGTGCCACTCCGCTTCAGGTCACCGGCGATGCCGCCGCTGGCCACTCCGCGCTCACGCGCATCCTGCTCGGCGTCCGCGCGCACGCGGATGACCGCGCCCCGTCCGGGCCCGCGGGCTCGACGGACTGCTCCCCCGACTGATCTCCGGTCCGGTCGACTCACCTCGACACGCGGGCGCGCTCACCGCGCCACCGACCCGACCTGATCAGGAGCACTCCCATGCGCATCTTCGCGCCTCTCGCCCACCCGGGCATTCACGCACCCTCCGCGTAACGACTTCCGTCGACGCCCGTCCCATCCAGCGCAGATGGTGACCGCCGTCGACGATCCAGAAGTCGATGCGGCGGGGTGATTCTCCCCGGTCTCACCTCGTCGTGTCGACCTCGCAGACACCGTTCACGGACCCCCTCTCCGTACGGTTGCTGCGCGGCGGTCGGCCCCACACCACCGCCAGGCGGGTGCCTCGACTCCCTTCACGAGGCACCCGTCACCCCGACCGCGGTCCGGAACCCCTACTTCCGGATCGTGGGCGCGGCCGGCGCGTCACCGCCGGTCGCAGAGTCCACCACCGCCCCACATGTTCAATGGCGAATCTTCGACGGTGGTGGACTCCCCCTCAGCGATCCGGTAACGTCTCGCGCAATGAGCTGAGTCGAAGGGCGATGAGGCATGAGCGTCGAGGCTTCCAGGCGCCGCGTTCCCGCGGTGATCCTCTGGGGTGGCCTCGTCGTGCTCGCCTGGGCCGCGTTAACCGTGCTGGTCGGCGGCGGCGATGCACACGCCGACGATGACGATTCCACCCCACTGTCGGGCCTGTCGTCACTGGTCACCGGTGCGGTCACCGAGGTCGTCGATCCGGTCGTTGAGAAGGCCGCCGAGGCGGTCGTCGCGGTCACCGAACCCGTGGTCGAGTCGGCGCAGCAGGTGGTCACGAAGACGGCGAAGACCGTTGCGTCAGTGCCGGTGGTCGGTTCCACCGCGTCGGATGCCCTCGGCACGGTCGGTCAGACCGTCTCATCGACCACGGATGCCGTCGCTGACGTCGTATCCGATGCGCCGGTGTCGTCGGTCGTGCGCCCCGTCACCGACACGGTGCGCGAGGTGCCGGTGGTCGGCGAGGTGCTCGACGACCTGGGCGCCACGGATCTGCTCGACGACTCCGCCGGCGCCGTTGACGGTGTGGTCGACAACCTCGCCCCAGTCGTGGACGGCACCCTGCCGCCCGTGGTCGATGCGCTCGACCCGCAGCATCCCACCGGCCCCACGCCCGACGTCGGCGAGCCCGCGCTCCCCACCGGTCCGGATGCCGTCCTTCCGCACGACACGACGGCGGATGCCACCGCAAACGCCACGCCCGCCATCACCCTCCCGACGACCGACACGCACCGCACGCCGTGGTCCGGTGGCCCGAACCCACGAGCGTCCTCCGGCGACGCCACGATTACCACCGCGGTCGGCATCGAGCATCCGAGGCAGACTTCCGCTCCACCACCGGGCCTTGTCCCGGCGAGCGCGGCAGCAGGACCGGGTGGTTCTGTCGGTGGCGGGCACGCCGCGGTGCACCTTTCGGCGTCGCATCTGCATGACTCCGGGGTCTCGGCCGGCCCACCGGCCGACTCCGCTCTTCCGCCGTCTCCGATCGGCGACACCGACGTCTCTCCTGACTGACGAGGGGCAGGCCGATGCCCGCATCGGCACGCTCGGGCGCACATCCGTGCCACCCTCACCTCGTACAGATCAGGAGAAACACTCATGCGCACTTTCGCTAAGCACGCCCTGTGGGGCGCGCTCATCGCCGGCGGCATCACGCTGCTCGGCGCATCCGCCGCCGGCGCGGCCGAGACCAACGGTGATGACAGCCTTCTCGGCGGCACCCAGATCCTGGCGCCGGTGACGGCACCGCTGCAGGTCGTCGGCAACGCCGTCTCGGTGCTCGGCACCAGCGTCGTCGAGACCGTCGTCCCCGTGACGTCGGAATCGGATGCCACCGACCCGGCGCCCGCACAGGAATCCGCCCCGGCCGAGTCCGCACCCGCTGAATCCGCCCCTGCTGACCCCACGCCGTCCGCTCAGACCAGCGGTGCGGCGGGAGTAGGTTCGGGCAGCCAAGCCGTGGTCGACGTCGACGTACCGGTGACGGTGGTCGACAACGCGGTGAGCGTGCTCGGCACGTCAACCGTGACGACCGATCCGGCGCCGCAGCCGGCACCGGCGGAGATGCCGTCGGAGCCGGCATCCGCCGTGCAGACCTCGGGGCTGGGCGGTGTGCTCTCGGGCACGCAGGCACTCGTGTCGGTGAGCGCACCGATCACCGTGTCGGGCAATGCGATCTCGGTGCTCGGCCACAGCAGCGTCACGCAGTCGCACGACTCGGCTGACATGGCGACGCCTTCCGAAACCACCGGGGATCCGGTCGCACCGGGCCTCGGAGCGGTCACGGATGGCACCGACAGCATCCTCGGCGGCACGCAGATCATCGCTCCGATCACGGCCCCGGTGACGGTGGTCGGCAATGCGATCTCGGTACTCGGCCACAGCAGCATCACCGGTGTGAGTGCGGGTCAGCCGAGCGGTACGGCACCGATCGGGGCGGTCACATCCGGACTCGGGTCGTTGCTCGGCGGTACCCAGGTGCTGTTGCCCATCACAGCGCCGATCACGATCGGCGGCAACGCCATCTCGGTGCTGGGCGAGAGCACGGTAACGGTGCCGGGAACGTCGACCGATCCGGGAACCGACCCCGGCACCGACCCCGGAACAGACCCGGGCACCGACCCCAATACGGACCCGGGAACTGACCCCGGCACCGACCCAGGAACTGACCCCGGCACCGAGCCGGGCGCCGTCGCATCCCCCGGCACGTCCCTGCCGACGGTGCTGGGCACCACGACCGGCGGCGAGACGCTGGCGGCGACGGGCGGTTCGGCCGTCGCCCCGGCCCTGGTGCTGCTGGCCCTGTCGCTGCTGCTGATGGGTAGCACCCTGATGCGCCGCGCACAGCGCGCCTGATCGCCCCTGTCGTGCGGGTTCGGGCGTTCCCCACCCGAACCCGCACGATGTGGCACCCCCAGAGATCAGACGCAGAAAGGGCGAGGTTCCGAAGAACCCCGCCCTTTCGAACAGCTGTCGCTTACTTAGCGGCGATCACCTGAAGGGTGATCACGGCGGTGACGTCGTCGTGCAGACGGACGGTCGCCTCGTGCTCACCGATGACTTTGATCGGCGCCGGGATGTGAACCTTGCGCTTGTCGATCGAGCCAAGGCCCTCAGCGGCAACGGCGTCGGCCACGTCGGCCGGCTTGACCGAACCGAACAGACGGCCCTCGCCACCGGCCTTGACGGCCAGGCGCACCTTGCCGGCCTCGAGCTTCGCCTTGAGGTGGTTCGCCTCGTCGAGGTCGTGGATCGCACGGGCCTTGCGGGCCGCCTGGATCGACTCGACCTGCTTGGCGCCGCCACGGGTCCACGCCACGGCGTAGCCCTGCGGGATGAGGTAGTTACGGGCGTACCCGTTCTTGACCTCGATGACGTCTCCGGCGCTTCCGAGCCCGGCGACCTCGTTCGTGAGAATCAGCTTTGCCATTGTCGGTACCCCTTAGCGGCCAGCGCCGGCGTAAGGCAGGAGCGCCATCTCGCGTGCGTTCTTGATCGCCTTGGCGATCAGACGCTGCTCCTGCACCGAGACACCGGTGATACGACGGGCGCGGATCTTGCCACGCTCCGAGATGAACTTGCGAAGCGTTGCGACGTCCTTGTAGTCAATGACGCCCACGCGGATCGACTTCGCGGGAGCGGTGGGCTTGCCACCCTTCCGCGGCTTGCGGCGGTCGCCGCTCGACTTTCCAGCCATGAGTTTTCCTTAAGAGATGAGAATCGGATGCCGCCCTGTGGGCCGACTATCCAGAAGTTAGAACGGGGTGTCGTCGCCGAAGCTGCCCGGAGTGCTCCACGCGTCAGCGCTCGACGAACCGGGCGTCGACCACGGCTCCTCCGAGACCTGCTGCTGCGGCTGCTGCGGACGCGACTGTCCACCGCCCGATGATGCGGCCCGCGTGACCTGTGCCGTCGCGTATCGCAGCGACGGACCGATCTCGTCAACCTCCAGCTCGATGGCCGTGCGGTTGTTGCCGTCGCGATCCTGGTAGGAACGCTGACGCAGGCGGCCCTGCGCGACAACACGCATGCCCTTCGTCAGCGAGCCCGCCACGTGCTCGGCGAAGTCGCGCCAGACCGACGCGCGGAGGAACAGCGCTTCGCCGTCCTTCCACTCGTTGGCCTGACGATCGAACGTACGCGGCGTCGAGGCGATGGTGAAGTTCGCCACCGGCAGGCCGTTCTGCGTGTAACGCAGTTCGGGGTCTGCGGTGAGGTTGCCCACCACGGTGATGACGGTTTCGCCGGCCATGAGACTTAAGCCTTCGCGACCTTGGGCTTACGGGCTGCCTTCTCGGCGGCGCGCTTGGCCTCGGCGGCGACCATGGCCTGTGCCTCTTCGGCACGCAGGACCTTGGTGCGGAACACGAGCTCGCTCAGCTTCAGCTGGCGGTCGAGCTCCTGGGTGGCCTCGCTCGTGGCGGTGAAGTTGACGACGGCGTAGATGCCCTCGTTCTTCTTGTTGATCTCGTAGGCGAAACGGCGCTTGCCCCAGACGTCGACCTTGTCAATCGAGCCACCATCGTTGGTGATGACCTTCAGGAACTTGTCGAGGTTGGGGGCAACCTGGCGCTCGTCCAGCTCAGGGGTCAGAATGACCATGAGCTCGTACTGGTGCGTCACTTACCCACCTCCTTCGGACTAGAACGGCTCCCGGGACTTTCCCGGCAGCAGGAGGGTGTGTTGCACGTCGCCCGCCCGCGCATCCCGAATGGATGCCACAAGGCAGACAACCACAACAGTCTACCGGATACGCGGCGATGCTGCCGTCCGCCGCCGGATCGGCTCCACCAGCGGGCTCGGCGCCAGCGTGACGTCATCCATGACGGCATCCGCCCCTCCCGCGCGGCGACGCCGCACCCGCGCCAGCGCGGCAAGCAACGGAGTGACGGCGATCGACGCGACCCACCCCGAGAACGTCGTGTCCTCTGCGCCGAGCACCTGGCGGCGGTGCCAGGCGGCGTGCAGAGCGCCGCCGCGCTCGGCGGGCACGACCCGGGCGGGTAAGTCTCCGCGACGGCGCTGCGCGACCAGCATCCGCACCTGCGCCCACCACCCCGAGTCGCGAGGATCGTGGAAGTAGTTCGTCGCAGCCCAGGCAGGATCCGGATGCCGGAAGCGGCGCGCCACGACGTCATCGGCGCCACCCAGCAGGCCGCTGCCGGTGAAGACGTGGTTGAGCATCGCCGGTTGCACGCCGAACTCATCGAGCGCGATCACCGGCACGCCGGCCGCCATCGCCTCGATCGCCGCGGTCGAGCTGACCGTGACCAGCCCCTCGGCGGTGTCGAGTGCCTCACGCATCGGCGCGAACGAGAAGATGAGGTTCTCGGGGGCGTTGTCGAGCAGGTCGGTGTAGCCGTCGCGCTCCTGGTGCGCCTCGACCTCACCGGGGCGGGAGCGCAGCTTGACCACGACCCGCCTGGTCGGGTCGGCGACCGCCGCCAGGCGCAGGATCTCAGCGATGCGACGACGATCCTCGCGCTGGGCGGGCACCAGCGCCTGTGCGGCGAAGACCAGATCGGTGCCGCCGCTGCGGGCATGCCTGCGCCCCGCGAACGGCAGCGTCGCCAGCGCGATCGGCACGTTCACGCCGAGCGCACGACCCAGTCGTTCGAACGCGTCAACCTCACGGTGCGAGTGCACGACCATCAGATCGCAGTGCCGGCGGTACTCCAACGCACCGCGCAACGCCGGGATCGACATGCCCGGCAGGCCCGACACGACGACCGGGCGTCGACGCAGTCGGTCGATCTCGCGACCCATCAGCCGCACGAACGGCGCCCGCCCGGCGAGCACCACCACGTCCGGTGCGTCCTTCGCGAGCCACGAGGTCACCTCGGAGAAGCGGATGCGGGTCACCGACCGCGGATGCCGCGCGAACCGGGTGCCCGCCAGCGCGGCGTCGCGCTGCGCGTCGCTGACGACCAAGGGTGTCTGCACCAGCAGAAGATGCTGGCTGATGTCATCGACCTGGTCGACGAGGTGGGCGGCCCACTTCACGAACGAGTCGGCGTCGCCGATCGCCACGACCCGCAGACGGGGCGGCGTGCTGCCGGGAAAGCTCATGCGCTGACGCGTCGCAGCTTGGCCATCGGGGCGAGCTCGCCCTGATAGACCCGCTTGACGCCGTCACCGAGTGCCTGCTCGATCACCCGAATGTCGCGCACCAGGCGTGTCAGTCCGCCCGGTTCGAGCGACGCGGCGTGGTCGGATCCCCACATCGCACGGTCGAGGGTGATGTGCCGCTCGACGGCGACCGCACCGAGCGCCACCGCGGCCAGCGAGATCTGCAGACCACGCTCGTGGCCCGAGTACCCGATCGGCACTCCGGCATAGCGGTCGCGCAGCGTCGGGATCATCTTGAGGTTCGCTTCGCCCGGCTCCATCGGGTACGTCGACGTGGCGTGCAGCAGGATGGTGCGGTCGGTCCCGAGGGTCTCCAGAGCGCGGTCGATCTGCTCGATGGTCGACATGCCGGTGGAGAGGATCACCGGCTTGCCGGTCGCACGCAGCGCCTGCAGCAGCTCGGTGTCGGTGAGGCTCGCGGACGCAACCTTGTGCGCGACGACATTGAGGTCTTCGAGAAAGCCAACGCTGGGCACATCCCAGGGCGACGCGAACCAGTGCAATCCCGACATCGTCGCGTAGTCGCCGATCTCAATGTACTGATCGCGGTCGAACTCCACCCGACGGCGGTAGTCGAGGTAGCTCATCGTGCCCCACGGCGTCTCACGCGGCACGTCGCGCATGTGCTCGGGCGTCGCGATCTCGGGGGTGCGCTTCTGGAACTTCACCGCGTCGGCACCGGCCTCGCGCGCGACATCGATCAGCCGCTTGGCGATTTCGACGTCGCCGTTGTGATTCAGTCCGATCTCGGCGATGACGTACGTGGGGTGTCCCCCACCGATCACGCGGCCCTCGATGCTCACGGTCATGACAACTCCATTCCCCCCGAGGCTGGGTGCTCCAGCCGGTTCATCCCGGTCTACGCAGGCGAGGTGAACCCGAGGCGGCGGCAGGGTGACGTTCGGCAGAAGCGTGGCGGTCGGACAGGTCGTCAGCGCGGCAGCATCCGCTCGATCACCTCGCGCACGGCACCGCGTCCGCCGCCGCGACTGAGCACGACGCGCGCCACCGCCTTCACGGCAGGGTGCGCGTCGGCGACCGCGATCGGCCAGCCGACGAGGCCCAGCGGGCCGAGGTCGTTGACGTCGTTGCCGACATAGGCGATATCGGCCAGGGCGATGCCGTTCTCGTCCGCCCACGCGGCGAGCGCCGACGCCTTGTCGTCGACGCCGTGCAGCACCGGCACCTGCAACTTCTCGGCGCGGCGTGCGACCACCGGATTCTGCTCGGTGGACAGGATGAGCATCGGGATGCCCGCGCGCCGTAGCCGCGAGACCCCCATGCCGTCCTCCCGGCTGACGCGCACGGTCTCGCGGCCCTCGCTGTCGACGAAGGCGGTGTCGTCGGTATGCACGCCGTCGAAGTCGGTCACGAGAGCGGATGCCGGAATGCGGGCAGATGCGGCGATGCCGGCAGGTGCTGGGTTTGTGGCATCCGCCCGGTATCCGGCATCCGCCCGCTCGGAATTCTGCGCAGTTTCGGAACCATCCGCCGGGATCGTTCCGAGATTGTGCAGATCTCCGATGTTGTGCGGCGCGAGTGCATCGCCCGCCGCCCGCGCGAGCGCGTCGGCAAGGGCGAGCTGCTGCTCGTCGTCGATCTCGATCGCCGTCGACGCGGGCACCTCGACGATGCCGATGCGTCCGAAGAAGCGGTGCCCAGCAGCGCGGAACCCCTCGGCGTCGAACGCGTAGAACGCCCCCGTCTCGAGGTAGTGCGGCTCGCGATCCTGTCGCCGCGGCCGGTGCGCGGCGACGTGGTTGATCGCGACCGCGTTCCCGTCGCCGTCGCGGCGCCAGAGGAACCCGTAGGTCTCGTGAGCCGAGAACACGCTGTCGAAGCGCCCGGCGGCGATGTGCGCGGCGGCCTCGGCGATCCCAGCGCTGGGAAGGAACGGCGAAGTCGCCTGCACGAACACGACCGTGGCGACGCGGATGCCGTCCGCCTCGAGCACGTCGAGGGCATGCAGCAGGGCGCTCTCCGATGATGCGGTGTCACCCGACAACTCGGCAGGGCGGGCGATCGTGCGCGCGCCGGCGGCGTGGGCGACCGCGGCGATCCGTTCATCGTCGGTGCTGACCACGACCAGATCGATACCGTCGGCGGTGGCGGCCGCACGCACGGCGCGCTCGACCAGGGGCACCCCGCCGACACGGCGCAGGTTCTTGCCCGGAACCCCCTTCGATCCGCCCCGCGCCGGGATGATCGCCACTGTGATGCCCGTCGTCGTCCCCGTCATCGTCCGCTCGCTGCCTTCCATACGCGCCCGGCGCGGCGCTTCGCGCCCACGACCGTCAGCCTCAGTTCTTCGATCCGGCCCACTCCCCCGCGCGGCAGCAGACGTTGCAGCCGCGTGCGTTCTGGCGCCCCCGGCAGGTCAAGGGTGCGCAGTCGCGCGGCGGGCACGTAACGTTCGCGCTCGCTCGGCGGCAGAGCGGCGAGCGTCCGCACAGCCCGCGGCCGCAGGTGTGCGACGATCTCGGGCTGCATGGCGTATCCGACCGCGTCGACGAGCTGTTGCAGGCGACCGTCCCACTCGGGTCGGTTCATCGCGTCGACGATGGTCGCGGGCATCCGATTGCTGTTCTCGTAGGGGGTGAGGCCGGCAAGTACCTCGGCGGTCCCGACAGCGTGCACGGCCGTGCCGGCGATCGCCCGGATTGTGGGCAACGCCGTCGAGAACCCGGCGATGACGTCGGTGGCCCCCAGCCGCAGGGCGACGAACTCGGCCGGCTGGTCTCCGGTGTACGCATCGAACCGCAGGCCGCGGGCCGTGGCTCGGGCGGCGAGGTCGCCCACCAGCGATGGTGGCGCGGAGGGGTGCGGTTTGACGACGACCCGCTCGGCTCCGGCATCCGCGGCGCGGTCGATCATCCGTGCCTGCATCTCGGCTTCCTCGGCCGGGGTGACGAGCCCGAGCGCGGCCACGTACTGGCCGATGACCAGGGCCGTGCGTTCCGACCCCGCGGCGAGCGCGTCGAGCGCCGGGTCGGACCGCGCCTCCCCCACCTCGCGTAACACGGTTCCGAAGGCGGCGGCGGGTACGGGCACGCGTCCGGCCCCGGTCTCGACGAACACCAGCGGTGAGACGCCCGCGACCACGTCGGGGTACACGACGCGCGTCACGCGTTCGGTGATCTGCCGCGGCAGCAGGCTGCGGATCGGCGCATAGGTCATCAGTCCGTCACCGATGACGCCGAGGCGGGCATCGGCGAACAAGGCCATCAGCGTGCGGGCGGGCGCCACCTGCGGCGATTGCACGAACAGTTCGACCGGGGCGTCGCCGAGGTTCCATGCGCGGCGCAGCATCCGCTCGATCATCGGCAGGTCCTGCGGGTCGGGATCCCAGGTCGTCGGATGCCGCGGATCGACCAGCGGGTTCAACGGTTCGACCGTGTCGAATCGTGCGCGCAGGCGCGCGAACCGGGGCGCGGTGGCGAGGTCGATCGCCGTCTCGGGCACGTGCGCGGTGTTCATCGGCACCAGGATGCGCCGCTCGGCGTCGCCGAGCAGGCCCGCTTCGAGCGCGGCGACGGCGGCCATCAGACCGTAGGGGCTGTGCAGGGCGAAGATCTGGATGCTGCTCATCGGGCCCCTCGCAGTGTGCGGGCGAGCACCCGTCGGCGCGGCCCGTCGAACCGGGCGATCGCGGCATCGGTCTGGTCTCGGGGCAGGCGGGCGAGCAGGTCGCCGATGCCGCGGCGCATCTCGCGGCGCACGGTGGCGGGCATCCGCCGTGACCGCACGAGGTGGTGCGCGCTGAGCGCGAGCACCGTGGTGACGGCTTTGGGCAGCATCCGCTCGGCCTCGCGATCCGACGTGACGATGTCGAGTACCTCGCCCATGGCGCGGGTGAAATGCAGCTGGCGTGCATCGGGGGCCTGAGACAGCGACTCGGGCAGGCCGCGCCGGTAGAGCAAGTGCGGGGCGTCGACGACGGCGAACCGTTGCGCGTGCAGGTGCAGCCGCCAGATCCAGGGGCGGTCCTCAGCCGTGAACAGGCCGTCGCTGAAATCGGCGAGGCCCTCGTCGATTACGCGTCGATGCAGCAGCCCCGCCCACGCGTAGGGGTAGTCGACCATGCTGCGGTCCTCGACCGGCAGCACCGCCGCGCGGGGGTCGGTGACGACGCCGCGATGGGTGATCGGCGCCCGCACCAGGCGGCGGTCGGCGCCGGTGACGGTGACGTGATCGGTGCGCACGAAGTCGCAGCCGAGGCCGTGCAGTGCGCTGGCGAGCACGGGCAGGCGGCCGGGCTGCATCCAGTCGTCGCCGTCGATGAAGCAGAAGGCGTCGCCTTCGACGTGCGCCAGCCCCTGGTTGCGGGCGGTGGCAAGGCCCCGAGGCACCTCGTTGCGAAGGACCTCGGCGTGCGCGAAGCGCTCGGCGTACTGCCGCATGATCTCGCCCGTGCGGTCGCGGGAGCCGTCGTCGATCGCGACGAGCTTGAGTGCCCGGTCGTCGTCGAACTGCCGGGTGAGCGTCTCGAGTGTCGTGCCGATCATCGCGCCGGCGTCCTTGGCCGGCACGATCACGGTCATCGACGCGCCACGCACCGCCCCATCGTGCGACGCCGTCGTTACGCGTGTGCATCCGGCGGGTGAACGGGTGGTTGAGGGGTGAGCGGCGTGCACGCCACCCGCATCTCGAGTTAGGTTAGCCTTTGCTAATTTCTCAGGTGCTGCCGTTCGCCTCGCACTACCTCGACAGGCAGCACCGATCCCGACTGAAAGGTCTCGTTGTGAAGCGATACGCCCTGCCCGCAGTCCTGTCCGTCAGCATCCTCGCACTGAGCGGGTGCGGTTCCAGCCCCGCCTCGTCGGATGCGTCCGACGAGGCCGCCGACGAGATCGTGCTGACGCATCCGACCGAGGCGGGCCTGTCGATCACGTTCGACGCGCAGCCCGAGACGCTGGTCATGGACTGCTATGCCTACAGTTCGCTGCACGAGTACGGCGTCGAGCCGGTGGCGCTGTTCGGCTACGACTGCGACAACCCGTTCGTCATGGGTGACATCGACATCAGCGACATCGAGCGCGTCGGGCAGGACGGCGAGATCGATGTCGAGAAGCTCGCCGCGCTGCGCCCCGATGCGATCCTGGGCCACGGCGGTGCCGACGGCTGGTCGTGGTTCGATGACGACGTCAACGCTCAGCTGACGCGGGTCGCGCCGTTCGTTCCGGTGCAGTACACCGACTCGGTGGATGCCGGGATCGCCGCCGTCCGCGACCTCGCCGCGTTCTTCGGCGCCGACGTCGAAGCCGATCACATCGTCGCCGCGGACGCCGACTATGAAGAGGCCAAGAAGACGTTCAGCGCCGCGGTCGCCGACAACGACCTCGGCATCATGTTCACCAGCCCCGGAAAGGAGATGCTCTACACGGCCGTGGGCTTCGCCCCGTCGGATCTGCTCGCCGAGCTGGGTGCCACGGTGATCGGACCCGACAAGCCCGAGAGCGGCAACCCGTGGGGGCAGGTCGCCTGGGAAGAGGCATCGACCCACCCCGCCGACATCATCCTCGTCGAGGGGTACTCGGACGACTTCGCGTTCACGGCCGAGCTGTGGCAGAGCCTGCCGGCGGTGTCGGCCGGCCAGCTGGGGCCCTGGGGTTCGAAGGGCGCGATGACCAGCAGTGCGTATGCCGCGTGGCTGAACGCCATGGCCGAGCTGGTCACGGCGTCCGAGGACGTCGCCTGACACGTCGGTGAGAACCACGGATGCCACGGCGCAGCCACCTGTGACCACCGCGCCGACGCTGCGCGGCGTGGGGCTCATCCCCCTCGCGGCCCTGTGCCTCGCTGCTCTCGCCTTGAGCATGCTGGTCGGGTCGCGAGGGGTGTCCCCCGCCGAGATCACCCAGTTCCTGTTCGCTCCCGACCCAGCCGACCCGCTGTCGCACGTGGTCTGGCAGTCGCGTGTTCCGCGCACGCTGCTGGTGCTGCTGGCCGGCGCTGCTCTGGGCGTCGCCGGTGCGGTGATGCAGGCGGTCACCCGCAACCCGCTCGCCGACCCCGGCATTCTCGGCGTCAACGCCGGAGCCTCGCTCGCCGTCGTGTTCGGGCTCGCGTTTCTCGGCCTCACCGACGTCGCCGACTACATGTGGTGGTCGTTTGCCGGGGCCCTGATCACCTCGGTGCTCGTCTTCGCCATCGGCAACAGCGGCCCGGTGCGGTCAAGCCCCGTGCGCATGACTCTCGCCGGGGTCGCCCTCGGCGCCGTGCTGTCGGGGTTCGCCTCGGCCGTGCTGCTGTCGAACTCCGATGTACTCCGGCGCATGCGCGGGTGGTCGGCCGGCACCACGGCGTCGCAGTCCCTCGACGCCGTGCTGTCCATCGCCCCGTTCATCGTCATCGGGCTGGTCATCGCGCTGCTGAGCAGCCGCTCTCTCGACGTGCTCGCCCTCGGCGAGGCATCGGCGATCGCCATGGGCGCCAAGCCCCAGCGCATCCGCCTGATCTCACTCGTCTCGATCGCGCTCCTCGCCGGCGGTGCCACGGCCGTCGCGGGCCCCATCGGATTCATCGGGCTGATGGCTCCGCATCTCGCTCGGATGCTCGTGGGTCCGCATCAGGGGTGGATCATGGCCTACTCGATCGTGCTGGCGCCCACGGTGCTCGGCTTCGCCGACGTGCTCGGGCGGGTGCTTGTCGCCGGTGAGGTTCCCGTCGGTGTGGTCACCGCCTTCATCGGCGCCCCGGTGCTGATCGCCATGGTGCGCCGCGCACGAGTCCCGGAGGTCTGAACGATGACACAGCTCGATTTCGGTCGCACGGTCTATCGGGTCGGAAAGCCCGAGCGCCCCGTGCTGATGCTCGACGCCCGCTCGGTGGTCGTCTGCTCGGTGCTCTGGGTTGCCACGTTCGCCCTCGCCTGTTTCGCAATGGCCACCGGTTCGGCGCAGATCACCCTCGGCGAGGTACTGCAGGTGATCGCGGGGGCGGGCGATGACTACACGAACATGGTCGTCGCCGAGTGGCGCGCCCCGCGCATTCTGCTGGCGATCCTGTTGGGCGCCTGTCTCGCGATCAGTGGCGCGATCTTTCAGAACCTCACCGGCAACCCGCTCGGTTCGCCCGACGTGATCGGCTTTCAGACCGGCTCGTTCACGGGTGCGCTGATCGTGATGCTGGTGCTGCGCGGCGGCTCGGTCGAGACGATGATCGCCGCGCTGATCGGAGGCATGGCGACCGCGCTGGTGGTGTTCTCGCTCTCGATCACGCGCGGCGCTGTGCGCGGCGTGCGCCTGATCATCGTCGGCATCGGCGTCAGCGCGATGCTGGCCTCGTTCAACGTCTGGCTCATGCTGACCGCCACCGTCGAGGACGCCCTGATGGCGGGCCTGTGGGGTGCGGGCAGCCTGGCGGGCGTCACGTGGTGGCACGTCGCGCTGGCCGGTGCGGCCGCCGCTGTGTTCCTCGTGGCGGCCGGTCTGCTCTCACGCCCGATGCGGCTGATGCGCATCGGCGCGCCGTTCGCCACGGCGCTGGGCCAGCGGGTGCGCTCGGTTCAGGTCGCGGCGGTCATCGTGGGTGTCGCGCTCACGGCGATCGCGACGGCGACGATCGGGCCGGTGTCGTTCATCGCCCTCGCCGCGCCGCAGATCGCGCGGCGGCTCGTGCCGAGCGACGGGCTCGCCCTCGCACCCACCGCCGCCGTGGGGGCGTTCCTGCTGTTGCTGGCCGACGTCGTGGCGCAGCGCATCCACCCCCATTCCCCGCTTCCCGTCGGCATCGTCACGGTGTGCATCGGCGGGCTCTACTTCTTGTGGTTGCTGATGAGAGAAGGCAAGACCCGATGACCCGACTGCTCGTAGAAGAGGCAACCCTCGGCTACGCCGACCGCACGATCTGCACAGACGTCTCGGTCGACATCCCCGACGGCCGGTTCACCGTGATCATCGGCCCGAACGCCTGCGGCAAGTCCACGCTGCTGAAGAGCCTGACCCGCCTGCTCACGCCCACCAGCGGGCGGGTGATGCTCGACGGCCATGCCCTGCACGCCCAGCCCACCAAGCAGATCGCGCGCACGGTGGGTCTGTTGCCGCAGGGTCCCGTGGCGCCCGATGGCATCCGCGTGGTCGATCTCGTGCAGCGCGGTCGGTATCCGCATCAGCGGCTGTTCTCGCCGTGGTCACCCGAGGACGAGCGGATTGTCGCCGACGCCATGGACGCCACCGGTGTGCGGCACCTGTCGGGCCGGATGGTCGACGAGCTCTCGGGTGGGCAGCGGCAGCGGGTGTGGATGGCCGTGGCCCTCGCCCAGAGCACGCCGATCCTGCTGCTCGACGAGCCGACCACCTATCTCGACCTCAGCCACCAGTTGGAGCTGCTCGAGCTGTGCCGCGACCTGAATCGGAGTCACGGTCACACGCTCGTGGCGGTGCTGCACGACCTCAATCAGGCGGCCCGCTACGCCGATCACATCATCGCGATGCACGACGGCAGCGTCGTCGCCACCGGAGCCCCCGATGAGGTGATCACCGAGAGCCTGCTCGCTGAGGTCTTCGGTCTGGATGCCCGGGTGCTCACCGACCCAGAATCTGGCAGCCCGCTCGTGGTGCCCCGGTGGCACCACTGAGCGGGACCCGCGGGGTGGTGAGGGCGATCCGACACTGTCGGATCGCCCTCACCGTCCGACGTGGAATCGTCGCGGGATAGCGCTCAGCGCGCGACCGCGGGCACGTCGGCCCACAGCGCCCGCTCGGCGGCCTCCGGTGCGGCCGGAATCCGCCCCGCGCCGTCGGGCTCGGGGATGGCTGCCAGCAGCGCCTGCGTGTACGGATGCTGCGGATCGCCCCACAGCTGATCGGTCGGGCCCGACTCGAGCACGCGCCCGGAGAACATCACGAACGTGCGGTCGGCGATACGGCGCACCACGGCGAGGTCGTGCGAGATGAACAGCATTCCCGCGCCGGCTTCCGAGACGAGGTCGCGCATGAGCGCCGCGACGCTGGTCTGCGTCGATGCGTCCAGTGCCGAGATCGGCTCGTCGGCGACGAGCAGCTGCGGACGCGCGGCGAGTGCCCGCGCGATGGCGATGCGCTGCTTCTGCCCGCCCGAGAACTGGTGCGGGAACTTCGTGGCGGATGCCGTCGGCAGGCCGACACGCTCCAGCCACTCCTCCACACGCGAGCCTTCGGCTCCGCGGGCCAATGCGGTGGCGACGCCGTCCTGGATCTGATCGCCCACGCGGCGGCGCGGGTTCAGCGACGTCGACGGGTCCTGGAAGACCATCTGGATGCCCGTCAGGCGCTTCGGACGACGGCGCATGCGCAGCGGGGTGATCTCCTCACCACGAAAGCGCGCGCTACCGCCGGCGAGGCGCTCGATGCCGACGGCCGCGCGGGCCAGGCTCGACTTGCCACTGCCGGACTCGCCGACCAGGGCGACCGTCTCACCGGCGTGCACCTGGATCGAGACGTCGTTGACGGCGACGACGGGCGGGTGGCCCGGGTAGCTCACGACGATGTTCTGCGCGTCGAGAACGACGGTGTCGGAGGTGGCCTTCGCGTCAGGCATCCTGATCGTCTCCTTCGATGCTCGATCCGGGCAAGGCGGCCAGCAGCTGTCGGGTGTACTCGTGCTGCGGCGACCGGAAGAGGGTCTCGCGGTCGGCGCGCTCGACCAGACGACCGTCCTTCATCACGGCCACCTCGTCGGCGATCGCACTCATCACGCCGAGATCGTGGGTGACCAGCAGCACCGCGATCTGCCGTTCGTCGGCGAGTTCGCGCAGCAGGGTGAGGATGCCCGCCTGCACGGTCACGTCGAGCGCGGTGGTCGGCTCGTCGGCCAGCAGCACGTCGGGGTCGCACGCGAGTGCGCAGGCGATCGCGATGCGCTGACGCTGCCCGCCCGAGAACTGGTGCGGGTAGCGCTTGAGCGCCGCCTCGGGGGCAGGCACCTGCACGCGTTCGAGCAGTTCAATCGCCCGGGCGCGAGCGGCGTCCTTCTTGAGCCCGAGGTGCACCTTCATGTGGTCGGTGAGCTGACGGCCCACCGGGATCTGCGGGTGCAGCGACGCGGACGGGTCCTGGAACACCATGGCGATGCGACGGCCGCGCACCGTGTTCAGGGCGCGCCGACGCATGCCGATCAGCTCGGTGTCGCCGAGACGGATCGAGCCGCCCGTGCGCGCGTGACGGGGCAGCAGACCGAGCACGGCCATCGCCGTGAGGGTCTTGCCCGAACCGGATTCGCCGGCCAGGCCGTGGATGCGTCCGGCTTCCAGCGTCAGCGTCAGGCCCTTGACCAGCGGCCGGCCGATGTCGACGGTGAGATCACGGATGTCGAGGATGCTCATGCGCTGCCTCCGCTCGATGCGGCCAGGTCGCTCTGCTTCTCGTGCGTGACCTCGGCGGTCGGGTCGAGCACGTCGCGCATCGCGTCGCCGATGAAGTTGAAGGCGAGCACCACGGTGAGGATCGCCAGACCCGGGAAGACACCGAGCCACCAGGCGTCGAAGTTCTGCATGGCCGCCGAGATCATCGATCCCCATTCGGCCATCGGCGGCTGCGCGCCGAGGCCCAGGAACGACAGTCCCGACAGCAGCAGGATCGCCGTGCCGATGTCGAGGGTGGCCAGCACCAGCAGGGGGCCGGCGGTGTTGGGCAGAATGTCGACGAGCAGGGTGCGCGCCGGCGAGTGGCCGAGCAGTCGCCCGGCGATGACGTAGTTCTGGCCGCGCAACGACAACACGATGCTGCGCATCACGCGGGAGTACTGCGGCCATGACACCACGACCGCGGCGATCACGGCGTTGAACAGCGACGGTCCGAGCGAGGCGGTAACGACCATCGCGAGGATCACGGTCGGGAACGCCATGAACAGGTCGGTGATGCGCATGAGGGTCTCATCGACCCAGCCGCCGAAGTACCCGGCCAAGGCGCCGATGGTGGCACCGATCACCAGGGCGGCGATCACCAGTGTCAGGGCGAGGGGGATGGTGACGGTCGCGCCGGTCATCAGACGCGAGAAGATGTCGCGGCCGTTGCCGTCGGTGCCCAGCAGCGTGTCGATGCCCGGCTCCTGCAGGCGCGGCAGCACCTGAGCGTTGGGCGGGTAGGGCACCCACCACTGGGCGGTGAAGGCGACGATCACCCAGGCGATGGCGATGACCGAGCCGATGACGCCGAGCGGCGTGCGCCAGGCCCGGGGCCAGCGCAGCTTCAGACGCCGCGGCATGCGGGGTTGTTCAAGGGTGCTCACGCGATCCTCACTCTCGGATCCAGCACTCCGTAGAGCAGGTCGACGATGAAGTTGATCAACAGGTAGATGATGCCGACGACCAGACCGACGCCCATGATGCCGGGCAGATCGAGGTTGGCCGCCGAGTTGTAGGCGTAGGTGCCCAGGCCCGGCCAGGCGAAGACGGACTCGACGAGGACGGTGCCCGACAGCAGCGCCCCGAAGGCGACACCGACGACGGTCAGCACCGGCAGTGCCGCGCCGCGCAGCACGTAGTCGACGATCACGCGCATCGCGGGCAGGCCCTTGGCGCGGGCGGCGCGCACGTAGTCGCTGGCCAGCACTTCGAGCACCGAGGTGCGGATGAAGCGGGTGAGCAGGCCGATGGTCACCAGCGAGAGCACCATCACCGGCAGCGCCAGGTGTGCCATCGCGTCGGCCCAGCCCACGGCGTCGCCGTTGAGCAGATAGTCGATGGTGTACAGCCCGGTCACGCGGGGCGGCGGGATGATCGACGGTGAGATGCGTCCCGAGCCCGGAGCGATGCCGAGGTTCAGGAAGAAGAAGTAGAAGCTGACCAGGGCCAGCCAGAACGTGGGGACGCTCAGCCCGATCAGGGTGACCACCCGCACGACCTGGTCGGTGACCAGGCCGCGCCGGTAGGCCGCCAGGGTTCCGAGCACCAGGCTGACGGCAAGGCTGAGGATGATCGCGCAGATCGCGATCTCGATGGTCGCCGGTACGGCCTTGGCCAGGTCGGCCGTGACCGGCTGCCCGGTGACCAGGGAGGTACCCAGGTCACCGCGCAGCAGGTTGCCCATGTAGATGAAGTACTGCACGAACAGAGGCTGGTCGAGACCGTGTGCCTTGATGAAGGCCTCACGCGTCTCGGGGTTCTGCGACGCCCCCTCACCCAGTGCCGCGGAGACAGGGTCTCCGGGCACCAGGTTGGTGAGGAGGAACGTCACGATCGTGACGCCGAGCAGCAGCAGCAGAGACGTGCCGCCCCGGCGCAGCAGGTACCCCGCGAGGGGAGATTTCTTACGCTGCGCCTGAGTCTGCACAGCCACTGTCGTCATCACAGGGGGTCCTGTCAGCCCGCGGGCGTGATCTCGGCGATGTCCATCTCCCACACGGAGTTGTAGACAGCGCCCTCGACCTGGTCGGAGGAGGCGATGTTGCGACCGGGCACGATCATCGGAACGAACGGACCCTCGGCCTGCATGGCCTCGGCGAACTCGGTGAACGCGTTGGTGCGCAGCGCGGGGTCGGTTGCGGTGGCAGCGCCTGCGGCGAGACCGGCGATCTCGGGGTTGGCGTCAGCGGTCCAGCCCGAACGCAGGCCCACCTTCAGGCCCGGTGCGAACGGCAGGAAGTTGGCCGAGTCGGCGTAGTCGGGACCCCAGAACCACAGTCCGAAGCCCTCCTTGCCGTTGACGTAGGCGTCGAGCTCGGTGGCGAACGGCGCGGGCGCCAGTTCGACGTTCACACCGGCATCCTTCAGCTGTGCCTGGATGCGCTCGGCGAGCGGGGTGAACTCCACGCCACCGACCGGGTAGTCGTTCGGGAACTGCAGGGTGAGGGTCTGGCCGGTGTAGCCGGCGGCCTCGAAGGCCGCGGCGGCCTTGTCGAGATCCTGCGTGATGCCCTCGTCCAGGGCGCCCTCGAATCCGGGCGGGATGACGCCGGTTGCCTGCACGGAGCCCGCACCGGCGAGTTCGAGCAGAGCCGGGTAGTCGAGTGCGTAGCGGATGCCCTCGGCGAGCTTCACGTTCGCCAGGTCGCCGTTGATGTCGGCCGACTGGTTCAGCAGCAGGAAGATCGTCTGACCCGAGGGAACCGAGTCGACCGTGATGCCCTCGCCGAGGCCGGCGACCTGGTCACCGTTGAGGTCCATCGCGACGGTCGAGTCGCCACCCTTGAGGTTGGCGAGCTGCGTGGCGCTCTCGCTGACGTTGCGGATGACGACGCGGTCGTACGCGGGCTCTTCGTCGCCGTTGTACTCCTCGTTCGCCTTCAGCACGATCTGCGAGCTGAGGTCGAGGGTGTCGAGCACGAACGGGCCGGAACCGGCCGACGCGCCGTCAAGGAAAGCCTGCGCGCTGTCGGTGCCATCGGTGGCACCGCCGTTCTCGATCACGACATCGGCGTTGACGATGCCCAGTGCGGGGTTGGCGAGGATGGCCGGCAGCTGCAGCAGCGGCGTCTCGGTGGTGAAGCTGATCGTCTTGGCGTCGACCTCTTCGATGGTGACCCCGCCGAGCAGGAAGTTCGGCTTGGCGTCGGTCATGCCCTGGATGCGCTGCAGCGAGAACACGACGTCCTTCGCCTCGATCGGCGAGCCGTCCGAGAAGACGCGACCGTCTTCGAGCGTGAAGGTGAACTCGGTGGCGCCGTCGTTGGCCTCCCACGATGCGAGTCCGGGGACCGGGGTCGAGACGTCGGAGCCCTCGAAGTCGACCAGGGTCTCGTAGATCGCCTTGGCGACCATGTTGCCGGTCGGGTCGTAGGTGTGCCCCGGGTCGGCGGTCTCGACCGAGAACGCGGTGTCGATGACAAGCGAGCCACCGGCGGAGTTCGAGCCGCCCGTGTTGCCGCTGTTGGCGGAGTTTCCTCCCGAGCAGCCGGTGATAGCGAGGAGCGACACCGCTCCGAGGGCAATCGCCGACTTGCGCAGCGTCGACAGCATGGATACCTCCATTGGCAGGGATGTGGGGTGCGGTCGACTCGGGTGTGGACGACCGTGTTCACATTCGCATGATGTGCGACGATCTGTCCAATGACTAACGTCATACAGACGAAACTTGTCGAACCAATGAAGGTGGGAATGCAGAATGTCCAGCACTGATGCGGAACGGGCGCGCGATTCTGGACGAAGTGCCACTCCCTTGGATGCTGTCTCATACCGAATCCTCGAACTTCTGCGCGAGAACGGACGGATTTCGATCGCAGCTCTCGCCGAGAAGGTGGGCATCTCGCGGGCGAACGCCTACGCCCGCGTCGAGGCACTCGTCAACGACGGGGTGATCAGCGGATTCAGCGCGCGCGTCGACCCGGCCCGCGCCGGGCTGTCGATCGGAGCCATGATCTTCGTCACGGTGCATCCGCAGGCCTGGGCGTCGTTCCGTGCGCAGATCGCCGAGATGCCCGATATCGAGTACTGCGCGGTGACGACCGGTGAGCACGATGCGATGCTGCTCATTCGCGCCACCGATGTCAGCGGTGTGCACGAGTTCTCGACCGGGGTGATCGCCCAGCTGCCCGAGGTGCGCACGGTGGTCAGCGTCGTGGTTCTGGACGAAGTGATCCGCCGGCCCTACCTGCTGCCGACGGATCTGCCCGAGCGAAGCCTCGAGGTTCCGCTGGGGATGACGCGGTGGACGCCGGCGAGCGCCGGCCGCAACACGCTGCCACCGCGCTGAAGAGATGATCCCCCGCGCCGAGGCGCGGGGGACGGGAATGTCAGGCGGCGGTCTCGACGCAGACGCTCAGCTGAGGTGCGCCGTGCATCTCGTAGTGCTCGATCAGCTTCAGCATCCCGTCGTCGTCGACCTCGATGTCGCTCTCACCGTCTCCGGTGACGACCGAGCCGTCGGCGACGAGCACGTGCACGAACGAGACCCAGATGCGGTCACCGGTGCGGGTTCCGACGAACTTGCCGATCGTGACCGTGTCACCGGTGTAGTCGCCCCAGATGACCCCGTCCTGTTCGAAGTAGCGGAAGACGCTGGGCGCCTCGGGGTTCACGGCCGAGGTGGTCGACGAGACCATCTTGAAGATGCGGCCGTCGAGCGAAGGAAGGGTCTGAGTAACAGTCACCTCTCGATTATCACCGGCCCGCGAAGGTGCCGCGTACGCGGGGTCTGGGGTCGACTGGAGAAAAGCCCGCACCGAGAGGATGCTGGGATCAGTTGCGGCGTCGGTGTGCGGCGCCGCGGGTAGAGGGATTCACAGCCCCTCGGAGAGGAACAGGCATGAAGGCCATCCAGTACCGCGAGATCGGCAAGGGCCCCGAGCTCGTCGAGATCCCGACGCCCGAACCGGGTCCGGGTCAGATCCGATTGAAGGTGACCGCCGCCGGCCTGTGCCACTCGGACTGGTTCCTGATGGATCTGCCCGCTGACCAGTACATCTATCCGCTGCCGCTCACGCTCGGGCATGAAGGCGCCGGCGTCGTCGACAAGCTCGGTGATGGCGTCGAGGGCATCGAACTCGGCGGCTCGTACGCGATCTACGGACCGTGGGGCTGCGGGCAGTGCCACGCGTGCACGCAGGGCAAGGAGAACTACTGCACCCGTGCGGCAGAACTCGGTATCGCCCCTCCTGGGCTTGGTGCCCCGGGTGCGATGGCCGAGTACGTGATCGTCGATGACGCCCGCCACCTCGTGCCGCTGGGTGAGCTCGATCCCGTCGAAACGGTGTCGCTGACCGATGCCGGTCTCACTCCGTACCACGCGATCATGTCGTCGGCGTCGAAGCTGCGCGCCGGTGCGACGGCCGTCGTCATCGGCGCGGGCGGCCTGGGTCACGTGGGCATCCAGGTGCTGCGCGCGGTCTCGCCCGCCACGGTCATCGCGCTCGACATCAACGATGAGAAGCTGTCGTTGGCGCGCGAGGTGGGTGCTCACCACACGCTGATGTCGGACGAATCGGCGGTCGCGAAGATCCGCGAGCTGACCGGCGGAGTGGGCGCCGAGGCGGTGTTCGACTTCACGGGCATGCAGGCGACGCTCGACATCGCGCGGCAGGTCGTCGCGGTCGATGGAGACATCCAGATCGTCGGCATCGGCGGCGGGCTGCTGCCGACCGGGTTCTTCTCGACGCCGTTCGGCGCGTCGGTGCGGGCTCCCTACTGGGGCAGCCGCAGCGAGCTGGTCGACGTGCTCGACCTCGCCCGCACGGGCTCGGTGGGCGTGCACGTCGAGCGCTACACGCTCGATTCCGCCGTCGAGGCGTACGGCAAGCTGCACAGCGGCGCGGTGCGCGGCCGCGCGGTCGTCGTTCCCTGAGACCGAGTTCTCTGACGCTGATCGGATGCCCCGGGCTCGCGGCCGTCGTGCCGCGGGCCTGGGTGCGTCCTGGCGAGAACGCGGCCGCGCGCACCGCTCACGCCACGGTGCCCCGCGGCACGATCCAGCGGTGCGCGAACTCGGGATGCACCCGCGCGATGTTCTCGAAGTCGGCGTCGTAGTGCACGACGGCGACCTGCTGTTGGGAGTTCGTGTGGCGAATCGCCGTGGCCGCGATCTGCAGGTCACTGACGCCGACAGATCGGCCGATCCCCTCAGCGAACAGCCCCGCCTGCAGGTCGACGGCGAGCTCGGCGACCCGGGCATCGGGCGGCAGGAAGATCTTGGCCGCGTGATTCGCCCGCACGAGCGTGGCATGCACATGCGCCGAGCGCGCCGAGTATCCCTCTTCCAGCAGCTGCGGCAGACAACTGCCGAGGTCACCGGTGTCGAGGAGCGCCCCCAGCGCCGCCGCGACCTCAGTCGAGCGGTGCACGCGTTGCACCACAGAGTTGTCAACCAGGTGGATGACCTTCACCGTTGGGCGCCCTCGGTCACCTCTGTTCGGTCGAGTTCGATGGCCGCTCCCCCGCGAAGCAGGTCGATATAGCCGAGCGCTGCACCTCGGCGTGCGGCCTGCGCCAGTGCTTCGTTCACCGCGGCTTTCTTCGTCGTCGCGCCGGTCAGTTCCATGACGCGAGCGAGCAGGTCGTCGTCGACATCGATGAGCGTCTTGGTCATGGCATCATCCTTTGGCTTATATCCGAATAGCTTTCAGTATATATCCGCGGGTCACCGTCAAGGTCGTCCCACCCGGGTACCGTGGGTGCCATGGATTGGATCGCCGATGTCTCGCAGGGTGACTGGCTGCGCCCGCTGCTCGATGAGGGCTACGGCACCATGCACGGGGTCGTGCCGCGCGGCTACGGCGCCTACGCGCGCGTCTTCCACCCCGCTGTCGTGCGGTCGCTGCCCGGTCGCGCGGTTCCCACGCAAGCGGAGTACGAGCGGATGCCCGCTGCCGAGGCTCGGGCGCTGATCGACCAGTACGTCGATCGGCCGGCCACGTGGGCCGACGCGGCGGACGCGTTCGGCTCCGTCATGCACCCGCTCGCGCAGTGGCAGCGCATCGTGCGCACCCCACCCGAGGGGGACTGGAACACGCGCGTCGCGCCGGACGGGCGTGAGTTCTCCGCACCCATGGAGGGCGAGATGGAGCCGGCGCAGCTCGCCCGGATCGCCGCGCACCTCGCCACGCACACCGAGACTCCGGATGCTGGTGTCGCCGCCGTCTGGGCGGGATACGGCGGGCTTCTCGGGTACTACGGTCACGCGCCGTCGCCCGCTATCGGGTCGTCCTCGTCCGAGGACGACCCCTCCGGCACACCCGACGCGCAGGCGCTCGCGCATCAGGAGATGCTGGCGCGCAGCATCCACGATCCCTTCAACAATGTGTTCCGCAAGCCGACTTGGCAGCCCGGCATTCTCTCGGATGAGATCTCGAAGGGCCCGCAGCTCGAGTTACCCGACCGGGAGTACGTGCTGTTCTCGGCGCCACCGGCGGCGTTCGTCAACCCGGCGTGGATTCTCGACGCGACCTGGCGCGACCGGCCCGGCGAAGAGCACGGGTTCGCGCCGTCGGCGCAGCATCCGAACATCCTGTGGCCGACCGATCGCGCCTGGGTGATGGTCAGCGAGATCGACTTCGACTCGACGATCGTGGCCGGTTCGGCCGAGCTGATCGCGGCGCTGTGCGCCGATCCGCTGCTCGAGGCCGCACCGATCCCGGTCAACGCCGACCTGAGTTGGCAGGCCGATCTCATCAACCGGTGACGACGACGCCTACGCCGACGCCGCCAAACCGAAGTGCTGCAGTTCGGGCTCTGTCAGCATCCGCGATCGGATCAGGAACCGTTTGCCGGTCGGTCCTTCCACACTGAACCCGGCACCGCGCCCCTCGACGGCGTCGATGGTGAGGTGCGTGTACTTCCAATACTCGAACTGCGACTCCGACATGTAGACCTCGATGGGGTCGAGCCCGTCGACGTCGAGGGTGCCGAGCAGCACGTCGCTCGGACCGGTCACGAACATGCCGATCGGGTAGCACATGGGCGACGACCCGTCGCAGCATCCGCCCGACTGATGGAACATCAGCGGGCCGTGCTGCGCCGTCAGCTGCCGCAGCAGGGCCGCCGCGTCGTCAGACACGGCGACCCTGCTCACCTGATCGGGCATCAGAAGAATCCCATCGGACCTTCGGCGTACGACACCAGCAGGTTCTTCGTCTGCTGGTAGTGGTCGAGCATCATCTTGTGGTTCTCGCGGCCGATGCCCGACTGCTTGTACCCGCCGAACGCGGCGTGCGCCGGGTACTGGTGATACGTGTTGGTCCACACACGGCCCGCCTCGATGGCCCGGCCCGCACGGTAGGCGGTGTCACCGCTGCGGCTCCAGACGCCGGCACCCAGACCGTACAGGGTGTCGTTGGCGATCGAGATCGCGTCGTCGTAGTCCTTGAAGCTGGTCACCGACAGCACCGGGCCGAAGATCTCCTCCTGGAAGATGCGCATGTCGTTGGTGCCCTCGAAGACGGTCGGGGCGACATAGTAGCCCTCGCTCAGGTCGCCACCGAGGTCGACCCGCTCGCCACCGGTGAGCAGGCGTGCACCACCCTGCTTGCCGATGTCGATGTAGCTGAGGATCTTCTCGAGCTGGTCGTTCGAGGCCTGAGCGCCGATCATGGTGTTCTTGTCGAGCGGGTTGCCCTGAATGACCTTGCCGACGCGCTCGAGGCCGTCCGAGATGAAGCCGTCGTAGATCGACGCCTGGATGAGCGCACGCGACGGGCACGTGCAGACCTCGCCCTGGTTGAGGGCGAACATCGTGAAGCCCTCGAGCGCCTTCTGGTAGTACGGGTCGCTGGTCGAGCTGGCCACGTCTTCGAAGAACACGTTGGGCGACTTGCCCCCGAGCTCGAGCGTGACCGGGATGAGGTTCTGCGAGGCGTACTGCATGATCAGGCGGCCCGTGGTGGTCTCGCCGGTGAAGGCGACCTTGCGGATGCGCTTGTGCTGGGCGAGCGGGGCGCCGGCCTCGATGCCGAAGCCGTTGACGATGTTGACGACGCCGGCCGGCAGCAGGTCACCGATGATCTCGAACAGGAAGAGGATGGATGCCGGGGTCTGCTCGGCAGGCTTGATGACGATGCAGTTGCCGGCGGCAAGGGCGGGAGCCAGCTTCCACACGGCCATCAGGATCGGGAAGTTCCACGGGATGATCTGGCCGACGACGCCGAGCGGCTCGTGGAAGTGGTACGCGACGGTGTTCTCGTCGAGCTGGCTGATGCCGCCCTCCTGCGCGCGAAGCACGCCGGCGAAGTAACGGAAGTGGTCGATCGCGAGGGGGATGTCGGCGGCGAGCGTCTCGCGCACGGGCTTGCCGTTCTCCCAGGTCTCGGCGACGGCGATCTTCTCGAGATGCTGCTCCATGCGGTCGGCGATCTTGTTCAGCACCACAGCGCGCTGGGCGGGGCTGGTCTTGCCCCAGCTCGCGAATGCCTGCCAGGCCACGTCGACCGCACGGTCGACGTCTTCGGCGGTTCCGCGGGCGACCTCGGTGAACGGCTTGCCGTTGACGGGGCTGATGTTCTCGAAGTACTGCCCCTTGAGCGGCTCGACGAACTCTCCGCCGATGTAGTGCCCGTAGCGGGCGCGATAGTTCGCGATGGCCCCGGCCTGCCCGGGTGCGGCATAGGTCGATGAGGTCTCTTCGACGATGGTCATGGTGTCTCCTTCGACAAGGCGGCGTCAGCGCCGCGGGTCCCTGTGCGAAGAAACCTACGCCCGGCCACGTTGCACGCCGATGCGCTACGTTGCATCGGGTTGCATGCGTCGGATGCCCGCGGCGGGCGCTACGCCCGGTCGAGCTTCTCGATGCGGGCGACCAGCCCGGGACGGCGCGGCGACCTCGCCGGCAGCATCTCCAGGCACAGGCGCAGCACGGCGGCATCCGATGCGCCTTCGGGGATCTCGGCGTACGCGAGCAGCACCTCGACGCTGGCCTCGGTGAGCATCGTCTCGCGCAGCACGCCCCGCAGGCTCTCGCGCAGTTCGATCACTCCCGGCGCCTCGGAGTCGGGTAGCACCGGGCCGCGGTAGGCCGACAGTGCTACCCGGTGGGCGCCACGATCGAGCAGTGAGAGCACGTTCTGCGCATCGGTGTCGAGGGCGATCGGCAGGCGGTACGGGCGCGACTGCGGCACGAGCTGGGGCGAGATGCGTTCGAGCACCTTGCGCAGGCGCACCATCTCGGGGCGCAGGGTGTCGGCGGTCGACCCCTCGCCGTAGACGAGCTCGGCGAGCCTGTCGGCCGACAGTCCCTGCCGGTGAGTGGCGAGCATGAGCAGGATCTCGGCGTGGCGCGCGCTGAGGTCGATGACGATCTCGGTGTCGGCGCCGCTCACGTCGAGGCGCGCCCGGTCGCGGCCCAGCACGTGCAGTTGCACGCGCTGCGGCGTCTCGCGCACGGTGCGGCGAGGGCGCACCGATGCTGGCTTCTTGCCTCGGGAGTCGCCTCCCTGGGCCCGCGCCCGCAGGCGCGACACCATCAGCTCAGACTCCACGGCCCGAGCGGTGGCATCCACCAGCATCCGTGCCTGCGGGGTGACCGCCTCGTCACCGCCGGTGACGTCGATGACCCCGAGCACGCGACGCGTCTCGGGGTCGAACACGGGCGCAGCGGTGCAGGACCACGGCTGCACGAGCCGGTTGTAGTGCTCGGCCTGTCGGATCTGCACGGATTCTCCGAGCGTCAGCGCGGTGCCGGGGGCCGAGGTACCCACGGCCGCCTCTGACCAGTTCGCCCCTTCGACGAAACCCATCTCGCCCGACAGCATCCGCTGCTGAAGGTCTCCCTCGACCCACAGCAGCCGTCCGGCGTGGTCGCCGACGGCGACCACCACGCCCGAATCGTCGGGGGCGCCGGGCAGCAGCAGGGTGCGGATCAGTTCGATCGCGCCGGCGAGCGGATGCCCGGTGCGGTAGGTCTCGAGCGCTTCGGGCGTGAACTCCAACGGCGGCAGACCTTCGGCGCCCACGCGGTCCTGCCAGGCGCGTTGCCATGAGGCCCGCACGAACGGGCGTACCTGTTCGAGACGGCGGTCGTCGAGATTACCGGCGACGAGCTCTTCATGGGCTCGCTCGATGATCAACCGGGAGGTCTCCGGCGGGTTCTCACGCGATGACGACCAAGGTGAGGGCACTGAACTCCGATCAACGCTGACGGTGTGCTCAAGTGTAGGTCGGAAAGCGGCTTCGCGGCCGGTGAATGCGCCGTGAGCGGATCAGTCGCGCGCGGCCCACCAGTCGCGCAGGCGCTGCTCGGCGACATCGGCGCCGAGAGGGCCCTCATCGAGGCGGATGTCCATCAGGAACCGGTACGCCTCGCCGACCTCGCGGCCCGGCTTGATGCCGAGGATCTGCTGGATCTGGTTTCCGTCGAGGTCGGGGCGGATGCTGTCGAGCTCCTCCTGCTCGCGGAGTTCGACGATGCGTCGCTCGATGTCGTCGTAGGCCGAAGCGAGCCGTGCCGCCTTGCGACGGTTGCGGGTCGTGACATCCGCGCGCACCAGGATGTGCAGGCGCTCGACGAGGTCACCCGCGTCGCGCACGTACCGGCGCACGGCGCTGTCGGTCCAGGCCCCTTCGGCGTAGCCGAAGAAGCGCAGGTGCAGCTCGACCAGCTTGGCGACAGCATCCGTCGTGTCACCGTCGAAGCGCAGCGCCTGCAGACGCTTGCGCGCCATGCGCGCGCCGACCACATCGTGGTGGTGGAAGGTGACTCCCCCACCGGCCTCGAGCTTGCGCGTGCGGGGCTTGCCGATGTCGTGCAGCAGCGCCGCCAGGCGCAGCGGCACGTCGGGGGCGGCGTCGGGGTTGCGGCTCTTCTCGAGCGCGATCGCCTGCCGCACCACGGTCAGCGAGTGCTCGTAGACGTCTTTGTGATGGTGGTGCTCATCGACCTCGAGGCGCAGCGCGCTGACCTCGGGCAGGAACTGCTCGATCAGGCCGGTATCGACGAGAACGCGGATGCCGCGCACGGGGTCGTCGGTCTGCATGAGCCGCACGATCTCGCCCTGGATCCGCTCGGGGCTGACGATGCTCAGCGTGCCGCGCAGACGCTCGATCGCGGCGAAAGTGGCCTCGTCGAGGGCGAAGTCGAGCTGCGCGCTGAAGCGCGCCGCGCGCAGCATCCGCAACGGATCGTCACCGAAGCTCACGTCGGGATCGATCGGAGTGCGCAGGATGCCGCCGATCAGGTCTTCGACGCCGCCGGTCGGGTCAACCAGTCGCGGTCCCGGCGCGACCTCGGTGCCCTCAGCGGTCGGGGTGACCTGCAGGGCCATCGCGTTGACGGTGAAGTCGCGACGCTGCAGGTCGCCGTCGATGCTGTTGCCGAACTCGACGACCGGCTTGCGAGTGGTGCCGTCGTAGCTGTCGGCGCGGTACGTGGTGATCTCGACCTGCTCGGCGGGACCGCCGGGGTTCTGCACGCGCGCACCGATGGTTCCGAAGGCACGGCCGATGTCCCACTGGGTGGTCGAGATGGGCGTGACGATCCGCAGGATCTCGTCGGGCTGCGCGTCGGTCGTGAAGTCGAGGTCGTTGGTCGCGCGCCCCAGCAGGGCGTCGCGCACCGGACCACCGACGACGGAGAGCTCGTAGCCCGCTTCGGCGAACGCCGTCGACAGGGTGGCGACGACGGGATGCGCGGCAAGCGCGCCGAGTCGGGACAGTCCCTCGGCCATATTGAGCATGGGTTCCAGATTACCGGCTGGTGTCCTCAGGCCCCGGCGGGCCGCTGAGGGCGCCCCAGCATTCCGCGCAACAACAGGCCCGGTGCGGTGGCGTGATCCAGAGCGGTTGGCGGTGCCTGCGGCTCTCCCGCGCCGAGCGCCCACTCGTCCAGGCCTCGCAGCATGCCGAAGGTCGCCGCGGCAAGGGCGTCGACGGGCACGTCTTCACGAACCGCTCCGGTGCGCACGCCCATCCGCAGCACCTCGGCGACCCAGGAGTGCACGGCGTCGAGCAGAGCGGTGCGCGCATCGACGGCCCCGGCCGCGGGCAGGTAGAAGATGCGCCCGAGCAGTCCGAGCGCGGGATCGGCCGCGGCCAGCTCGCCGAGATCGGTGAGCACGGCGTCGAGGCGGGGCCAGAAGTCGGCACCCGAGAACAGTTCGGGCGCCGGTGGGACCCAGTGCGTGCGCACGTCGGCGATCAGGGTCTCGACGACGGCGTCGAGCAGCTCTGCCTTCGAGCCGACCGCGTGGTAGAAGGAGCTCTTGCTGATGCCGGCCGCCTGGATGATCCGGTTCAGCGACGCCCCCTCGTAGCCGACCGAGGCGAACTCGGCGACGGTCGCCTCGATGAGGCGGTCGCGGTGGTGTCCGGTGAGCGTTGCCATGCGGTCAGCCTACTGGACCAGTCAGTCCAGAGAGCGTACAGTGAACACTGGACCAGGTGGTCCAGAGGAGGAACATGCTCACCGATACCCCGCTCGACGCCCAGATCACGGCGCAACGGAACGATCGCTTGAGAGTGCTCATCGTGGGCGCCGGCGTCGCCGGCATCACGCTCGCGCAACTGCTGCGCCGGGATGGGCTGCACCCGGTGCTCGTCGATCGGATGCCCGAGATGAACCACCCCGGTTACATGCTCGCCCTCATGCCGACGGTCGATCAGGCCTTCGTCGACCTCGGCGTGCACGACGACTATCTCGCCGCGGGCACCCCCATGGAGCGCTACGCGTTCCGTTCCCACCGCGGCACGATGTTGCGCTCCGATTCGATGAGCGACCTGCTGCGCGTCTACGGCTCCTACAACGGGATCTCACGGGGAGCCCTGATCGACGTGCTGACCGAAAGCGGATGCCCGGTGACGTTCGGCACCACCGTGCAGCAGGTGATCGATCGCACGGCCCGTTTCGTCGACCGCGACGGGGCTTCCACCGGTGAGGCGGAGTTCGATCTGATCGTGGGTGCCGATGGCATCCGCTCGCACATGCGGTCTGTGCTGGGTTCACCCGCGCCGCAGGTGGTCAGGACGGGCTGGTCGGGCTGGGTCGGGTGGGCGGAGGATCTCAGCGACCCGACGCTCGGTGAAGAGATCTGGGGCAACGGGTTCTTCCTCGGCGCCTACCCCGTGAAGGGTCGACTGGGCGTGTTCCTCGGCGGCCCGGACGCCGATCTCTCCGACGGACCGGCGGCGTTCGCCGCCTCCATCCGGCGGCGGGTCGATACCCTCGGGCCCCGTCTGGAGGCATCGTTGCGAGCGATCGAGGCGGCTCCGGATCCGTATCTGTGGCGGCTCGACGACGCCCGCGCCGCGCGATGGGTGTTGCCCGACGGGGTGCTGCTCGGCGATGCGGCCGCGGGCTTCCTGCCCACGGCCGGGATCGGCGCCGGGATGGCGATCGAGGCGGCTTGGATGCTGGGCAGGATGCTCGCGCACGCCGACCGCGAGTCGCTGCTGGCACTGCTCGAAGCATGGGAGCGGGTGGAGCGGCCGCGCGTCGAGGCGGCACAGTCGAATTCGCGGATGCTCGCGAGGCTCATGTTCCGGCGCGGACGAATACTCGCCTGGCTGCGTGAGACCACGCTTCGACGACTGAGCGTGCGGGCCGTGCTGGGACCGATCGTCAAGCTCGTCGCCGGACGGCCCGATCCCGACGCCGTCGCCCACCAGGCGTTGCGAGGAACTCGGTCATAGCGGCCGGCACACGCCCCTCCCCGCGACGGCGCTTGCTGGGGGTGTCGGCGAAGATCGCCGTCACCTGATGGTGTCTCCCTGCACAGGCCCTTCCGTGTTGGGCTGCCATCCCAGCGCGGGCGCGACATGTGTTGCGAACGCCTCCAGCACGTGCAGGTTGTACTCCGGGCCGAGCTGGTTGGGGATCGTGAGCATCAGGGTGTCAGCCGCCATCACGGCCTCGTCGGCCTTGAGCTGCTCGATGAGAACGTCGGGCTCGGCCGCGTAGGTCTTGCCGAAGGTCGATCGCAAGCCGTCGATCACACCGACCTGGTCGCCGTTCTCGGCACTGCGCAGACCGAAGTACGCGCGGTCGCGGTCGTCGATCAGAGGGAACACGCTGCGGCTCACCGACACCCGGGGCGCACCGGTGTGGCCGGCCTGGCGGTAGGCGGCACGGAACTGATCGATCTGCTCGCGCTGCAACTCGTGAAATGGTTGCCCGGTCGCCTCGGTGACCAGCGTCGAGCTCATCATGTTCAGCCCCATGCGGCCGGTCGTCTCGGCGGTGGCGCGTGACCCCGACCCCCACCAGATGTGGTCGCGCAGGGTCGGCGACTGCGGCTCGATCGCCAGGTAGTGCCCGGCCCCGACGGTGCGCGGGTCACCGGGTGCGATCCGCTCGCCCTCGATCGCCCGCAGAAACTGGTCGAACTTCTCGCGGGCCAGCACGCTGCCGCGCTCGCTGTCTTCAGCATCCACGTAGCCGAACGACTCGTAGCCGCGCAGCGCCGTCTCGGGTGACCCGCGGCTGATGCCCAGCGCGATCCGCCCGTCCGCGATGAGGTCCAATGCGGCCGCCTCCTCGGCGAGCTGCAGGGGGTTCTCGTACCGCATGTCGATCACCCCCGTACCCACCTCGATGCGCTGGGTGCGTGCAGCCATCGCCGTCAGCAGAGGCATGGGCGAGGCCGCCTGCCGCGCCCAGTGGTGCACGCGCACGTAGGCACCGTTGACACCGATCTCGTCCGCACCCTGCGCGATCTCGATGGTCTGCCGAAGCATGTCGCCCGCAGTGCGCGTGGCCGAGCCCGGCACTGCGCCGTAGTGCCCGAACGAGAGAAATCCGAACGCCTTCATGATTCATGCAAACGCATGATCATCGGATGCTATTCCGCCGGCAGCAGCAAACCGTCGAGCACCAACTCGCGAAGACGCGGCTCGAGATCAGCCCACAGGTCGGCCAAGGGCACCTCGAACAGGTCGGCGAGCGCCGCGACGATCTGCGCGACGGTGAGCTCGCCGTCGCACGCGCCGACGAGCCCCGCGAGCGCCGGATCGACCCGCACCGTGCGACCGAAACCGCCACCCTGCCGCAGTTCGATCACGCTCGGGTCATCCTCGCCGGGCATGAAGTGCCGCGCCTCGGTGACATCGGGGGCGACGAGCAGTCGCTCGGGAACACCGTGCGCGAGGGCGTCGTGCGCCTGAAGGCCCCGGCCGAGCGCCCGACCGAGATCGGTGACCGGCTGCGCCGCCGTCTCGAACCGGCGCAGCACCGCCGCCCCCGCCGACGGGCGGCGAAGCACGATGTATCCGAACCCGACGGCGGTCACGCCGCGGTGGTCGAAGTCGTCCAACCACGCGGTGAGCAGGCGGGTGAACTCGTCGTCGCGCGGCAGCGTGCCGCCGTCACGGATCCACAGTTCGGCGTAGCCGAGGGGACTCAGCTCTTCGCGCTGGATCACCCAGGCATCCAGATCATCGTCGACCCACGAACGCACCCGGTCCAGGCCCGTCACGTCAGCGGAGGACTCCCAGTTGCCCAGCAGCTGCGCCACCCCACCGGGAGAGAGATGCGTCGGCACCTCGCGCAGGAAGCGCTCGACCAGGGCGTCGCCGATGAGTCCGCCATCGCGGTACTCATAGGCGGGAACACCCGCGACGCGCGGCGTGATCACGAACGGCGGGTTCGAGACGATCAGATCGAACGACTCGCCCGCGACGGGCTCGAACAGGCTCCCCAGCCGGAACTCGATGTTGCGCACACCATTGAGGTAGGCGTTGAGTTCGGCGTAGGCCAGTGCGCGCTCCGAGATGTCGGTGGCGACAACCGCGCCGGCATGACGAGAGACCAGCAGGGCCTGGATGCCACAGCCCGTGCCGAGATCAAGCGCGCGCTCCACGGGCGTCGGGATGACGAGTTCGGCCAGCGTGCGCGACGCACCGCCCACGCCGAGCACGTGATCGGCGGGCAGTGCCCCTCCGAGCGCGCCCTCATCGAGATCGCTGGCGATCCACCATTCGCCCACGCCGTCGGCATCCACGAACGACTGCGGAGTGATCAACGCCAGTGGCGCGACCCGATCGTCTTCCCGCGCGGCCAGCCCCATCGCCACAAGTCCGTCGATCCCCGTGCGCGGCAGCGCGCGCTCGACGACGGGAAGCGCCTGCGGCATCCCGAGCACCCAGAACCGGCCCAGCGTTGACAGCGGATCATCCCGGTCGGCCAGTGCCCGCAGGATCGGTGCGCGTAGCCCCCGGGCGAGCGCGTCGTCGGCCTCGCTCCCCCACAAGGTGCGCAAAGCATCCGAGCGGAAGTCGGCGGCATCCAGATCGGCGGCGAGGGCCTGCGCGAGAACGAGATCAGGGCGGGGGCGGGAGTGGTCCGGCACGGGCGTCACTCTACGCGCCTTCAGGGTTTCGCACGGCTTCCCGCCTAGACTCGGGGGCGTCGTCCTCGCCGCTTCCTTGGCGTCGACGGCCCCGATCATGACCACGACGCACCCTCGCGAAGCCTCACGCCCGCGCGCGCGCCGGCTGTTGAGCCGCCTCGCCGCGGCGATCGTCGTCGGCACCCTCGCCTTCGGTGGCGCGTCCGCGGCATCCGCCGACGACGAGACGGATGCTCCCACACCGGCCGACCCCATCGTGCACTTCTCGGTGTCGACCGGATCGGGCACGCCCATTGAACCCGATGGCCCGTTGGTGAGCACGATCACCCTCGCGAATGACACCGGTTCGACACTCACCGCGGGCTCGGTGGCCCTACAGATCGGCCGCGACGCCCTCACCAACCGTGAGGCCCTGGATCACTGGCTGGACGAGGGCACCACCAGTGGCACGTTCCATACGCTGGCGACCGAGCCGACCCCGGTCATCGACCGGGAAACGACCGACACGATGACCGTCGTCGTGGATGCCGTCGAACTCGGCGACCTCGACGAGGGCGTGTATCCGATCCGGGCGCGGCTCTCGGGCGCTTCAACGGCGGTGGCCGGCGGAGAATCCCTACAGTGGAACCTCACCGCGAGCACCGTGCTGGTGATCGCCGAATCGGGTGGGCGCGACAGTGCCGTCCTCGTCCCGATCACGGCGACTCCCGAGAACGGTTCGCTGCTCACTGCCGACGAGCTCTCGGCGCTCACCGCCGAGGGTGGCGCCCTCGCCGGCCAGCTCGATGCGGTCTCAGGCACGACCGCCGTGCTGGCGATCGACCCGGCGATCCCGGCCGCGATCCGGATTCTCGGAACCCGGGCCCCCGACACCGCGACACGCTGGCTGAGCGAGCTCGAAGCGCTGCCGAACGAAGTGTTCGCCCTGCAGTTCGGTGACGCGGATGCCACGGTGCAGGCTCACGCCGGGTTGCCCGAGCCCCTCGCCACCCCTGACCTGACTCCACTGCTGCTGGCCGATGACTTCCCGCCGGCGGAACAGCTCGTCGACGCCACCCCCGCGCCCACGTCCACGGCGGATGCCGAAGCGACCTTGCCCGACAACGAGCAGCTCACGACCCTCATCGGCGCCGAACAGGGCCTGCTCTGGCCGCGGTCAGACGTCACCACGGCCGACCTGGCGGTGTTCGGCGACTACTTCGGCGAGGACGTCACAACGATCCTGCCCTCGACGTCGTTCATCGGTGCGTCAGCAGGACGCATGACCGTCGACGGTCACGACGCTCTGGTCGCCGATGCGACAGCATCCGCTCGTCTCTCAGCCGCCGTCGAGGCGACCGATCCCGCCGTGCTCGATCGGGAGCTCACCGCCGCGGCCGGCCACCTGTTCTTCGCGGCCGGCGGTGCGACCCCCACGATCCTGACTCTCGACCGTTCCGAGACGCGATCGCCCTCTGCCGTGCGCGCGGCTCTCAGCGCTTTCGCCTCGCCCGCTGTCACGCTCGATGAGCTGCGGGCAGCGCCGCCGTCATCCGCGACGCCGACGCGGGCCGATTCCATCGACCGCGTCCCCGGGCTGAACGCGATGCTCGCCGATGAGGAGCGACTCACCGAGTTCGCCACCATTCTCACCGAGCCCGCGCAACTGCTCAGTCCCACCCGCATCCGCGTTCTGCGCGCAATCGGGGTCGGACTGGACGACGCCGCGTTCACGGCCGCCGTCGCTGCTCAGGAAGAGCGGGCGCGCACCACCCTCGATGCGGTGGGCATCCAGCAGCCCAAGCCCGTGCAGCTGTTCACGTCTGCGGCGCCCCTGCCGGTGTGGGTGCGCAACGATCTGCCATGGGACGTGAACCTCTCACTGCTCGGCACGCCGTCAGACCTGCGCCTCGACATCCAACCGGTCACCGAGGTAACGGCACCCCCGGCGGGCAGCACCCGTGTCGACATCCCGATCGAGGCCCGCGTCGCCAGCGGCGACGTGCAGGTGACCTTCCGTCTCACCAGCCCCACTGGTGTCCCGATCGGCCAGGCGGCGACCGCCGACGTCACGCTGCGCGCCGACTGGGAGGGCATCGGCCTTGGCATTCTCGGCGGCGTGATCGCGCTGCTGCTCGTGCTCGGAACGATCCGCACCGTGCGCCGACGGCGCACACAATCGGATGCTACCGACGAAGCCGAACCCGCAACCGACGACGCAGGAGAACGATGACCAGTCTCGGCCGCGCCAGCGCCATCCTCGGAGCCGGCACCCTGATCTCACGCGTCACCGGCCTGATCCGGACCATCGTCCTCGTCGCGGCGATCGGCAGTATCGGTCAGGCCAGCGACGCGTTCGCTGTCGCGAACCAGCTGCCGAACAACGTCTTCACGATCATCCAGACCGGCATCCTCACCGCCGTGATCATCCCGCAGATCGTGCGATCGGCCAGCCACAAAGACGGCGGCAGCGCCTACATCTCGAAGCTGTTCACGCTCGGCACCGTCGTCTTTCTCATCGTCACCGCCCTGGCGATGGTCATCGCTCCGTGGCTGGTCGCGCTGTACGTCGAATCCTGGTCGCCAGAGCAGCTGGCACTGGGCACCGCGTTCGCGTACTGGTGCCTCCCGCAGATCTTCTTCTACGGCCTGTACGCGCTGATCGGCGAGACCCTCAACGCCAAACGGGTGTTCGGTCCGTACACGTGGACCCCGGTCGCCAACAACATCATCTCGATCGCCGGGTTCCTGATCTTCATCGCACTCTTCGGCGGCAACCAGAACACCGTCGGCGCGTGGGATCCGACGATGATCGCCGTGCTCGGCGGCACAGCCACGCTCGGCATTGCTCTACAGGCAGGACTGCTGCTGTTCGCCTGGCGGCGCACGGGTCTCAGCCTGCGCCCCGACTTCCGCTGGCGCGGTGTGGGCCTGCGACAGGTCGGGGGGCTCGCGGGCTGGACCTTTCTGATGGTCATCGCCGGTCAGATCGCGGGCCTGATCCAGACGCGGGTCGTCTCGGACGCGTCCGGCGAGCACCCGTCGACGGCGTTGATGATGGCCGCCTGGTTGGTGTTCATGCTGCCCTACTCGATCTTCGCGATCTCGATCGGCACCCCGTACTTCACCCAGATCGCTGAGCACGCCGCCGAGGGGCGCAACGACGAGGTGCGCAGCGACGTCGCCCAGTGCATCCGTGCCGTGTCGCTGTTCGTCGTCGGTTCGGGAGTGTCCCTGGCCGTCGCTGCCGTCCCCGCCACCCGGATATTCACCGACAGCGCTGAGCAGGCCGTACAAGCCGCGCCCGTGCTGGTCTGCTACCTGGTCGGGCTGCTGCCGTTGTCGGTGCTGTTCATCGTGCAGCGCGCGTTCTACGCCTACGGCGACACTCGCACACCGTTCCTGTTCACCCTCGTGCAGGTCGCACTGATCATCGGCTTCTCGTACATCGCCGCCGCCGTCGCCCCACTCAGCCAGCTCGCCGCCGCTGTCGCCCTGGGGCAGTCGCTGGCCGGACTCGTGCAGACGATCATTGCCATCTGGATCCTGCGCAAACGCCTCGGCGGACTTCAGCTGCCGCAGACCCTGCTGTCGCTCGGACGCTTCTTCATCGCCGCGATCCCGGCCGGCTTCGCCGGGTGGGGCCTGTACGTGCTGATGGGTGCCGGCGAGGGCTGGACCGCCGGGCAGACCGGTAACACCCTTGTCGACAAGCTCTTGGGTGCCGTCGGCACCGGCGTGGTCGGACTGGCCGCCGTCATCGTCTACGGCATCGTCCTGCTGTTGCTGCGCGCCCCCGAGCTGTCAGCGGTGACGCGCCTCGCCCGCCGCTTCCTGCCCTCGCGCTGATCCGAAGCTGCTCTCCCCGTACCCAGCGGGCGGGAATGTCGCGCGGTTACGATTGGTTCTATCCAGTCGGTGCGGATATTCCAGCATCCGCGATCAAGGAGAGCACATGCGTCAGGTCATCATCATCGGCTCCGGTCCCGCTGGGTTCAGCGCGGCCATCTACGCGGCGCGCGCAAATCTGCAGCCGCTTCTGATCGCGAGCAGCGTGCAGGTCGGCGGTGAGCTGATGAACACCACCGATGTCGAGAACTTCCCCGGCTTCCCCGAGGGCATCCTCGGCCCCGACCTGATGACCAAGATGCAGGAGCAGGCCGAGAAGTTCGGCACCGAGATCGTGTACGACGACGTCGTCGAGCTCGACGTCGACGGCCCCGTCAAGAAGGTCACGCTCGGCGGTGGCGCCGTGCATGAAGCATCCACCATCATCTACGCGACAGGCTCGGCCTACCGCAAGCTCGGCATCGAGGGCGAAGAGCGCCTCTCGGGCTACGGCGTCTCATGGTGCGCGACCTGCGACGGCTTCTTCTTCCGCGAGAAGACCATCGCCGTGGTCGGCGGCGGCGACTCCGCCATGGAAGAGGCGACGTTCCTGACCCGTTTCGCGTCGAAGGTGTACGTCATCCACCGCAAGGACACCCTGCGCGCCTCGAAGATCATGCAGGAACGCGCGTTCGCGAACGACAAGATCGAGTTCATCTGGAACACCGAGGTCGCCGAGGTGCTCGGTGGCGACGCCGTCTCGGGCGTGCAGCTGCGCTCGACCGTCGACGGATCGCTGCGCGACCTCGAGCTCGACGGACTGTTCATCGCGATCGGCAACGACCCGCGCACCCACCTGGTGCACGACAAACTGAAACTCACCGAAGACGGCACGATCTGGGTCGACGGTCGCTCGTCGCGCACCTCAGTGCCGGGCATCTTCGCCGCCGGCGATGTCATCGACCCCACCTACCGTCAGGCGGCAACCGCCGCCGGCTCGGGTGTCGTCGCCGCCCTAGATGCTGAGCACTTCATCGCCGACCTCGAAGACGCTGCGGCAGCCACGCCGTCCGCCGCTGAGGTCCTCGCCGGCTGAGGCCGGGAACATTCCGTCCACGCCCGGCGTTCGACCGGGTGACACCGAACAAGGAGATGCAATGACTGCCAAGGCAACCACGCAGGCCACCTGGGAACAGGACGTGCTGCAGGCCGATGGTCCGGTGCTGGTCGACTTCTGGGCGGCATGGTGCGGTCCGTGCCGCATGGTCGCACCGGTGCTCGACGAGATCCAGTCCGAGAACCCCGAGAAGATCACCATTCTCAAGCTCAACGTCGACGAGAACCCCGACCTCGCGATGAAGTACCAGATCACCTCGATCCCCGCGATGAAGGTGTTCCAGGGCGGCGAGGTGAAGGCGACCATCATCGGCGCCAAGCCCAAGCCCGCACTCCTGCAGGATCTCGCGCCGTTCATCGGCTGATCCTCCCCTGATCGACGAAAGCCCGCCACCTCTCGAGGTGGCGGGCTTTCGTGTTCTCGGATGCTGTCGTTCGGCGTTCAGTGGCGCAGTCCGTGTTCAGTGGCGCAGGCCGTACCGCGGCTCAGGCGGCGAGCATCCGCCACACGGTGGGACTGAGCTCGGGGTACTCCAACGCGATGCGGCGCAGGACGCCGTCGTTCCATCCGCGGTCCGCGATCGTGCCGCCCTGATCGGCTGCGACGTCGGCGCGCAGTAACAACACGACCAGTTCGTCGGTCGTGGGAAGCTCGCTCATGAAGTCCCACGGGTCCTCACCGAAGCGCAGACGCTCGTGCACGAGCACCGACCGCTCATCGGCGGCCTCGGCGCGCAGCACCTCTAGGCTGGCTCGGCGCGGAAAGTCATCACTCACCCATCAAGCCTACGCGCGATGACGAGCACCCCGGCGTTGCACGATCACTTCCTCGGTCATCGATTCGAGCTCGCGCCCCTTGGTCTCGGCGACCTTGAAGTACACGAAGAAGAACGACAGCAACGCGAAGAACGCGTAGAAGCCATACGCAAACGTCAGACCGATCTCAGCGAAGGCCGGGAACGTGGTCGAGATGAAGAAGTTCGCCACCCACTGAGCGGCCGCAGCGACCGCGAGAGCCCCCGCGCGGATCGAGTTCGGGAACATCTCCCCCAGAAGCACCCAGACCAGCGGCCCCCACGTCGCCCCGAAGAAGACCACAAAGGCGTTCGCCGAGACCAGCGCGATCGTCGACCACGGCTCGGCCAGCGCGACCTCGCCTGCAGCATCCACCGTCCCGAACGAGAACGCCACGGCCATCAAACCCAGGGTCGCCGCCATGCCGATCGATCCGACCATCAGCATGAGGCGACGACCGACGCGATCGACGAGCAGGATCGCCACGATCGTCACGACGATGTTCGTCACCGACGTGATCACGGTGATCGTCAGGGCATCGGACTCATCGAAGCCAACCGATCGCCACAGCGTCGTCGAGTAGTAGAAGATCACGTTGATGCCGACGAACTGCTGGAACACACTCAGCAGGATGCCGACCCACACGATCGGCTTGAGTCCGAAACGGTGGCCCCGCAGGTCGCGCAGCGACTCCTGCCGCTCGGTGTTGATCGTGCCGGTGATCTCGTCGATCTTCGCGCCGACGTCGATCTCACCGGTGACATCCGTGAGCACCTGCCCGGCGCGCTCGAGATGGCCACGCGCGACCAGATAGCGCGGCGACTCGGGCAACCGCAGGGCCATGAGTCCGTAGACGAGAGCCGGGATCGCCTCGGCCATGAACATCCATCGCCACGCCTGCAGGCCCCACAACGAACCGGCCGCTCCCCCGGCGAAGTTGGCGAGCATGGCATCCGACAGCAGTGCGACGAAGATGCCCGTCACGATCGCGAGCTGCTGCAGCGAGCCGAGGCGGCCGCGCACCCGCGCCGGTGACACCTCGGCGATGTACGCCGGCGCGATCACCGACGCCGCGCCCACACCCAGGCCGCCGATCACACGCCAGACGATCAGATCGATCACACCGAACGCCAGGCCGGAACCGATGGCCGAGATGAAGAACAGCACCGCTGCGGTGACCATCGTCGGCACGCGGCCGAACCTGTTTGCGAGGGGTCCTGCAAACCAGGCACCCAGTGCGCAACCGATCAACGCCGACGAGACGGCGAAGCCCTTCAGCGCGACACCGAGATCGAAGGCGTCAGACAGGGCATCCACGGCGCCGTTGATCACGGCCGTGTCGAATCCGAATAGGAATCCACCGAGCGCGGCGGCGATACTGACGCCGATCACACGGCCGTGGATCGCGCCCGGTTGCCTTGCGTGAGGTTGCCTTGCGTCAGCCATCATTCCCCCCGGTGCGATCGACAGTGTGCAGGTGCCCGGATACTATCCGAGCCGACCCGCTCACGGAAGAGCGTTCTCGGGGGGCGATGCGTCAGCGGCTGCCGTACTCCTCTTCGCCGAGCTCGGCGAGAATCCGGTTCAGGTCCTGGATCGAGGCGAACTCGATCTTGACCTGGCCCTTGCGCGCGCCCAGCGCGATCTGCACGCGGGTGTTCAGACGGTCACCGAGCTTGGTCGACACCTCGTCGAGGTATGCACGGCGGGCGCCGGCCTTCGGCTTGACGGAGCGCGACGAATCGGCCGGAAGGCTCTTCGCCGCCGCCTCGGTGGCACGCACCGAGAGATCCTCGTTCACAACCTTGTCGGCCAGACGCTGCATCTGCTCAGGGTCGTCGACCGAGAGAATCGCGCGTGCGTGGCCGGCCGAGAGCACACCGGCAGCAACACGCTGCTGCACCGGAACGGGAAGACGCAGCAGACGGATGGTGTTGCTGATCTGCGGGCGCGACCGACCGATGCGAGTGGCCAGCTCTTCCTGCGTGATCCCGAAGTCCTCGAGCAGCTGCTGGTAGGCGGAGGCCTCTTCTAGCGGGTTGAGCTCCGAACGGTGCAGGTTCTCGAGCAGTGCGTCGCGCAGCAGATCCTCATCGGCGGTCTCGCGCACGATTGCGGGGATCGCCTCGAGGCCGGCCTCGCGTGCGGCGCGCGTGCGCCGCTCCCCCATGATCAGCTCGTACTCGCCACCGCTGTTGCGGCGAACGACGACGGGCTGCAGAACGCCGAACTCCTTGACGCTGTGCACGAGCTCAGCGAGGTGGTCCTCGTCGAAGTGGGTGCGCGGCTGGCGGGGGTTGGGGACGATGAGCTTCGGGTCGACCTGGATCAGGCGGATGCCCGGGATCTCTGCGAGGGCGGCGTCGGCGTCTGTGGCGGTCTCGTCTGTAGCATCCGAGGTCTTGGCCGGACGCGCGGTCTTTGCCTTGGTCTTGGCATCCGCGGCGTCGGGAGCGACCGTCTCGGTCGCGATTTTGACGTTGCCGGGGAAGAACACGTCGACCGGGCGTTCGGTCTGATCTGCTGTCGGAATGAGCGCGCCGATGCCCCGTCCGAGTCCAGTGCGTTTGGCCATCATGCTCCCTTGTTCTGAGCGGATTGCTGACCCCGCTGAGCGATTTCCACTGCTGCCTCCCGATACGCGACCGCGCCGGCAGATGTGCCGTCGTACGCGATGACGGTCTGTCCGAAGCTGGGAGCTTCCGAGACGCGCACTGACCGTGGGATCACGGCGTCGAGAATCTGCTGCGGGAAGTGAGCGCGTACCTCGTCGGAGACCTGCTGCGCCAGACGCGTGCGGGCGTCATACATCGTCAGGAGGATCGTCGAGAGGGTGAGGTCGGGGTTGAGGTGCTTCTGGATCATCTGGATGTTCCCGAGCAGCTGGCTCAGGCCCTCGAGCGCGTAGTACTCGCACTGGATCGGGATGAGCACCTCGGTCGCCGCGGTGAAGGCGTTGATCGTGAGGAGTCCGAGCGAAGGCGGGCAGTCGATGATCACGACGTCCTTCGGGTTCTCACGCAGGTAGATCTCGAGCGCGCGCCGCAGGCGGAACTCACGCGCGACCTGCGACACCAGTTCGATCTCAGCGCCGGCGAGATGAATGGTGCTCGGTGCGCAGAACAGGTTCGGCGACTCGGGGCTCGGCTGGACGATCTCGCCGAATGGCTGGTCGTTGATCAGCACGTCGTAGATGCTGGCGGTCTCGGCGGTGTGCGTCACACTCAGTGCCGTGGAGGCGTTGCCCTGCGGGTCAAGGTCGATCACGAGGACTCTTGCGCCGAGCTCGGCAAGTGCGGATGCCAGGTTGACGGTCGTCGTCGTCTTTCCGACTCCGCCCTTCTGGTTCGACACCGTGAAGATTCGGGTGTCACCGTCGAAGGAGACCTTGACCTTGCTGAGGGCTTTGCGTCGGGAGGCCAGATCAGCCAGCTCCCGCGCGAGCGGGGTATCCATCCCGAGATCGGTGTTCGGCGATGCGTTGTCGGATGGTTTCACGTGAAACATCGACTCCTTTCGGGACCGTCATCCACTCTAACCGAGGCAGCTGTCTGCTTCGGTCATTTGAGCGCGGCTCCGACCCGGTCATTGAGCGAGGAGCGAAGCACCGAGACGAAATGAGCCTGCGCCCTCGAGGGATACTCGTCTCGAATCGCTTCGCTCGCTCAACGTCCGAGTCCTCTCGCCCGGTCATTGAGCGAGGAGCGAAGCGACGAGACGAAATGCCCGACTTCCGTTGCGATGCGTTTCGACTCGCTTCGCTCGCTCAACGACCGTGACCACCGCGCGTTTCACGTGAAACACCACCCGGTCATTGAGCGAGGCGCGAAGCGACGAGACGAGACGAGACGAACTGAGCCTGCGCCCTCGAGGGATACTCGTTTCGACTCGCTTCGCTCGCTCAACGTCCGAGTCCTCTCGCCCGGTCATTGAGCGAGGAGCGCAGCGACGAGACGAAATGCCCGACGCCCGCTGCAATGCGTTCCGATTCGCGCAGCTCGCTCAACGACCGTGCGTGCGGTCATTGAGCGAGGAGCGAAGCGACGAGACGAAATGCCCGCCTCCACAGGGCGCACGTTTCGACTCGCTCCGCTCGCTCAACGACCGAGTCCCCTCCCCTGTCAAACCTCCCCGCAGGCGCCCGGCGATGGCTGCCGTTTCACGTGAAACACCACCGGTCATTGAGCGAGGAGCGCAGCGACGAGACGAAATGAGCCTGCGCCCTCGAGGGATACTCGTTTCGACTCGCTTCGCTCGCTCAACGTCCGAGTCCTCTCGCCCGGTCATTGAGCGAGGAGCGCAGCGACGAGACGAAATGCCCGCCTCCACAGGGCGCACGTTTCGACTCCCTTCGCTCGCTCAACGACCGTGACCACCGCGCGTTTCACGTGAAACACCACCCGGTCATTGAGCGAGGAGCGCAGCACCGAGACGAAATGAGCCTGCGCCCTCGAGGGATACTCGTTTCGACTCGCTTCGCTCGCTCAACGCCCGAGTCCTCTCGCCCGGTCATTGAGCGAGGAGCGAAGCGACGAGACGAAATGCCCGCCTCCACAGGGCGCACGTTTCGACTCCCTTCGCTCGCTCAACGACCGTGACCACCG
>NZ_JBKFTM010000002.1:221373-450143 GCF_046507855.1 Microbacterium sp. 2216-1
CGCGTTTCACGTGAAACACCACCCGGTCATTGAGCGAGGAGCCCAGCACCGAGACGAAATGAGCCTGCGCCCTCGAGGGATACTCGTTTCGACTCGCTTCGCTCGCTCAACGTCCGAGTCCTCTCACCCGGTCATTGAGCGCGGAGCGCAGCGACGAGACGAAATGCCCGCCGCCCGTTGCGATGCGTTTCGACTCGCTCCGCTCGCTCAACGACCGAGTCCCCTCCCCTGTCAAACCTCTCCGCAGACGCCCGGCGATGGCTGCCGTTTCACGTCAAACACCACCCGGTCATTGAGCGACAAGCGAAGCGACGAGACGAAATGAACGCCACCGCAGGGTGTGCGTTTCGACTCGCTCCGCTCGCTCAACGACCGCGGCGTCACTTCCGGCCACACTGCGGAACTCAGTACCGGCACCCGTTTCACGTGAAACACCACCACCGGTCATTGAGCGAGGAGCGAAGCACCGAGTCGAAATCTGCGCCCCCAGTAGTCGCGCACGTTTCGACTCGCTTCGCTCACTCAACGACCGGAGGCGCCACCGCGGCGGAGAGCACGTTCGCGTGCACTCCAGCCCTTGATCGCGTCGTAGCCTCCCTCCATGAACGCCAGACGCTTCGCGTGACTCCACCCCTGCATTCGCTTCTCGAGAGCAAACGCCTCATCAATGCGATCGAACTCGGCCCACCAAACCAGCGTCACCGGTAGCCGGCAGGACGTGTAGTCACTCCCCAACCCCTGCGCGTGGGTCTGCACTCGGGTATCAAGGTCTTTGGTGCTGCCTACGTAGAACGTGCCGTCCGAGCAGCGGAGAACATAGGTGTATCCGATCATTTTCGGACACTATGCGCACCGGGGAGTACGGCGATGTCGAGATCACGGGAGCTGTGGATGTTTCACGTGAAACGTGGAGTTGGGGAGAGCGAGGATTTCGGGGGCGCTAGTGGTGTTCGCGTTTCGTCTCGCTCCGCTCGCTCAACGACCGAGGAGAGATCCGCTCACGTACTTGCGTTTCGTCTCGCTCCGCTCGCTCAACGACCGGGGGTCGCGCGGACGCGAGCGCGGAACACACGCGTCGGCTCGGCGAGCACTCCCTCGCCGAGCACGTCCACTGTGGCGTCCGACACCTTGAACTTCTTGAACACCTTCTGAGCGGCATCGATCTCGGCCGGCACGTTGTGCCCCTTCAGCAAGATCAACTCACCGCCGTCCTTCACCAACGGAGCAGTAATCGGGATCAACGTACGAAGTGCACTCACCGCACGTGCCGTGACGGAATCGAACTCCAGTCCGACATCCTCGCCACGAGCGCGCATCACACGTACGTTATCCAGTCCCAGAGCATCGACCTGCTCCGTCAGCCACGCCACCCGACGCTCCATCGGCTCGATCAGCGTGAAATGGACATCCGGACGAGCAATCGCGAGCACAAGACCCGGCAACCCCGCACCGGAACCGACATCAGCAACCGAGCCATTGAACAACGGCGCAGCGATCGCAGAGTTCAGAACATGACGCGTCCAGATGCGCGGCAGCTCGAGCGGGCCAATCAGGCCGCGCGTCTCCCCCTCAGCGACCAACGCATCGGTGAAACGACGCGCAAGATCAATGCGTGCGCCGAAGAGCTCCGCGGCGACGGAGGGTTCAGGTTCAGGGGTGTGGGACATTTCGTCTCGCTTCGCTCGCTCAATGACCGGGAGTTGGGGCGGTGCTGGGGGTTCCGGTCATTTCGTCTCGCTTCGCTCGCTCAATGACCGGAAAAGGGGACCGTTCAATGACCGGGGACCGGGGCGGCTATGCGCATCACCGTTTCACGTGAAACATCACCGACGGGTGATGACCGTGTGGCGGTCTGCTCCCTCGCCGTAGGACTCCGACACCAACCCACGCTCCGAGACGATATCGTGCACGACCTTGCGCTCGTAGCTCGACATCGACGGCAGCGATGCCTGGCTGGCACCGCCATCAAGCTTCACAACCGCAGCGTCAACCAAGGCCTCGAGCTGCCGGCGACGCGTGTCGCGCGAACCACCGATGTCGAGGATCATCCTCGAGAACGAGCCCGTCTTGTTCTGCACGGCGAGGCGAGTGAGCTCCTGCAGAGCCTGCACGGTGTCGGGGGCCGACAGTACCGAAAGCCCCTCGCTCTCGGCCTCAACCGAGACATATGCCCGCCCCTGCCGCACATCGAGGTTCAGATCACCGTCGATGTCGGCGATATCGAGCAGCTCCTCGAGAAAGTCGGCTGCGACATCCCCTTCACGCTCGAGATCCTCCACCGAGGGAACCGACGAGGTCTTCACGTCTTCAACGGTCATCAGTTCGAGCCCTTCTTCTTGGCACGCTTCTTGCTCATCGGCTGCTCACGCTTGGGAGCCTCCGCCTTGGCGCGCTCCATCTCTTCGAGCTTGCGCTGCTCCTCTGCCCGCACGACCTCGATCGGAACGATCTTGCCCTCGGCGTTGATGGCCTTGCCCTTGCGCGCAAGGCGCTCTTCACGCGCCTTCGCCGCCTCGGATCCCGGCGTGGGCATCTCGCGGATGACCAGGAACTGCTGACCCATGGTCCACAGGTTCGAGACGAACCAGTACATGACGACACCGAGCGGGAAGAAAACACCCGAGAAGATGAAGCCCAGCGGCAGCACATAGAGCATGATCTTCTGCATCTGGTACGCCTGGCCAGTCTTGGCCTCAGGCGAGAGGTTCTTCGAGATGATCTGCAGCTGGGTGAAGAACTGCGACACGATCATCAGGACGACGAGGATCGCCAGCAGCACGATCGCCGGCGTGTTCCCAGCCGACCAGGCCTCGCCCAGCGTCTCGTGCAGCGACACCGAACCGAACAGCGTCGCATCGAAGAACTGCTTCGTCAGCTCGGGGCTGAGCAGCCCGACACCACCGACCCCGGCCTCCGCGTGCATCTTGACGTCGCGCAGCACGCTGAACAGCGCGAAGAAGATCGGCATCTGCACCAGCAGCGGCAAGCAGCTCGACATTGGCGTCGTGCCGTGCTTCTTGTACAGGGCCATGGTCTCGCGGCTCATCGCCTCGCGAGAGAGCTGATCCTTCTTGCCCTTGTACTTCTCCTGAACCTTTCGCAGGTCAGGAGCGATTTCCATCATCTTCCGCTGGCTCTTGATCTGCTTCACGAACAGCGGGAAGACCGCCGCGCGAACCACAATCACCAGACCGACGATCGACAGCACCCAGGTGATCCCGTCGGCCTCGGGCATGCCGGCGGCCGTCAGCAGCCAGTGCCAGGCGACGAGGATGAGCTCGACGGCCCACTTCAGCGGCCAGAGAATGGCACCGAACAGGTCGAAGCCACCGCCGGAGTCCTCGGCGGCAGGGGTGCTTGCGAGCAGGAGGTCAAGACCCACTGTTCAGTCCTTTCGAGCAGGTACGACGAAACCACGGGCGGTCAAGTCGTATCGGAAGTGAGCGTGCGGGCGGACGTCGTCAACGCCGCCTTTGCTCCAGGGATTGCAACGCAGGATGCGCCATGCCGAGAGCATCGCTCCCCACACGGCGCCGTGCTGCTGCACCGCTCCTACAGCGTACGCGGAACAGGACGGGTAATACCTGCACACGTCGCCATACAGCGGAGAGATGATCGCCCGATACACGACGAGGAACGCAAGCACCGCGTTACGCGGCAGCACCAGCAGACCTCGAAACAGATCGGATGCCCGGAACCGCGCCGTTCCGAAGGCGTAGGAGGGCAGTGCGCTCATAAGCTCACCGCATCGGCGAACCGTTTGTTCAGGCAGCGTGCCACGTCTGCCCGCAGCGAGGAGAATTCGGCGGTCGCAGACGCAGGAAGGGCACGGATGACGACATCCGTGCCCTCAGGAACCATGTCGACGAACTCCGCGCACACGGCTTTGAGCCGTCGACGAACGGTGTTGCGAACCACAGCGGTTCCTACCTGCTTGCTGATGATGAACCCGAACCGAGGGGGCCGCGCGTCGGTGCTCACGAGCACCGAGATGATGAGTCGCGGACCGCCGCATCGTGTGCCCCGGCGAACAGCCTGACGATAGTCAGCGCCGCGGGTCAGACGATTCGGTCGGGCGAGCACTGGGCGTTACGCCGAGAGCTCGGTGCGGCCCTTCGCGCGGCGTGCCGACAGGATGGCGCGGCCGGCGCGGGTACGCATACGGGCGCGGAAGCCGTGCTTCTTGGCGCGACGACGGTTGTTGGGCTGGAAAGTGCGCTTGCTCATGGAATCACTCCGGGACTGGTGTCACCGGTATCAGACATCCGGAGACAGGGGGTACTGCCGTTAGGCATAAGTCAACCGATTAAGGGTACGACTCGCCGACGCACAGAGCAAATCGTGTGCGAAGACCGCCATCGGCACTGAGAGTTACGCACAGCCATTATCCACAACTGTGGAAACGCGTTCCATCTCAGGAAGATCCGCGTATTTCCGCGGACGGCTTGCCGTTCGGGCCTTCGGTGACTACCGTTGCATCCATCGTTATCCACAGGGGGAGATCACGCTTCAAGGCGACCTTTCCACAACCTCGCCCGGAGCACCATGAGCGCAGCAGAACAGCCCGATGTACCGATCTGGTCGACGGTGCTCGAGAAGCTGACCGCCGATGAGCGGGTCAGCCCGCAGTTGCACGGTTTCCTGAGCCTGGTCGTTCCGGCCGGCGTCATGGGCGGCGTTCTCTATCTCGATGTGCCGAACGATCTGACGGCCGCGCAGATCAACAAGCGTCTGCGCGCTCCGCTGATGGAGGCGCTCTCAGCGAGCGGAAACGAGGTCACCTCGTACCGCACGGTCGTGAACCATGAGCTCGCCGACCAGCCCACGGCGCCGATCAGCGTTCCCGACTTCACGACACCGGAGCCGCTTCGCGTCGAGTCGCCGATCGAGCAGCATCCGACCCCGGTGCGGCACGAATCGCGTCTCAACCCGAAGTACACCTTCGACAACTTCGTCATCGGTCAGTCGAACCGTTTCGCGCACGCGGCCGCGGTCGCGGTCGCCGAAGCGCCGGCCAAGGCGTACAACCCGCTGTTCATCTACGGCGACTCCGGCCTGGGCAAGACGCACCTGCTGCACGCGATCGGTGACTACGCGCAGTCGCTGTACGCGGGAGTGAAGGTCAGGTACGTCTCCAGCGAGGAGTTCACGAACGACTTCATCAACTCGATCGCGAACAACCGCGGTGCCGCGTTCCAGAGCAGGTACCGCGAGGTCGACATCCTGCTCATCGACGACATTCAGTTCTTGCAGGGTCGCGCCGAGACGCAGGAAGCGTTCTTCCACACGTTCAACCAGCTGCACGACCACAACAAGCAGGTGGTCATCACCAGCGACGTCGCGCCGAAGCTGCTCACGGGTTTTGAAGACCGCATGCGCAGTCGATTCGAGTGGGGTCTGATCACCGACGTCCAGGCGCCCGACCTCGAGACCCGCATCGCGATTCTTCGCAAGAAGGCGCAGAGCGAGTCGCTGCACATCCCCGACGAGGTGCTGGAGTACATCGCCAACGTCGTCTCGTCGAACATCCGAGAGCTCGAGGGCGCACTCATCCGCGTCTCGGCGTTTGCCAGCCTCAACCGGTCCTCGCTCGATATCGCCTTGGCCCAGACGGTGCTGCGCGACATCGTCGACACGACCGAAGACAACGTGATCTCGCCGACCGACATCATCACGGCGACGGCGGCGTACTTCAAGCTCACGGTCGATGACCTGTACGGCTCGAGCCGCTCGCAGCAGATCGCGACGGCCCGGCAGATCGCGATGTACCTGTGCCGTGAGCGTACGAGCCTGTCGTTGCCGAAGATCGGTCAGCTGTTCGGCAACCGCGATCACACCACCGTCATGTACGCGTGCAAGAAGATCAGCGAGCTCATGAAGGAGCGTCGTTCGATCTACAACCAGGTGACCGACATCACCACCCAGATCAGCCGTCGCTGATCCCGCGAAACGCCTGTCCGGACGCGGTTAACGTGTAGTTATCCGCAGTGGGTGTGGATAACTTGTGCAGAACTCGACGTTCGGATGCCCGTTTCGCAACGCACTGTGGATAACTCGAGCTCGAGGCCTCAGACCGGGTTCCCCCGAATCCCGCGGATTCCTCAGCGTTTCCACAAGTCACACGGCTGTAGTTTCCTACTCTCGAGCGCTATCCACCGAGTTATCCACAGAATCCACAGTTGTTAACACCGTTAAGAGATTTTCAGTGAATTCGGGTGATTCGATCACCGGACGGATGTGGACAGATCCCTCGAGCCGCTCGCAGATCGGTAGCGTCACGCCGACAGCGTGCGGCTAGCATGGGATGGCTTGCGGTGGGCCCACCGCAAGCGCAGATGTGCAACGAGGGAGCGCCCGTGAGGTTTCAGGTCAACCGCGATGTGTTCAGCGAGGCTGTGTCCTTCGTCGTCAAGCTGCTTCCGCAGCGCAATCCGCAGCCGATCCTCGCGGGAGTGCTGATCGAGGCGAACGAGAACGGACTCACGCTCTCGGCCTTCGACTACGAAGCATCCGCGCGCACCACGATCGAGGCGACAGTCGATGAGCCGGGCACGATCCTCGTGCACGGGCGCCTGCTCTCCGACATCGCGAGTCGGCTTCCGAACGCTCCGATCCAGATCGCTGTCGAGGAGGATGGCGGCATCGCCGTCACCTGCGGGTCTGCACGCTTCACCCTGGCGTCCATGCCGGTAGAGGAATATCCCTCGATCCCCGAGGTCGCTGGTGCAACAGGTGTCGTTCCCGCCGAAGAGTTCGGCACCGCGATCGCTCAGGTCGCCTTCGCCGCATCGCGCGACGATGTCACCCCCGTGCTCACCGGTGTGCAGCTCGAGGTCTCCGGACAGACGCTCAGCCTGGTCGCGACGGACCGCTACCGCGTCTCGCTGCGTGACGTGCCGTGGGACGGCGCCGAGGCAGAGCAGACCGCGCTCGTTCCCGCGCGTACCCTGACCGAGGTCGGCAAGACCTTTGCGCACGCCGGCACGATCGAGATCTCGTTCTCGGGCGGTGGCGACCGCGAGATCATCGCGTTCACGGCGGGCAACAAGACCGTCACTTCGTTGCTGATCAAGGGCAACTTCCCGCCGGTCCGGCGACTGTTCCCCGAGCAGACCGACCACTACGCCGTGATCAACACCGCCGACCTCGTCGAGGCCGTCCGCCGTGTTGCCCTCGTGCTCGATCGGTCCGCCCCGCTGCGTTTCACCTTCAGCAGCGACAGCGTGACGATGGATGCCTCGGGCAGCGAGCAGGCACGGGCATCCGAATCGGTGGACGCGCACCTCAACGGCGGCGACGAGGTCACGCTCGGTCTGAACCCGCAGTACCTCCTCGAGGCGCTCGGCGCCGTCAAGAGCGAGTTCACGCGTGTGACGTTCACCTCGAGCGACAACGCCAACAAGCTCAGCCCCGTGCTGGTCACCAGCCAGACCTCGGTCGACCAGGCGGGTCTTGACTCGTTCAAGTACCTGCTGCAGCCGAACCTGCTGCTGCGCTGAGGCCTCGAGCCCGCCCAACGATTCCGCCGGGCCGATGTCGGTCGCCGAAGGTAGGCTGATGCGGTGATTGTGGAGCACCTGAACCTGGTCGATTTCCGCAATTACGCGACCGCCGACCTCACACTGCACCGCGGCCCGAACGTGCTCGTCGGCAGCAACGGGCAAGGCAAGACCAACCTCGCCGAGGCGATCGTCTTTCTCGCGACGCTCGGGTCCCACCGGGTGTCGTCGGATGCGCCGATGGTGCGAGATGACAAGGATTTCGCCGTTGTGCGCGCCCGGCTGGCGCATGGAAAGCGCACCGTTCTTGTCGAAGTGCAGATCAATCGACAGGGATCCAACCGGGCTCGCATCAACGGGTCGCCGTCGAAGACCAATGAGCTGCCGCGCTACGCGCACGTGGTGCTGTTCGCCCCGGAGGATCTGCAGATCGTGCGCGGCGACCCGTCGTCCCGACGACGCTTCGCCGATCAGTTGCTGATCCAGCGCACCCCGCGCATGGCCGGTGTGATCGCCGACTACGACCGGGTGCTGCGCCAGCGAACGGCGTTGCTGAAATCCGCTCGTGCACGCGGTGTGCGTGGCGAAGGGCTGAGCACCCTCGACGTGTGGGACGACAAACTGGTCGCGCTGGGTTCCGAGATCATCCATGCGCGGCTGCGCCTCGCCGCGGATCTGCGCGGTCCATTGACCGAGGCGTATGCGGCCATCGCCGGCGCCGATCACCAGCCCGAGCTCGAGTGGGCGCTGTCGGTGCGCGGCGCGGATCCGGATGCTGACGATTCCGCGGCCGATGCACCGGCATCCGACGAGGGCGACATCCCGACCATGTTCCGCGCCGCGCTGCAGCAGCGCCGCGCGAAAGAGATCGAGCGGGGTCTCACCCTGGTCGGCCCGCACCGCGATGACCTGCTGCTGCGGGTTCGCGATCTGCCGGTGAAGGGGTATGCCTCGCACGGCGAGTCGTGGTCGGTGGCGCTCGCTCTGCGGCTCTCTTCGGCGGAGTTGCTGCGTTCCGAGTCCCCGGCCGGCGATCCGGTGCTCATCCTCGATGATGTCTTCGCCGAGCTCGATGCCGACCGCAGGCGTCGCCTGGCGGCGTTGACCGCCGGATACGAGCAGGTGATCGTCACCGCCGCGGTCGAAGCCGACATCCCCGAGGCGTTGCACCGTCACGTGGTGCGGATCAGCGCCGGCACGATCACCGATGAGAGGGACACAGACGAGAGGGAGGATGCCGATGACTGATCCGCAACCCCCGGAGACGGTCGCCACCTATCTGCGCCTGCGTGGACTCAAGCCGAGTTCGACGAACTGGAAGCGCAAGAAGCGTCTCGTCGTCGATGATGACAACGCCCCGTTCACGAAGGGGCGGGATCCGGGAACGCTCGGCGACGTTCTCGCCAAGCTCACGCGCGATTCGGGCTGGGAGAAGACGCTCGCCGCCGAGGATCTCGTACGCCAGTGGGCCGAATTGGCCGGGGCAGACACCGCCAAGCACTCCGAACCGGTGTCGCTCGAGCGCGGGGTACTCACAGTGAAGTGCGATTCGACGGCGTGGGCGAAGAACCTGCAGTTCATGCGCGCGGTCATCATGACCGAGATCACGAATCGGTATCCGGATGCCGGTGTGCAGAACCTGCGGTTCATCGGACCGGACGTTCCGTCATGGAAGTGGGGACCGCGGGTGGTGCCCGGACGCGGCCCACGGGACACCTACGGGTAGGGCATCACGCGCGCACCCTCAAGCGCTCAGAACGCCCCACACGGCCTTAGAGCCGCATCTCGATGCTCGAAACCCGCTAGAATGGCAGCGACCTTTCGAAGTGTGGAGATCTACCTCTGATGACGTCTGAAACACCTGCCGACGACAACGAGCGCTCGACGAACCCCGAGACCGCGAACGGGCAGGCGCCCAGCGATTACGGCGCGGATTCGATCCAGATCCTCGAGGGGCTGGAGGCCGTCCGCAAGCGTCCCGGTATGTACATCGGTTCGACGGGTCCTCGAGGCCTGCACCACCTGGTGTATGAGATCGTCGACAACTCGGTCGATGAGGCGCTGGCGGGCTACGCCGATCGCATCCGTGTCACCCTGCTCGCCGACGGTGGCGTGCGTGTGGTCGACAACGGTCGCGGTATTCCCGTCGATCCGCACTCCTCTGACCCCACGAAGTCGACCGTCGAGGTCGTGCTCACGATCCTGCACGCCGGCGGCAAGTTCGGTGGCGGCGCCTACGCCGTGTCGGGTGGTCTGCACGGTGTCGGGTCATCGGTCGTGAACGCGCTCTCGACCCGTTTCGAGGTCGAGGTCAAGCAGAAGGGCTACGTCTGGCGGCACAGCTTCGCCGATGGTGGCACCCCGCAGCAGTCGCTCGAGCAGGGCGAGGCGACCGACGAGACCGGAACCACGATCACGTTCTGGCCGGATGCTGAGATCTTCACCGAGACGGTCGAGTTCGACTACGACACGCTGCGCACGCGATTCCAGCAGATGGCGTTCCTCAACAAGGGGCTGCGCATCTCGCTCAGCGACGAGCGTCCGGCATCCGCCTACGAGGTCGAAGAAGAGGGCGCGCTCATCAGCAAGCAGCCGTCCGATGACTTCCTCTACGAGCGCGGTCTGGTCGACTACGTCGAGTACCTGAACAAGGTGCGCAAGGCCGAGCCGGTCAGCGAAGAGATCATCGACTTCGAGGCCGAGGACACCGAGCGCAAGATCTCGCTCGAGGTCGCCATGCAGTGGACGACCTCGTACAACGAGAACGTCTTCACGTACGCCAATACGATCAACACGCACGAGGGTGGAACCCACGAAGAGGGATTCCGCGCTGCGCTCACGAGCCTGGTCAACCGCTACGCGCGGGCGAACAACCTGCTCAAAGAGAAGGACGACAACCTCTCGGGTGATGACGTGCGCGAGGGACTGACGGCGGTCATCTCGATCAAGCTCGGCGAGCCGCAGTTCGAGGGGCAGACCAAGACCAAGCTCGGCAACACCGAGGCGAAGACGTTCGTGCAGAAGATCGTCAACGAACAGCTCGGCGACTGGCTCGACCGCAACCCGGCGCAGGCCAAGAACGTCATCCGCAAGGCGATCGATGCGGCCACCGCCCGCATCGCGGCACGCAAGGCGCGCGAGACCGCACGACGCAAGAGCGTGTTCGAGTCGGCCGCGATGCCCGACAAGCTCAAGGACTGCACCAGCAAGGACCCGTCGATCAGCGAGATCTTCCTCGTCGAGGGTGACTCGGCAGGCGGTTCGGCCGTGCAGGGTCGCGACCCGCACACGCAGGCGATTCTGGCGCTGCGCGGCAAGATCCTGAACGTCGAGCGCGCGCGACTCGACAAGGCGCTGGCCAATAAAGAAGTCCAGGCGATGATCCAGGCCTTCGGCACGGGCATCGGTGAGGACTTCGACATCGAGAAGGCCCGGTACCACAAGATCGTCCTGATGGCGGATGCTGACGTGGACGGCCAGCACATCACGACGCTGCTGCTGACGATGCTGTTCCGCTACATGCGCGGGCTCATCGAGGCGGGCTTCGTGTATCTCGCGATGCCGCCGCTGTACCGCCTGAAGTGGACCAACTCGCCCCACGAGTACGTGTACTCGGATGAGGAGCGCGATGCGCTGATGGCCTACGGGCAGGAGAACGGCAAGCGCCTGCCGAAGGATGCCGGCATCCAGCGCTACAAGGGTCTCGGCGAGATGAACGCCAAGGAACTCTGGGAGACCACGATGGACCACACCACGCGCACGCTGCGTCAGGTGTCCATCGACGACGCGGCCACGGCCGATGAGATCTTCAGCGTGCTGATGGGTGAGGACGTCGAGTCTCGACGCACTTTCATCCAGCGCAACGCCAAGGATGTCCGCTTCCTCGACATCTGAGCGCGTCGCCTCGTACGTGAACGACCGGAACTGAAAGACACTCATGACTGACGAAGAACGCCCCGAGCCGGCCCACGAGCACGGCCGCATCAACCAGGTCGACCTGCAGGCCGAGATGCAGCGCAGCTATCTCGACTACGCCATGGCTGTCATCGTCGGTCGTGCGCTGCCCGACGTGCGCGACGGACTCAAGCCCGTGCACCGCCGCGTGATCTACGGCATGTACGACGGCGGATTCCGCCCCGACAAGTCGTTCTCGAAGTGCGCGCGTGTGGTCGGCGAAGTGATGGGTCAGTATCACCCGCACGGTGACTCGGCGATCTACGACACCCTCGTGCGTCTGGTGCAGCCGTGGTCGCTGCGCTACCCGCTGGCGCTCGGCCAGGGAAACTTCGGCTCCCCCGGCAACATGGGCGCTGCCGCGCCCCGGTACACCGAGACCAAGATGGCTCCGCTCGCGCTCGAGATGGTGCGAGACATCGAAGAGGAGACCGTCGACTTCTCGCCGAACTACGACGGGCAGACGCAGGAGCCCGACGTACTGCCGGCGCGGTTCCCGAACCTGCTGGTCAACGGCTCGATCGGTATCGCGGTCGGCATGGCGACGAACATCCCGCCGCACAACCTGCGTGAGGTCTCGGCCGCGGCGCTGTGGGCACTCGACAACGCCGGAATCAGCCGCGAGGAGTTGCTCGAGGGCCTGATCCAGCGCATTCCCGGCCCGGACTTCCCGACCGGCGCGCAGATCCTCGGCACCAAGGGCATCCACGAGGCATACCGCACCGGACGCGGGTCGATCACGATGCGCGCCGTCGTCGAGATCGAAGAGATCCAGGGGCGCACGTGCCTGGTCATCACCGAGCTGCCCTACCAGGTCAACCCCGACAACCTCGCGGTGAAGATCGGTGAGCTGGCTCGCGACGGCAAGATCACCGGCATCGCCGACATCCGTGACGAGTCCTCGGACCGCACCGGACAGCGCCTGGTCGTCGTGCTCAAGCGCGACGCGGTCGCGAAGGTCGTGCTGAACAACCTGTACAAGCACACCCAGCTGCAGGACAACTTCGGTGCCAACATGCTGGCGATCGTCGACGGCGTCCCGCGCACGCTGGCCCTCGACGGCTTCATCACGCACTGGCTCGACCACCAGCTCGACGTGATCGTGCGCCGCACGATGTACCGCCTGCGCAAGGCAGAAGAGCGCATGCACATCCTGCAGGCATTCCTGAAGGCGCTCGACGCGCTCGACGAGGTCATCGCGCTCATCCGTCGCTCGCCCACGGTCGCCGAGGCGAACGAGGGGCTGCGCGAGCTGCTGACCATCGACGAGAAGCAGGCGGATGCCATTCTGCTGATGCAGCTGCGTCGTCTCGCGGCGATGGAGCGCCAGAAGATCATCGACGAGGCCACCGAGCTCGAGGCGAAGATCGTCGACTACAAGGACATCATCGCCACCGAGGCCCGCCAGCGCGACATCGTGCGCACCGAGCTCACCGAGATCGTCGACCGTTTCGGCGACGAGCGCCGCACGCACATCCTGCACGGCTTCGACGGCGACATGTCGATGGAAGACCTCATCCCCGTGGAAGAGATGGTCGTCACCGTCACCCGCGAGGGCTACATCAAGCGCACGCGCAGCGACAACTACCGGTCGCAGCACCGCGGTGGCAAGGGCGTGAAGGGTGCGCAGCTGCGCGCCGACGACCTGGTCGAGCACTTCTTCGTCACCACCACGCACCACTGGCTGCTGTTCTTCACCGACAAGGGCCGCGTGTACCGCACGAAGACCTACGAGGTGCCCGAGGCCGGCCGCGACGCGAAGGGCCAGCACGTGGCGAACCTGCTCGCGCTGCAGCCGGACGAGAAGATCGCCCAGGTGCTCGCCGTGCGCGACTACGAGGCCAAGGAATACCTGGTGCTCGCCACCCACGACGGTCTGGTGAAGAAGACGCGCCTCAGCGACTACGACACCAACCGCCAGGGCGGCGTCATCGCCATTCGCCTGCGCGAGAACGACGAGCTGGTCAGCGCCAAGCTGGTCGACGCCGACGAGGACATCCTGCTGATCAGCGCCAAGGGCATGTCGGTGCGGTTCCACGCCACCGACGATGCGCTGCGCCCGATGGGCCGCGCGACCGAGGGTGTGCGGGGTATGAAGTTCAAGGACGACCAGGATCACCTGCTGTCAGCATCCATCGTCGACGAGGACTCGTACGTGTTCACCGTCACCGACGGTGGCTACGCCAAGCGCACCTCGGTGTCGGAGTACAAGGTGCAGAAGCGCGGCGGAACCGGCATCAAGGTCGCCAAGCTGAGCGACGAGCGGGGCGAACTCGCGGGTGGTCTGATCGTCTCTGAGGACGACGAGGTCTTGGTGGTTCTGTCCAGCGGCAAGGTGGTACGCTCTGCCGTGGCCGAGGTGCCCGCCAAGGGTCGCGACACCATGGGAGTGGTGTTCGCCCGCATGACGAACGGGGATCGCATCCTCGCCGTCGCCCGCAACAGCGAGCGGGTGGTCGCCGAAGACGACAACGAGGGCGAGGCACCCGAAGCCCCGAGCCCCGAGACCCCCGAAGCCTGATCTGAAGAGAGCAACGACACATGAGCACAGTCGCGGACAAGCTGGCGAAGAAGTCCACCCGCAAGACCGCCGGCAAGCAGGTTCGCCTGCGCCTGGTCTACGTGGACTTCTGGTCTGCCGTGAAGCTGTCGTTCCTCGGGGCGGTCGCCCTGGCGATCGTGACCATGGTGTCGTTCTTCTTGATCTTCATGGTGCTGCAGGCGACGAATGTCATCGCGCAGGCGGGTGAGATCCTCACGACACTCACCGACGGCAGCGTCGACCTCGAGAGCCTGCTGGGTCTGCCGCAGGTGATGGCCTTCGGCGCGGTCGTGTCGATCCTGAACCTGATCGTGTTCACGGTGCTGGGCGCCGTGATCGCCGGTATCTACAATCTCGCGGTCAAGGTGACCGGCGGTTTGCTCGTCGGCTTCATGTCGAACTGACGCAGCGGGGTTGAACCCCGCCGCGTGAGTAAACCCGCCGAGCCGGCGATTTCGGGGGTCAGACGACTCCGGTCGTACCCAGCAGGGTACCGATGACCCAGGTGACCAGCAGCGCCAATGCGCCTCCGACCACCAGGCGCACGGTTGCTCGCACAGGTGAGGCGCCACCCACCTTCGCCGAGATCACCCCGGTGAACGCGAGGGCGAGCAGCACCGCGACGAAGGTCACGGGCACGCGCAGTTCGGGCGGCGGAAGCAGGATCGCCAGCAGCGGCAGCAGCGCGCCGATGGTGAACGAGATGGCTGACGAGATCGCCGCGTGCCACGGGTTCACCAGATCATGCTGATCGATACCCAGTTCGATGTCGAGGTGCGCCGCGAGAGCATCGTGCTCGGTGAGCTCGGTGGCCACCTGACGGGCCGTACTTTCGCTGAGACCGCGCTGGCGGTACAGCTCGGTGAGCTCATCGAGCTCCTGCTCGGGCATCGTGCGCAGCTCTTCGCGCTCCTTGGCGATCAGTGCACGCTCGCTGTCGCGCTGGCTGCTGACCGACACGTACTCGCCGAGGGCCATCGAGATGGCTCCACCGACCAGGCCGGCGATTCCCGCGATCAACAGCGGCGCCGAGTCCGTCGACGCGCCGGCGACACCGACCACGAGGGATGCCACCGAGACGATGCCGTCGTTCGCGCCGAGCACTCCGGCGCGCAACCAGTTCAGTTTCTGACCGAGACCTGCTCCGTGCGGCTCGGCGGGATGCGTAGCGCTCATGCCCCCATGATGGCCGAGTTCGGCCCCGATCACAGCCCGAAGGGTAGGGAAAACCCGAATGGGGCTCTCGGGCTGGCCCCGTGTCGGGAAATGACGAACGACCGTAGCGTTGTTGACATGACCACGAATCCGTCTCCCCCGCCGCCACCGGTGCCGCCGGTTCCCCCGGCACCCGCACCGCCCGTGGCCGATGCCCAGGCCAAGGACGGCAACACGCCACCGTTGCGCATTCTGCTCACCATCCTTGAGCTGGCCGCTCTCGGTGCCATCGGCACCGGGGTCATCAGTGTGCTGGCGGGCGCTCTCGGCGTCGGTGTCGGGCTGTTGTTCGCCTTCGGTATCGGAGCGATCGTTCTCGTGGGTGTGGTGTACGGCCTGTTCGGCGTCGCCTGGTTCGAAGTGCGTCGCGTGAGCACGCTGTACGACATCGACCTGCCTGATCTGAGATGGCGCGCGTTCGCCAAGCCCGGTTTCAGCGGCTGGCTCGGATCTCTCGCACGGCAGTCGATCAGCGGCCCGATGTGGCGCGCGGTCGCGAACTTCACACTCGCCTGCATCGCCGGTTCGCTGGTGATCCGCCTGTTCGGGGGCATGATCTGGTCAGCGTTCTTCGCGTTGTCGCCCCTGACCGGACAGGACACCACCCCGGGGCCGTTCGGCGCAGTGATCCACTCCGCGTGGGCGCCGTTCGTCGGCATCCTCGGTGTGCTCGCGGCGGGCGCCGCGATCGTCGGCCTCGCGTTGCTGCATCGCGTCATCAGCCGTGCTCTGGTGGTTCCCAACCGTGAGGCCGAGCTGACCGCGCAGGTGCGCACGTCCAGCGCGCAGCGCGCGGGCGCTGTGCGCGCCGCCGAGGTGGAACGCACCCGCATCGAACGTGACCTGCATGATGGCGTCCAGCCCCGGCTCGTATCGGTGGGCATGACCCTCGGCCTGGCGCAGCAGAAGATCGACAATGATCCCGCCGCGGCCAAGGAGCTGATCGGCGAGGCACACACCTCGACGAAGGCGGCGATCACTGAACTGCGGCAGCTGGCCCGTGGCATCCACACCTCAGTGCTGGACGATCGCGGACTCGACGCGGCGCTGTCGGCGCTGGCGGGGCGCTCACACATCCCCGTGCATCTCGACGTGCGTATCGAGCCGGGTGCGGTGGGCGGATGCCGGGACGCCGAGGCGGCCGTGTACTTCGCGATCGCCGAGTCGTTGACCAACGCCGCCAAGCATTCGCGCGCCAGCGAGTGCCGTGTCGTGGTGCGTAGTCGAGACAACGGTCTGTGGGCCCGTGTCGAGGACAACGGACTGGGTGGTGCCCAGGTGCAGCCCGGTGGTGGCCTCGACGGCATCACCAACCGGGTGCTGGCGGCCGGCGGAACGTTCCGCCTGGAGAGCCCCGCGGGCGGTCCGACGAGCTTGGAGGTGACGGTGCCATGCGCATCCTGATCTGCGAGGACTCCGTGCTGTTGCGTGAGGGGCTGGTGCGTCTGCTCGAAGACGCCGGTCACGAGGTGGTCGCGGCTCTGCCCGATACGGACGGACTGCTGGATGCCGTTGTCGAGACCGCACCCGATCTGTGCATTCTCGATGTGCGCCTGCCGCCGTCGTTCACCGACGAGGGCATCCGTGCGGCTCTGGCGCTGCGCGCCGGGCATCCGACACTCCCCCTGCTCGTGCTCTCGCAGTATGTTGAGGAGCGGTACGCGAGCGAGCTGATCGCCGCGCAGGGTGGCGCGCTCGGGTACCTGCTCAAGGATCGTGTCGCCGACGTCGGTGACTTCGTGGGATCGGTGGAGCGGATCGCGGCGGGCGCGACCGAGCTGGATCCCGAGGTGGTCGCGCAGCTGCTGACGCGTCGCAATCGCGACGAGCGGATGCTGCGGCTCACCGAACGGGAGCGCACGGTGCTTGCGCTCATCGCCGAGGGCAAGTCGAACGGCGCGATCGCCGGATTGCTGTTCCTCAGTGAGGCGAGCGTCGAGAAGCACATCACGTCGATCTTCCAGAAGCTCGGGCTCGACCCGGCGGACGGCAACCGTCGGGTGCTGGCGGCGCTCGCGCACATCGACAACACGAACAATGGCAAAGAACAGGGAGGCCAGTGATGGCGAGCAAAGCGGTGACGATCGTGCTGGCCGTGGTCGGTGGAGTGGTGCTGATCAGCGGCGGGACCATGGCTGCGGTCGCAGCAGTGGGTGCCATGGCACCGGTGTCGGAGGTCAGGGACGTCGACATCAGCGGAGTACAGGGACTGGATGCCACGGTCGATGCGGCTGGCCTGACCATCGAGTTCTACGACGGCGACGACGCACGTTTGCGTGCGGATGAGGGATCCACGGATGGGTGGACGCTGCGCACGCGCGGCGAAGAGCTCGTGGTGCGCACCCCACAACCGTCGTGGCTCGGGTGGCTCTCGCCGGACTGGCTGCGCGGAGACTGGTTTGATGGTGGTGACCAGGTGACCCTGCTGTTGCCGGAGACGCTGAAGGGCATCGACGCCGATCTCACACTCAACGCCGGTGCGCTGTTCGCCAATGGGGACTTCGATGAGATCGAGGCGCAGGTCAATGCGGGACGTATGGAACTGCTCGGTTCAGCCGAATCGTTGGACCTCTCGCTGAACGCCGGTGCCGGTAGTGTCGAGCTCGAGGGCGTCGATGAGGCGGGCTTCGACGTGGCTGCAGGGCGGATCGATGCCGAGTTGACCGGAACCGCACCTTCCGAGGTGACGATCGATGTGTCGGCGGGCGATGTGACGCTGACGCTTCCGCGCGGCGACTACGACGTCCGCCAGGACGTGTCGGCGGGAGACCTGAGCAGTGAACTGCGTCAGGACCCGGACAGCACGAACCGGGTGCGGGTCTCGATTTCGGCGGGTTCGGTGAACCTCCACGAGGGGTGATCAGTGACGGGCGCGCCGCGGGTTTCGACTCGCGGCGCGCCCGGGATTCATCCTCTCGGCGTCCGATTGGATTTCTCCCGTGTTCTTCGGGTAAAGTCTTCAAGGTTGACGGGGCTATAGCTCAGGCGGTTAGAGCGCTTCACTGATAATGAAGAGGTCCCAGGTTCAAGTCCTGGTAGCCCCACTCCGTTCGCGGAATCCCCGCGGTGACCGTGCCGCACGGGGCCTTAGCTCAGTTGGTAGAGCGCTGCCTTTGCAAGGCAGATGTCAGGAGTTCGAATCTCCTAGGCTCCACAGTAGAAACCCCCGTGCTTCGCACGGGGGTTTCTTCGTTTACGACGCCCGTCCCACACCCGAGGCAGACGGTCGAAGAACCCGGCGCCGAGTATCTCGCCGCTAACTGATCGCCTGATATCCACGGGCGTACGGCGCCCGGAATCCCCGCGGAATCAATAGAGTGGAAGTCCTCGCGGATGGAGACGGAAATGACTGAGAAGATCGTCGTCGGAGTCACTGGGGCCTCAGGCAGCCGCCGTGCTGTCGATTGGGCCGCGGCACGTGCGGTGGCACGCAAGCAGCAGCTCGAACTGATCAACGTCGTCGGTGGTGCCGTCGGCATGATCGGTGAAGGAGCCGTGCTGCAGGCCGCCAGAGAAGCCGCGGACGAACTGCTCCGCGAAGAGGCCGAGCGGATCGCATCCGATGGTCTCACCGTCACCACGCGCATCGAGACCGGCGACCCGGTTCACACGCTCATCGACGCGTCCAAGGACGCCGCCCTGCTCGTGATCGGCAGCGACTACCAGGGGCCGGGACAGGGACCTGCCCGTGGTTCGCACGGCATCCGCATCGCGGCCGCGTCGTCGAGCCCGGTCGTCGTCGTCCCCGACTTCGACATCACCGGGGAGCGCTCCGGTGTCGTCGTCGCGGTCGACGGCTCCCCCGTCTCGGAATCGGCCATCGCCTTCGCCGCCGCCGAGGCCGACCGACTCGGCGAGCCGCTCACCGCGCTGATCGTCTGGACGCCCATCGCGGTACCCCGCAACGCGCTGATGGTGATGCCGCAGGCCTACCGTGAGGGCATGGAGCAGAGCGCCCGTGAGGCGCTGTCGCTCTCGTTGGCCGGCCTGCGTTCGCAGTACCCGGGTCTCGAGATCGAAGAGGCCGTCGCTGAGGGCTTCCCGTCGGTGATCATCAACGAGCTCGCCGAGAGCGCGCACCTCACGGTCGTCGGCAGCCGCGGTCACGGTGCCGTGCGTCGCTTCCTGTTGGGCTCGATCAGCCACGAGGTGCTGCAGCGACTCGCGACGGTGACCGCCGTCGTGCACTGAGCGCTGATCGACAGGTGATCGATCCGCGCACTACTGTGAACAGATGGATCTGCGGGTAGCGGCGTACGGGGTCGTCACGGACGATGCCGGTCGCATCCTGCTGGCGCGGTGGGTCGAGGGCCGTCGCGTCGCATGGACGATGCCCGGCGGAGGCCTCGAGGCGGGCGAGGATCCCGAACTCGCCGTGCGCCGGGAACTGCGCGAGGAGACCGGTTTCGACATCGAGCCGACCGAACTGCTCGGCATCCACTCCCGGGTGATTCCCGCGTCACGGCGCGTGCGCCGAGACGACATGGACACGCCGCTGCACACCCTGCGCATCGTCTACCGCGCCAGGATCATCGGAGGCACCCTGCGCTTCGAGAAGAACGGCTCGACCGATATGGCGGCCTGGTTCACTCTCGACGAGGTCGCCGAACTGCAGCGCGTCCGGCTCGTCGACACGGCGCTGCGGATGGCGCAGATCCTCTGAAGCGACTCCCGCGCCCGCCGTGCCGCAAGATGGTGGGATGCACTCGTCGTTGCTCGCCGTATCCGCCGTCCGCAACATCCGCCCGTGGGGCGGTGACCGAAGCGACATCCTCATCGAGAACGGCCTGATCACCGCCGTCGTTCCCGCCGAAGACCGCGCGCCCGCGCACGGAGAGATCGACGGCCGAGGCATGCTCGCCCTGCCCGGGCTCGTGAACGCGCACGCCCACGTCGACAAGTCGTGGTGGGGCCACCCGTGGCAGTCCTACGGTGGAGAGCCGGGCACCGACGGACGGATCCGCCATGAGCGCGCCCGCCGCGACGAGTTGGGCATTCCCAGCGTCGAGACCACCGCCCAGGTGCTCGAACAGTTCGCGCGGCACGGCACCACCGCCATGCGCACGCACGTCGACGTCGACACGGGCATCGGTCTGCGCGGCATCGACGCCGTGCGCGAGGCCGTAGCGGCGTACCAGGGGGCGTTGGCGTGCGAGATCGTCGCGTTTCCGCAGGACGGAGTGCTGCGCAGGCCGGGAGTGCTCGAGCTGCTCGCCGACGCCGCGCGCGCCGGCGTGGAGCACATCGGTGGTCTTGATCCGGCGGGCATCGACCGTGACCCGGTGGGGCAGATCGATGCGATCTTCGCGCTGGCGGATGAGCACGGGTGTGGCCTGGACATCCACCTGCACGACGGTGGATCGCTCGGGGCGTTCCAGTTCGACCTGATTCTGGATCGGACGCAGCGCCTCGGTCTGCAGGGCAGGGTCAATATCGCGCACGGCTTCGCCATCGTCGAGGTGGATGCTGTGCGCCGCCGCGATCTGCTGCACACGATGGCCGAGCTCGACGTGACGATGACGACCGTCGCACCGGTGCGGATGCCGCAGCTGAGCGTGCACGAGTTCGATGACGCCGGCGTGCGCTACGGACTCGGCACCGACGGCATCCGCGATCTGTGGAGTCCCTACGGAACGGGGGACGTGATGGGCATTGCGTGGCAGCACGCGCGCGGCGGAGGAATCGTGCGTGACGAGGACCTGCGGCGCGTGGTCGAACGGGCGACGTCGGCCGCCGCTCCGTTCGCGGGCGTGGAGCGCGCTGATCTCACGCCGGGATCGCGCGCGGATGTGGTTCTGGTCGACGCCGAGAATCCGATGGATGCCCTGGTGCGCGTCGTTCCGCGCGAGATCGTCATCGGCGCCGGGCGTGTACTGCACGGCTGACGACCGAGATCACTCCGGGACGGAGATGTCGGCGATCGTCGCGTCGTAGGCGCGCACGAGGGCATCCGCGTCGACGAACAGGCTGAAGCCATGACTTCCGGCACCCATCGCGACCCGTCGGCCGAGCACCGTCTCATCGACGTATACGGGCCAGTCGACCGTGCTGCCGATCGGGACGATCGTGCCGCGTTCATAGCCGGTCGCGGCCAGTGCGAGGTCGGGTTCCGGCAACCGAAGCCGGTTGACGCCGACGACGGCGCGCAGCTTCGGCCACGAGATCGACCTGCCGCCGGGCACCAACGCGAACAAGTACGTGTCGTCCGACTTCTTGACCACCAGGGTCTTCACGATGTCGGACGGCGTGAGTCCGAGCAGTTCAGCGGCCTCGTGCAGACTGCGCGCGTCAGGCCGCTCGCGGATCTCGATCTCGAGACCGCGAGCGGTCGCAGCGTCGCGCACCCTGCGGTGCGGATCGGATGTCACACGTTGGGCGGCGACAGCGGGTCGTCAGCGACCCACAGCTCATCATCGGCACGCAGCGCCTGCCATGCGGCGACGACAACGCCCACGGCGGCAGCGGCACCGAGCACGATGGCGATGACCGAGCCGAGGCCCAGGCCCTTCTTCTCGGGCACGGCCACGGGGACGGGCCGACCGGTCAGCACGTGCCGCTTCTGATTCGCGACATCCCATGCCGAAAGGGCGGTGCCGACGACGCCGCCGACGATCGGGACGACCCGCTCATCGACGACCTTCTTGCCGCGGTTCACCGTCGGAGCGACGTGGCGCTCGTAGGAGTCGTGCATCGCGGGCACGACCTGCTCACGGTTGAAGTTGCCGAGCTGGCGTCCGGCCTCGCGTGCGATGTCTGCGGCATCGGCCACGAGAACCTGCTGCGATTCCCAGAGTCGGCCGGCGTTCTTCTGAAGCTGGCGCAGTTCTTTCTTGCGCTTACGGCTGAGGTTCACGTTGCTCTCCCGTCGGTCGGAGTCCGTTCAGCACTCATCTAACCAGAACAGACTGAACGACAGCACAGTCTTGTGGATGTGCTGTAGGCGTACACGATACGCGGCTTGTTCCAGAGTCGCTCTGAGACAATGGAGCCATGGCTCACGCTTCTCACGTCGCAACCCTGCACACCAACCACGGTGACATCGTCATCAACCTGTTCGGCGACCACGCGCCCAACACGGTCGCGAACTTCGTCGGCCTCGCCGATGGGTCGAAGGACTGGACCGACCCCGCCACGGGCAAGCCCGGTGAAGGCCCCCTGTACAAGGACGTCATCTTCCACCGCATCATCCCGAACTTCATGATTCAGGGCGGTGACCCGCTCGGCCAGGGCATCGGCGGCCCCGGCTACAACTTCAACGACGAGATCCACCCCGAGCTGAACTTCAACGCTCCGTACATCCTCGCCATGGCCAACGCCGGCCTGCGTCGCAACGCGATCACCGGTCAGGCCGAGGGCACCAACGGCTCGCAGTTCTTCATCACCACCGACCCGACGCCGTGGCTGATGGGCAAGCACACCATCTTCGGCGAGGTCGCCGATGACGCCTCGAAGGCCGTCGTCGACGCGATCTCGGCCGTTCCCACCGGTGCCGGCGACCGCCCGGTCGAGCCGGTCGTGCTGCAGTCGATCGACATCGTCGCGGCCTGACGAGAGCACGAGCCGATCCGGATGACCTCGCCAGACCTCACGCAGAACCGCGAGAACTTCTGCTACCGGCATCCGGATCGGCAGAGCTTCGTGCTCTGTCAGCGATGCATGCGCACGATCTGCCCCGAGTGCCAGACCCAGGCACCGGTCGGTGTGATCTGTCCGGAATGCATGAAGGCCGAGCGCAAGGCGCGCGCGCCCGCCCAGCGTCGGGCGCAGCGCCGCTGGGGCGGATCGATCGCCGCTGACGGGCGTCCGCTCGTCACCTACGCGATCATCGCCGTCACCGCGGCGGTCAGCCTGCTGCAGATGGTTCCGGTCATCGGCGGCTACATCCAACGCGCGCTCATCTTCGCGCCGGCCTTTCTCTACCCCGACCTGTCGGGTGCCCCGTTCGAGCCGTGGCGCATGCTCACCGCGATGCTGCTGCACGGCGGCTTCATCCACCTCGGCCTGAACATGCTCGCGCTGTGGATGCTGGGGCGGTCGCTCGAACCGATGCTGGGGCGCTGGCGCTTCTTGAGCCTGTACCTCATCAGCGGGTTCGGTGGCTCTGTCGCCGTCGCATGCCTGGCACCCAACACGCTCACCGTCGGTGCATCGGGTGGCGTCTTCGGTTTGATGGCCGCGCTGTTGATCATCGGCCGCCACATCGGCGCCAACGTCACGGGCATCCTCGTCGTCCTCGGCATCAACTTCGCGTTCGGACTGTTCGTCGGCGGCATCTCGTGGCAGGCACACCTGGGTGGTGCCCTCGTCGGTGCCGCCGTGGCCTACATCTTCACGCGCACGCGGCAGCGGCAGCAGCGCACCGCACAGATCTGGCTGCTGGTGGCGCTGGTCGTCGTGCTGATCGGGATCACCGCGTTCGTGCCGCCGGCATTGATCGCCGCGGGCATCTTCGGCTGAGTCCTGCGCGGCATCCGCAGGTTTTACACGGAGTTATCCACAGGACTCTCCACAGATGGGGAGAATTACACCGGTGTTATTCACAGTTCTCCCCCGTTGTTAACAACTTTCTGGGGATAGCACGAGGCCCCCTCACGTTCGTGAGGGGGCCTCGTGTCAAGAAGCGGATGCTGGTCAGCGCCAGCGTGTGGTCATCAGGAAGCCGATCAGCGCGATACCCAGGCCGATGCCGAGGTTCCAGGCGTCGAGGCCGGGGATCGGAAAGCGCGAACCTGAGATGTAGTACACCAGGATCCAGATGAGCCCGAGCAGCATGAAGCCGACCATGACGGGCTTGAACCAGACAGCGTTGGGGGCCTCATCGGTGCCCTCGGGGCGGTCGACGGGCTCTTCGGGTACGCGGGATCGTGCCATGCGAGTCAGTCTAGCCCGGGTGAATAGACTTTCCCTATGCACGAACACGGCTCCTCGCGCCGATCGCGCCGCGCAGCGCGCCGATCGCGCCCGAGGGCGACCTTCACGAGCGTCCTCGGTGAGCTGCTGCTGACGGCCGGCACGCTCGTGCTGCTGTTCGTCGCCTGGCAGATGTGGATCGGCGACATCATCATCGGCGCCGAGAACAACGCCAAGGGCGCCGAGCTGTCGCAGGAATGGGCGGCCGTTCCGGCCCCCGAACCGCCGCCCGCCATCGAGCAGGACGGCGAGCTTGTCTACGAGCCGCCCGTGCTGCCCCACCCGGACGACGCCGAGATCTTCGCGAACATGCTCATCCCCCGGTTCGGCGACGATTACAACGTGCACATCGCCGGCGGCACCAGCCGCGCCCGCACCCTCGACACGATCGGCATCGGGCTCTACGAGCAGTCGAAGATGCCCGGTGAGGTGGGCAACTTCTCACTGGCCGGTCATCGCACCACGTGGGGCATGCCGTTCAACAAGGTCGACAAGCTCAAGCTGGACGACGCGATCGTGGTCGAGACGCCCGAGGGCTGGTTCACGTACCGTTTCCGCACTCTCCAGTACGTCACGCCCACCCAGGTGGATGTGCTGCTGGACGTGCCCCAGATGCCCGAGCTCGACACCGACGAGCGCTACATCACCCTCACCGCGTGCTCACCGCTGTACTCGCTCGCCGAGCGCATCGTCGCCTACGGCGTGTTCGAGTCGTTCCAGCCGAGGGCCGAGGGCCCGCCGGCATCACTGGCATCGGTCGAGGCGGCGACGCCGTCGGCCGGAGCCGCACCGTCCGAAGGAGTCCGCTGATGTACGCCGCCCTGTGGCGCCTGCTGCCCGGCCCGTGGTGGGTGCGGCTGCTGATCGTGCTGATCGTGCTCGCCGCCGTGCTGTACGCCCTGTTCTTCCACGTCTTCCCGTGGGTGAGCCCGTACATCCTGCCCGAAGAGGTCGACCTGGCATGAGCGTGCGCGTGCTGGTCGTCGACAACCACGACAGCTTCGTGCACACCCTCATCGGATACCTGCGCGAACTTGGCGCGGACGTCACGATGGTCGAGGCCGATGCGTCCGACGCCGACTGGCCGGCGCTGCTCGGTGCACACGATGCGGTGATGATCTCACCCGGGCCCGGCACACCCGCCGACGCCGGTGCATCCGTCGCCGTCGTAAGGCTGGCGGCAGACCGGCGGATGCCCCTGCTCGGCGTCTGCCTCGGACACCAGGCGATCGGCGAGGCATTCGGTGCAACCGTGGCACGCGCCCCCGAACTGATGCACGGGATGGTGTCGCACGTCACCCACGACGGTTCGGCGCTGTTCACGGGCATCCGATCGCCCTTCGACGCCGGACGCTACCACTCGCTCGCTCTCGCGGATCTGCCGGCGACGCTGCGCGTCACCGCGCGCGCCGAGCACGGCACCGTGATGGCCGTCGCTCACGAGGAGCTACCGATCGTCGGCGTGCAGTTCCACCCCGAGAGCGTGCTTACCGAAAGCGGGCATCGGATGCTGCAGAACTGGCTGTCAGAGGTCGCCGCGCCGACTCACTCGCCGGCGACGCAGTGACGCAGCTCGACGGTCGAGTTGATCGGCACCTCGCCCGGGGCCTCTGACATCGAGACCACCACGCCCGGAACCTGACCGTCCGAGCACGTGCCCAACTCGACGGGCGCAGCCGTCAGGCCGAGCTTCTCGAGCTGGCGGGTGGCGGCATCCAGTGACCAGCCGGTCATGTCTTCGATGGTGACCCGGCCATTGGCGACCACGAGATCGACGACGGTGTCAGGAGCCACCTCTGCTTCGGGCTCGACGCTCGCGCTCAGCACGATTCCTGCCCCGGTGTCGGGGTCGTTCTGCTGCCGTACCGTGCCCAGGGTGAGGCCGGCATCGGTGAGCGCCTTGGTCGCGGCGTCTTGCGTGAGTCCCTCGATGCTCGGCATCGTCACGGTGTCGGCACCGGTGGAGACGTAGACGATCACGGTGGTGCCCTCGTCGACCTTCTCGCCGCCGGCGGGCTGCGTGCGGATCACATTGCCCTCGTCGACGTCGGTGCTCGCCTCATCACGCAGGTCGGCGATCAGACCCTCGTCCGTGAGCGCCTCTTCAGCCTCGCTCGAGGTCAGGTTCGCCACGCTCGGCACGGTCACCGTGGTGGTCGGCACCTCCTTCGGAGCACTCGCCAGACTGATCACCCAGAACAGCACCGAGATCAGCAGCACCGCCAGCAGAGCGACGCCGGCCCAGATCCATGCCACTGGAGGTCCGGACTGGGTGCGGGTCATGGTGGCATCCGTGCTCAGCTGACGCAGCGACCGCGCGGTCTCCTGGGCCTGGCGCGGACTGGGGCCGTACAGCTCGCTGGTCAGCGCCCCGATGTCCTTCTTGGTGGGTGCGTAGCCGGCGGCGACCTCCTTCAGCGCGGCCCGGAACGAGCTCGCGTCGGGAAAGCGCTGGTACGGGTCCTTCGCCAGAGCGCGCAGCACGATGGCATCCAAGACCCGAGGCAGGTCCTCGTTCAGCTCGCTCGGTGGCTCCGGCGTCTCGCTGACGTGCTGGTAGGCGACCGCCACCGGCGAGTCGCCGCGGAACGGCTGACGTCCGGTGAGCAGCTCGTAGAGCACCACGCCGGCGGAGTACAGGTCGGTGCGCGCATCGACCGACTCGCCCTTGGCCTGCTCGGGCGAGAAGTACGCTGCCGTGCCGATGATCTGCGTGGTCTCGGCGACCGTCGACGACGAGTCCGACACAGCACGCGCGATGCCGAAGTCCATCACCTTCACGGCGCCGGTGGTCGTCACCATCACGTTGCCCGGCTTGATGTCGCGGTGCACGACGCCGGCGCGGTGCGAGTAGTCGAGAGCCTCGAGGATGCCGTCGGTGTACCGGATGGCGTCGGCCACGGGCACCGGTCCGTCCGCGATCAGATCCTTCAGCAACGTGCCGTGCACGAGCTCCATGACGATGTACGGCTCTGCCTGGGCGCCCGGATCACCGGCGTCGTACACGCGCACGATAGACGGATGCGACATGCGCGACGCCGCCTGCGCCTCAAGACGGAATCGCGTGCGGAACGCGGCGTCACGAGCGAGATCGGGGTCGAGGATCTTGATCGCGACATCGCGCCCGAGGGTCAGGTCGTAGCCACGATGAACCTTCGCCATGCCGCCCTGGCCGATGACCTCGTCCACTCGGTAGCGGCCCGCGATGATGCGCGGCTCTGTCGACACAGATGACCCTCTCTCGGTGCTGGCTGATTCGCTAACAGGCTACCCGCCGATGGGGGGAATCACGGCGCCGGAGCTCTGCTCGCTGCCGCCCTCGTCGGCACCGCTATCATCGCCGCCGCCGTTGGGCGTCGCCTGAACGATCAGCACCTCCATCTGCGGAGAGCGGGGCGAGGGGCGCTCATCGCCGCAGAACGCGATGTACGATGCGGTCACCTGCTGACCCGCGGTGCTGTCGTCGATCGTGATCTCGGCGGTGCGCACGTTGGGGCGGAAGTTCTGCTCGGTGTCGCCGGTGTCGGTGAAGACGGCATTGGTCAGCTTGACCGAGTACGCAGAGAGCGCGGGCACACCACTCGGGCATTCGAAGTTGGTCCAGTTGAGGGTCACCGGCTCGCCTTCGACGGCGTCGCCGCTGAGGGTCGGTGCCGAGCCCGGTGCCGGGATCTCGACGGGGTCTGCGTACGTCGTGAGGGTGATCGTGGTGCCCTCGGGAACATTGCCCGTGTTGCTGACGCTCTGCACGCGGTTCTGCAGATCTGCCGACGGCGCGGGGGTGCTTCCTGCTTCGCAGACACCTTCCAGACCGTTCTCCTCGAGGATCGCCACTGCATCCGGGCAGGCCATGCCCACCAGGTTCAGATCGCCGACGTTGACCAGCGCCGCCGTGGGCGTATCAGACGGTGTGGGCTCTTCGGTGGGTGTCTCGGACTGCGAGGTCGGCGGCGTGGTCGGGACCTCGTCGCGGTCCTGCGGGTTGCCCAGCAGCGCCCACAGCGTGCCACCCAGCACGAGCACCAGCAGCACGATCAGCGCGATCAGCGGCCAGGTCCAGGGGCTGCGCTTCTTCTTCTCGGTCTCTTCGCCCTCCGCGGCTCCCTCAGTGGGAAGCTGCGCCGTGGTCGGCATGATGCGCGTGGCGTCGTCTGCACCGGTGAGCACCCGCGTGGCGTCGTCGAGCATGGCGGCACCGGCGGCCGCCGCGATGGCGGGCACGGCGATGGCGGCCGAGTTCAGATCGCCGCGGCGCAGCGCCTGCGCGGCCCGGGCGACGGTCGCGGCCGAGGACGGCCTGTCGGCGGGTTTCTTGGCGATCATCGCCATCACGAGGTTCTGTACCGGCTGCGGCACGGTCGCCGGCAGCGGAGGCGCTTGCTCGTTGATCTGCGCCATTGCGATCGCGACCTGCGACTCACCCGTGAACGGGCGCTTGCCGGCCAGGCTCTCGTACGCGACGATGCCGAGCGAATAGATGTCGGTCGCGGGCGACGCCGGGTGCCCCGACGCCTGCTCGGGCGACAGGTACTGCACCGTGCCCATGACCTGACCGGTGGCCGTCAGCGGCACCTGGTCGGCGATGCGTGCGATGCCGAAGTCGGTGATCTTCACACGTCCGTCGGGCGTGATCAGCAGGTTTCCCGGCTTGATGTCGCGGTGCACCAGCCCGGCCGCGTGCGCGGCCTGCAACGCCGCCGCGGTCTGCGCGACGATGTCGAGCGTCTTGTCGGCGCTCAGCGCACCATCGCGCTCGAGGATCGTCGACAGCGCCTCACCGGGCACGAGCTCCATGACGAGGTAGGCCGAGCCGTTCTCCTCGCCGTAATCGAAGACGCTGGCGATGCCTTCATGGTTGACCAGTGCGGCGTGGCGGGCCTCGGCGCGGAAGCGCTCGAGGAACCCGGGGTCGCCCATGTACTCGTCCTTGAGGATCTTGATCGCGACGGTGCGGCCGATGACGTGATCCGTCGCCTCCCACACCTCGCCCATGCCGCCGATCGCGATACGCGACAGCAGCTCGTAGCGTCCTCCGAACGACACACCCTGCGTCGGCCTCATCTGCCCAGCACCGCCTCTATGACCTTCTTCGCAATCGGGGCGGCGAGCTCATTGCCCGTTCCCGACTGACCCTTTCCACCGCCGTCTTCGACGAGGACCGCCACTGCGACCTGCGGATCATCCGCGGGCGCAAAACCTGTGAACCACAGCGTGTACGGTGCGTCTTCACCGTTCTGCGCTGTGCCTGTTTTTCCGGCGACATCGACGCCATCTATTCTTGCACCCGTCGCGGCTCCCGACTCGACGCCCTCGACCATCACCGCGGTCAACGCGGCGGCGTCCGCGGCGTTGAGCACCTGGTCGAATGCCTCGTCGGTGAACTGCTGGTGCACGGCGAAGTCGTCGCCGATGACGGCATCCGCCATGCGCGGCTTCATGACCGTTCCCGCATTGCCGACCCCGGCCGAGACCATCGCCATCTGCAGCGGCGTCGCGGTGACCTGGCCCTGTCCGAACCCGGTCAGAGCAGTCTCGGGCTCGTTCAGATCATCCGGATAGCTCGACGCCGTCGCTTCCAGCGGAATCTGGAACTCGGTGTTGAAGCCGAACTTCTCGGCGGTCTCACGGATCGCATCGTCGCCAAGCTCGACCGCCAGCTGTGCCATCGGAATGTTGCAGCTACGCTTGAGCGCCTCGGCGATGGTCGCGGTGTCCCCGGGCCCGCACGTGCCACCCCAAGCGTTGGAGATCTTCACGTCTGTGCCCGGCAGGGTGTACCGCGCAGGGTTCGGGAGCGTCGACTCCATGGTCCATTCGCCGGACGCCAGCGCTGCAGCGACCACGACGACCTTGAACGTCGAACCCGGCGGGTTCAGCTTGCCGGCGATGCCGCGGTTGTAGAGCGGCTTGGTGGGATCAGCGGCGAGTTCGTCGTGCGCGGCATTGACCGCCGCGGGGTCGTGCGCCGCGAGGACGTTCGTGTCGTACCCGGGGGTGGATGCCATCGCGAGCACGCGACCGGTGGCGGGCTCGATGGCGACGACGGCTCCCTGCAACCCGTCCAGGGCCTCGTAGGCCGCGCGCTGCGCACGGGCATCCAGCGTCAGCTCGACGCTGAGACCCTGCTGGGGCTGACCCGACAGGATCCGCTCGATCTCGCTGAAGAACCGGTTCGACCCGGTGCCCGAGAGATCGGCGTTGAAGGCGCTCTCGATACCCGTCGCCGAGTTCAGTGCGGGGTTGACGTAGCCGGTGACCGGCGCCCACATCATCGGGTCGGTGTAGACCCGCTGGTACTGGTAGCGGTCGGTCGACGGCACCGATGACGCGATCGCCGACCCGTCGACGATGATCGATCCGCGCTGGATCTGGAAGCTGTCCAGGCGCGTGCGGGTGTTCGCCGGGTTCTGGGCGAGGTTGTCGGCGTCGACGACCTGGATCCAGCTCGTGGCCAGGAACAGCGACAGGAACATCGCCAGCACGACGAAGCTCAGGCGGCGCAGCTCTTTCGTCATCCGTTCACCACCTCTCTCATCCGATCACGACCCTGGGTTGACGACGCACGGCATCGCTGATGCGCAGCAGCAGCGCCACGATCAACCAGTTCGCCACGAGCGACGAGCCACCGGCAGCGAGGAACGGCGTCGTCAGACCCGTCAGCGGGATCACCCGGGTGACACCGCCGACCATGATGAACACCTGCAACGCGATCGTGAACGACAGGCCGGTAGCGAGCAGCTTTCCGAAGTCGTCCTGGCCGGCCAGCCCGATGCGCAGTCCGCGGCTGACGAAGACCATGTAGAGGCACAGGATGGCGAACAGCCCGACGATGCCGAGCTCTTCGCCGAGACTCGGGATGATGTAGTCGCTGTGCGACAGGGGCGTGATGTGCGGCCGGCCCTGTCCCCACCCCGTGCCGATGAGCCCGCCGTGCGCGAGGCCGAAGATGCCCTCGACGAGCTGGTAGCTGCCGCCGTCGGCGGCGATCACATCGGGGTTGAACGCGTCGAGCCAGTTCGTGAAGCGACCCTGCACGTAGGCGAGCACCCGGGTCGCGAAGAACACGCCGACGGCGACACCCGCAAGGCCGATCAGCACCCAGCTGGTCTTGCCGGTCGCGACGTACAGCATGGCGATGAACATGCCGAAGATCAGCATTCCGGTGCCGAGGTCGCGCTGGGTGACGATGATCAGCAGCGAGATCAGCCAGACCACCAGCACCGGCCCGAGCTCGCGCATGCGCGGCCAGGTGATGCCGAGGAACTTCTTGCCCACCGAGCTGAGGCTCTCGCGGGTGCGCACGAGGTAACCGGCGAAGAAGATCGCCAGACAGATCTTTGCGAGCTCACCCGGCTGGAACGAGAACAGGCCACCGATCGACACCCACACATCGGCGTTCGCGCCCGTGGCGCCGAGCCCGGGGATGAACGGCAGGATCAGCAGCACGATGCCGGCCAGACCCGAGATGTACGTGTACCGGTACAGCACCCGGTAGTTGCGCAGCAGCACGACCAGGGCGATCGCCCCGGCGATCGAGATCGCGGTCCAGGCCAGCTGTTTGGTCGAGAACGCTTCCCAGCCGGTGTTGTTCTGGGCGATGTCGATGCGGTAGATCATCGCGATGCCCAGGCCGGTGAGCACCGTCGCGATCGGCAGCACGAACGGATCGGCATCGGAGGCGACGAAGCGCAGCACGATGTGCAGCGCGAAGACCAGTACGGCCAGTCCGCCGCCGATCGCCAGGATCATCGGATCGACGACGCCTAGGGCGCCCAGCTGCACCAGGGTCAGGGCCGAGCCGGCGATCGCGATCGCGAACAGCAGCAGCCAGAACTCGCGGTTGCGCTGCTTCTGCGGCATCCGAAGCTTCTTCAGCGCCTTCACGACGCTGGTGTCGGCACTCACGGCGGTCATGGTGTCGGCACCTCCGTGGGCAGGGGCGTCGCCGTCGGCGAGATGTCAGGAACCGGGGTCGCCTCGGGAACCGGGGCCAGCTCACTGGCCCGCAGTCGCTCGGTGATCGCGAGCGCGTCGGTGTACGAACGGGCGTTGATCGTGCGCTCGACCGAGGCGCGCTGGTACGAGGGAAGATCGGCGAGCAGGATGCCGGTGTCGTGCACCTCGGTCGACAGCGAGATCGGGCCGAGGTTCTGCTGCACACCGCGGAAGATCACGACGCTGTCGTCATCGGCGCCGACGAAGTAGCGCGTCTGCGTCCAGTTGTACGCCAGCATCCCAGCGCCGACGAGCGCGGCGATCGCGAGGAACAGCGCCACCAGCCATGCCGCGCGTCGACGACGCGCGCGACGGCGATCCTCTTCGATGATCTCCTCGAAGTAGTCGGAGTCGGGCTCGAAGTGGCTGGGCTCGTTGGCGGCCTGCCGCACCGGGTGCAGCCAGCTGCTGAGCGAGGGGCGCACGGTCGGCATCGGCAGATCCGACGGGTTGGACGCCGCTCCGACGATGGTGGGCGTGCCGGAAGAGAGCGGATGCGCGCCACCGACGTCGACGAGCACGACCGTGACGTTGTCGGGGGCGCCGCCGTCGAGCGCCTGCTTGAGTAGGTTGTCGGCCGTGCGGCCCGGGGCGAGGCCCAGTCCCATCGCCTTGGCGATGTGCTCGTCGTCGACGACACCGGACAGGCCGTCCGAGCACAGCAACCAGCGATCGCCCGGCCGGGTCGGCATGACGAACATGTCGAGGTCGGGCGCGATGTCCATGTCGCTGAGTACGCGCATCAGCACCGAACGGCGCGGGTGGTAGCGCGCTTCTTCGACGGTGATGCGGCCCGAGTCGACCAGGCGCTGGACGAACGTGTGGTCGGTGGTGATCTGGGTGAGCGCGTCGTCGCGGTACAGGTAGATGCGCGAGTCGCCGATATGCCCGATCACGGCGTAGTCGTCGACCATCACGATGGCGCTGAGCGTGGTGCCGAGGCCGGCGAGCTCAGGGCGCTCCTTCGACGCACGCACGAGGTCGGATGCCGCGCTGGTGGCCGCGGCCTGCAACGAGGCCTGGGCGTCGTCGGTGCTCGCGTAGGCCTGGTCGAGGCCCTCCATGCGGGCGATGGCCATGCTCGAGGCGACGTCGCCTCCGGCGTGCCCGCCCATGCCGTCGGCGACGACGAACAGGTTGGCGCCGGAGTAGCCGGAGTCCTGGTTGTTGGAGCGGACCTTCCCGGTGTGGGAGATCGCGGCGCTCGAGCCCTCGAAGACCATCGTGGTGCGCGCCCTTACGCTCGCAGCTCGAACGTTGTGGCGCCCACCTTGATGGGGGTGCCGAGGGCGACCTGCGTGGGGGTATCGCCGAGACGCTGGCCGGCGAGGAAGGTGCCGTTGGTCGAGCCGAGGTCCTGCAGGGTCCAGATGTCGCCCCGCTTCGAGAGGCGGGCGTGGTGGCTGGAGGTGTAGTCGTCTCGGATGACCAGGCCCGATTCGCTGGACCGGCCGATGGTCATCGAGTCGGCGGTGCCGAGGGGGACTTCGAGCCCCACCTTCGGTCCCGAGGTGATCACCAGCCGCGTCGCGACCTGCGCCGATGATGCGGTCGGGCGCGGTGCGGCAACCGGCGCGGATGCTACGGGCGCTGCGCCCGCTTCACCGGCCGGCATCTTGCGCACGCGCACGCCGAACAGGTCGGAACGCAGCGAGTAGACGACGCCGAAGACGAAGAACCACAGCATCACCAGGAAGCCGATGCGCAGCACTAGCAGCATCAGTTCACTCATCGGGTGCCCTCCTTGCTCGTGAGCGGGACGACACGGAAGGTCAGCTCGGTGCGACCGATGGTGAAGGTCGCATCGGGCGTCAGGGCGGCTTCGCGCACCTTCTGCCCCTCGAGCTTGGTGCCGTTGGTGGAGCCCAGATCGCGCAGCAGGGCGCGTTCGCCGTCCCAGAGGATCTCTGCGTGGCGCCGGCTGGAGCCGGCGTCGGCGATGGTCAGGTCGGCGTCGCTGCCGCGCCCGATCACGGTGCGCGCGCCGGCGAGCGGATGCTGTCGCCCGTCGATCTCGACGACACCCTGCCAGCTGACGCGGCTCTCGACGGAGCTGGAGTTCACGCGGACGGTGCCGGTCGCGATGCGGTCATCGGCCTCGATGGCGATCGAGAGCGGGCCGGCGAAACTGTATCCCTGCGTGCGGGCGTGCTTGGTCAGCAGAGCGTAGAGCTCGTCATGCAGTGCGCGGCCGAGGGATCGCATCCGCTCATCGTCTTCGGGGCTCAGGCGCACCAGGTAGTCGCTGGGGGTGATGATCCGATCGCGGCTGACCACCGCGGCCTTCGTGTCGGCCTCGCGGCGCAGGGCGGAGGCGATCTCGACCGGCTGGATGCCGCTGCGGAAGGTCTTGGCGAAGGCACCGTTGACGGCGCGTTCCAGACCCTTCTCAAAGCTGTCGAGTAGTCCCACGGGGTTCCTTTGGCATGCTGATCGGTCACGTCATCGTATCGGTGCGGCCTGAAAACGCGCCCCCGACGTTGCGCAGTCGTGAATCTCGCCCGCCCGTGTGACGCCCTCCTCCCCGTGAGAAACCACTTCCCGCATGAGAAACCACCCCGCACGTGGTGTTTCAGACGGGAAGTGGTTTCTCAGCGGGGGCGACGGGGCGACGGGGGTGACGGGGGGTGCGACGGGGGGTGTGCAAGAGCAGGGGGAGAACCGTGATATCTTTGGGAGGTTGGCTTCTGCGGAAGACAACATGCGCGAGTGGCGGAATAGGTAGACGCGCTGGCTTCAGGTGCCAGTGCCTGCAAGGGCGTGGGGGTTCAAGTCCCCCCTCGCGCACCACGGGAAAGAGGCCCGGATCTCAGGATCCGGGCCTCTCGTGTTTCCGCGCACCAGTCGGCCCCGCAACCGCGCAGGCACTCTTACGCGGGCCTCCTAGGCTCGAAGCATGGAGTCTGTTGAGCAGTCCTCGCGGACGGGTACGTCCCGCGGCATCGTCGTTCTCGTCGCCGGCACGGCGCTCGCCCTGTGGATCGTGCTCGGACGCTTCCTGTTCGGCGCCGGGGGTGACCTCGTCACCGCGTACCTGATGATCGGCGTCGTGGTCATCGTGCTGCACATCTTCATCGCCCGGGCCATCGCACGTACGGCCGACCGCGGGTTCACACTGCGCCCCTCGACGCGCGGCACTCTCATCGGCGCCTGGGCGTGCGGCATCCTTCTCGGTCTCACGATCCCCGACATCACACCCGACGGACTGCAGACCATCATCAGCGGCACCCGCCAACCCGCCCTCGACGTCGCCGTCGGCGTCGCCAACCCGGCGGGGATCATCATGATCGCCCTCACCATCACCGCTCTTGTTCTCGCGAGTCAGGACGCCAACGGGCCGCGCCCCACCGAAGACGAGTACTGACCCCGAAGGTGCCGTCGCACGTCGGTGCTTGACGACCGCGCTGACGACCTACTATGACGGTATGTCCCGCACAGAGGGTCGAGCCGCCGGCTTCGGCGATGCGGACAGCGGAGTGCCCGGCGATCCGGGCAAACGTGCAGCCCGCCCGCTGCACGTGCGGCGCGGGCGGATCGTCGACTACGTCTACTTCGTGGTCGCCACTCTCGCCGCGGTCTGGCTGGCCTGGTTGCTCGCCCGCGAGAGCCTCAGCTGGGGCTGGTGGCTGTTCCTCTTCTTCGTGCTCTTCTGGGCGCTGCTCGCCTACCTGCTGCTGCCGAGGCTGCACAGCATCCTCACCCGCATCTACGTGCCCGGGTACTTCATCGGGCGGGCGCGGACGAGCGACGGACTGCTCGGCGACCCCATCAACCTCGCGATCCGTGGCAGCCAGGCGCAGCTTGAGTCAGCGATGGCGGATGCCGGATGGACGCGCGCCGACCCGGTCACCGCGCGCACCAGCATGCGTATCGTCACGTCGACGCTGACGAGACGCAGCTACGACGAGGCGCCGGTCAGCCCGCTGCTGCTGTTCGGGCGGGTACAGGACCTCGCTTACCAGCAGGAGGTCGAGGGAAACCCGGCCAAGCGTCACCACGTGCGCTTCTGGCGCTGCCCGGAAGGGTGGCGGCTGCCGGGCGGAGGCGAGGCCGATTGGCTGGGGGCGGGTACCTTCGACCGCGCCGTGGGCTTCTCGCTGTTCACGCTGCAGATCACTCACAAGATCGACCGCGATACCGATGTGGAGCGCGACCACATCGTCTCCACGCTCGCGACGGCGTGCCCCGATGCGCAGGTCGACGTCATCCGCGACTTCTCCACCGGGTACCACTCCCGCAATGGCGGTGGCGACACGATCACGACCGACGGCGATCTGCCCATCGTCGACCTGCGGAACGTGCCGGCGCGCCCGGAGTTCGAGGCGGCTGGCGACGTGGTCGAGGAGGCCGCTGATCGACGTCCCGTCGCGATCACCCTCGGCGTGCTGCTGCTCGCGCTGCGGGCTGTCGCCGGGCTGCTGTTCATCGCCTCCATCGTCATCGGCTGGGATGCCTTCGTCGCCTCGCTGGTGGTCGATGTCGACGACGCCGACCTGGACGCTCAGGTCGTCGCGCAGACCGCCGCGATTGTCGTGATCCTGCTGGCCACGATCGGTGTGATCGCGCAGTTCGCACTCATCGGCCTGATCGATCGCGGCAGCAACTGGGCCCGCATCCTGGCGATGACGCTGAGTGTCATCTCGGTCGTCGTCTCGGCCATCGACTACTTCAACGGCGGTCCGCCGGTGAGCCTGCGCGCCAATCTGCTTGGGCTGCCGCTGGACATCCTCGTTCTGCTGGCGCTGTCGTCTGCCAGTGCCAGCGCGTGGACGCGGCGCATCCGCTATCTGCGTCTGCGTCGCTCGCACATGACAAGCCCGAAGGGGCATAGCGCGCGCGACGCATAGATGCGCTCCGCTAACGCCGCAGCCCCGCCACCAGCTCGTCGACGATCTCGGTACGCTGCTCGATGCTCATCGGCTTGCCGGGCACACCCGGTCGACGCTGGTCGGGACGCGGTCCGTCGAGCGGTCGGTACTGCACACCGGCGGCGGCGAGTCGGCGCAGGTGCACGTCGAGGCGCTCCGCGAAGTCGTCGAACGATCCAGGCTCTCCCCCGAGCCACAACCGCTCGGCGATCGCCGAGAGCCGGGGGAACATCGCGAAGTCGACCCGGTCGCGGGTGGGCAGATGCTCGGTCCACACGTTGGCCTGGCCGCCAACCGCCCCGTCGGGGATGCGCAGCGTGTAGGCGCGTTCGATCGGGAGCGGTGGACCCACTCTGATCGGCTCATCGACGGTATCGGCCTGCGGGTAGTCGAGGTACGCCTCGAGATCGGGGCATCCGATCACCGGGATGCCACGGCGCAGCGCCTCGGCCATCGCGACCGGCCCGCGCCAGGCGAGCAGCCGCACACCGTCCGGCACATCGCCTTCGAGCACCTCATCCCAGGCGAGGGCGGTGCGTCCGCGCGCGCGCACGTGGGCGACGAACGCGCGCGTGAACCAGGGCTGCACCTCGTGCACGGACGTGAGACCCAGCTGCAGCATCCGCTCTTGGGCAGCCGCGCTGGCGGTCCACTCCTGCGTCGACACCTCGTCGCCGCCGATTCCAATCCACTCACAGTCGAATATGCCGCAGAGGGCATCGATTGCCGCGTAGCCGAAATCGAGCGCCGCCTGGGTGGGTGCGAGCGTGCGGTGGTTGATCCCGAAGCGCTCCCACGCGCTGGTCGCCGGTTCGGAGACGTCGGTATTGCCGAGCTCGGGGTACGCGGCCAGTGCGGCCTGCACGTGCCCGGGCAGCTCGACTTCGGGTACGAGCGTGACGAACCGCTCGGCCGCATAGGCGACCAGCCCACGCAGTTCGTCCGCGGTGTAGAAGCCCTCGTGTCGCCCGGGCTGCACGGTGGCCTGCGGGCCGTGGCCGAGCTGCGTCGCCTCGCGCACCGCACCGATCTCGGTCAATCGGGGGTAGCCGGGCACTTCAAACCGCCACCCCTGATCGTCGGTGAGATGCAGGTGCAGCACGTTCAGGTGGTGCGCGGCGAGCAGGTCGATCAGACGGCGCACGTCGTCGACCGGACGGAAGTGCCGCGCCACGTCGAGCATCGCCCCGCGCCAGCCGAAGGCCGGCGCCCCCGTCCACGTGCCCGCCGGCAGCTCGGAGCCCACGGAGCTTTCCGGCGTGCAGAGCTGGCGCAGGGTCACCGCACCGCGGAAGACCCCCTCGGGTGTCGCCCCGACGACCTCGACGAGAGTCGGCGAGACGGTGATGCGGAACCCTTCGCGGTCGTCGCCGACGTCGTCGGTGACCCGCAGGGTGATCGACGGCCGCTGTGAACCATCGGAACCTTCGGCGCCGACCTGCAGCCAGTCGCCGAGCTGTCGGGCGATACCCGTCAGCTCGGCGTCCGCGACGATCGGTGTGTCGGCGCGCAGCACGAACATTCCGCGATCGGAATAGACCTCGTGCTGCACCGCGGGAACCGTCGCCAGGTAAGGGGGCAACGACGCCGGTAGCATCCGCCCCGGCTGGGAGCCGGTGAGAGCTCCGTCCGCGACGACCGGTACACCTGCGACGAGCACCTCGACGGGCGCAAGGTCGGTGCGCAGCCGCTCGGGTGCGAGGTCGGTGGGATCGAAGAGCACCAGGTCGGCGATCGCTCCGGCACGAATGACGCCGCGCGGCGCGTCGCCGAGGTCGAGCCCCAGACGCGCGGCGGGCTCTGCGGACGCCAGGCGCACGGCATCTTCGAGCGAAAGGCTGCCGCGCGGAGCCGCGGCACGCGCGTCGGAATCGTGCGCAGATCCGCTCGCAGCGACGTTCATCACGCCGGCGGCATGTACGCCCGACACAGTGGTCACACCCACCAGCGGTGACCCACCGGCGGCATCCTCAGCAATCAGGCCCGGCGCCAGCACGAGAGCGGTGCCGTCGATCTCGACGGTGCCGGGCGGCACGTCGAACGCATCCGTGGCATCCGTCCGAGAGATGGCGGCCACGCGCGCACCCTCGACCGCGACGTCGGCGACGTAGCGCTCGGCACCCGTGCCGTCGATCACCGAGACGCCGCGGTACACGCGCACGCGCCCCTCACTTGCCAGGCGTTCGCTCAGCAGCATCCCGTCACCTCCCCCATCGGAACATCGGTCGAGATCGGATGCGGGACGACGGAAGGCACGAAGCGCTCCCCCTTCTCGGTGCTGTGCGCCCGCCCGGTGGGCGGAGTTCGCTCCGCCCACCCTAGCGGGAGCCGCGGGGCTCAGTTCTGCTGGTACGCGATGGCGCGCATCATGCCCGATTCGCCGTGATAGACGTTGTGGCAGTGGGTCATCCAGCGCCCCGGGTTGTCGGCATCGAACTCGACGCGCAGCCGCTGCCCGGGCAGCACGATCGAGGTGTCTTTGCGGGGTCCACCACCGCTGTGCTGGTACGTGTGACCGTGCAGGTGCATCGGATGCCACATCATCGTCGTGTTGACGAACTCGAGGGCGACCCGCTCGCCGGCCGCGATGCCGATCGCATCGCGCATGGGCTGATCCATGTCCATGCGACGGCCGTTGATCCCCCAGTTGTAGCTCATCATCCCGCCGGTGAGTCGAAGCTCGATCGTCCGGTCGACGGCGCGCTCGGCAAGCCGAACGGCTTCAACGGCCCGCAGATCTGCCGCGGTCGCCGGTGTACGGGTGCGCGGCAGGCGGTCTTCGGCGCTCGGCACGGCCCCGGCTCCTGTGCGCAGGACAGCACGCGCCTGCTGTCCTTTGCCGAGCGCCTCGGCGATCACCGCGAACGCGCCGTCGGCGGCTGTGATCACGGCGTCGTAGCGTTCGCCCATGCCGAGCACGACGCTTTCGGCCGTGAACGGCTCGATGGGGAATCCATCGGTGTGGGTGAGGGTGAGCGGATGCCCGACGATGCCGAATCGGAAGGCGGTGTCGCCGCCGGTGTTGATGACGCGCAGGCGGATGCGCTGCCCCGGCGTCGCCGTGAACGTCTCGGGATCCTGGGGACCGCGTCCGTTGATCAGGTAGAGGGGGTAGTAGACGTCTCCGGCGTCCCCGCCGAGCAGATCCGATCCGGCGCCCATGAGCATGTGCCCCTGCCGCTGCGGCTCGTCGTCATCGTCGTCTACGCCGCCGTGACCCATCGCGCCGTGATCCATCCCCGCGCCCATACCCTGCGAGAGCTCGGCCAGCACCTCGTCGGGTGTGGACGTAACGCCGTCGAGCCAGTCATCGAGCACGATGATCCACTCGTGGTCGTAGTCACCGGGCTCGGCCGGGTCATCGATGATCAGAGGCGCATACAGGCCCCGATCGAACTGGGTCCCCGAGTGCGGGTGGAACCAGTACGTGCCCGGGTGTGAGAGGGCGAAATCGTAGGTGAACGTCTCGCCCGGGGCGATCGGCTGCTGGGTGAGGTGCGGCACACCGTCCATGTCGTTGCGCAGCGCGAGACCGTGCCAGTGCGCGGTCGTCGAATCGGGCAGGTCGTTGGTCAGCGTCACCTGCAGGCGATCGCCGACCGTGGCGCGGATCGGCTCGGTGGCCGAGGCGCCCCGGTAGGCCCAGGTGTCAGCCGTGGTGCCCCCGAGGTCGAGGGTCATCGGGGTCGCGGTGAGCGTGCGGCGCACGACGGTGCCGGTGACGCGCCGCGCGGCCTCGGCTTCGGTCACGGGAGCGCCGGTGGGAGGGATGAACGCGGATGCCGTCGGGCGCGGCGTGCATGCGGCGAGGCCGGCCGTGGCCAGGGTGAGAGCACCCAATGCGAGGAAGTGTCTGCGGTCGAGTGGGGAAGCCATGACAAGGATCTTTCGTGTCGGTGAGAGAGTGACGAGCGCACGGGGCGAGCCCGCGCAGACTCGACTCACGTGCGACTGATCGACAGTTCTTGTGGTGACAGTGCGGTGCGGCGGGGCGCGGAATGCGCGACGGCTTCTGCGGTGATGGTGTGCGGTGAGAGCCGCGGCATCGCGGACAGGGGCGGGTCGACCGCGGTCGGCGCGGCGGGACCTGCCGGCGCCGACAGGCACGGCGTGCCCTCATCGCCGTCGTCCGTCGGGCACGGCATCGGCGTGTGCGCCGCGTCTTCGGGTGCGTGCTCGACCGAGGCGGTGCTCGAGATGGAACCGGAGGCGTGCGCCGGTGCGGCCCCCGCCAGTGAGTGCATCGACAACAGCCCCGCGGCTACGAGGAGGGCGAGCACGACTGCCAGGGCACCGCGCGGTGCCCTGAGGCGGATTCGGACAGGAGCCCTCACGCCGCAGAGCATACCCCTCGGGGGTATGAATCGGCTCCCAATCGCAGCCCACGTGACATCCCCCAAAAGGTGGAGGCCGGATTCGACCGGTCGCCCGATGATTCCGGCGGCCGATCGGAGTGGAATCGTTGACATGCCGTCCTCTTCGTATCGCCCCCGCTTCTCCGACCGGCTCACGTCGCGACGCGGCGCTTGGCTCGCGCTCGGTCTTGCCCTGCTCGTGCTGACGCTCCTGTTCGGCGCGTTCAGCGGCGCGACAGCGCCGTCCGGCAACGCGCAGGCGCCGCAGGACTCGGAGTCGGCGCAGGCCGCCGACCTGATGGCGCAGTTCCCGAACGCGGACCGCCAGTCGGTGCTGGTCGTCGCGTCGCGGGACGACGGTGCAGAGCTGTCGGATGCTGATATCGCCGACCTCGAGGCCGTGCTGCCGGCTCTCGATGAGCACACCGAGGCACCATCGTCGGGTCCGATGATCAGCGACGACGGTCATGCCGCACTGCTGGTTGCGCCGATCGCGGTGGGCGAGAGCAACACCGAGAACGCGACGACCATTGAGGGGCTGCGCGATAGCATCCGCGAACATTCCCCGACCGGCATGAGTCTTCTCGTCACCGGCGGACCCGCATTCGGCGCCGACATCGCCGCGGCGTTCGACGGCGCCAACATCACCCTGCTGCTGGTGACCGTGCTGATCGTCGCGGTGCTGTTGATTATCACCTATCGCTCGCCGGTGCTGTGGCTCGTGCCCCTCATCGTCATCGCGCTCGCCGACGGCCTCGCCGGCCGGGTCACCGCCGCTGCCGCGTCGTTGTGGGACTTGCAGTTCGACGCCGGCATCGTCAGCGTGCTGGTGTTCGGCGCCGGAACCAACTACGCCCTGCTGTTGATCTCGCGCTATCGCGAAGAGCTGCTCACCGCTGATGATCATCGCAGGGCCCTCAGCGTGGCCTGGCGCCGGACGGCGCCGGCCATCCTGGCATCCAATGTCACGGTCGTGCTCGCCTTGCTCACGCTCGTGCTCGCGGTCACCCCGGGAACGCACGGGCTGGGCATCACATCGGCGATCGGTCTGCTCATCGCACTGGCCGCCGTTTTGCTGGTGCTGCCGCCGGCGCTGGCGATCTGCGGACGAGGCGTGTTCTGGCCCTTCGTCCCCCGGCCCGGGGTCGAACGCTCTCAGGGACGCGCGTGGCGTTCGGTGGCGACGCACGTCGTGCGTCGGCCCGCCCGCAGCCTGCTGGCGGGTCTGGCACTGCTCGCCGTGATGTCGGCAGGGCTGTGGGGTACCAACGTCGGGCTGGACCAGATCGAGAAGTTCCGTGTGCAGTCGGAGTCGGCCGCAGGTCTCGAGGTCGTCTCAGCCCACTTCGCCGGAGGTGAGGCGCAACCGATCTGGGTGGTCGCCGACGCCGAGCAGGCCGATGACGTCGTCGATGTCGCGGCCGCCGTGCCGGGTATCGTGCGCGCGCATCCGGTCGCATCGACTGAGGATGCCACCCTGACCAAGATCATGGTGACGAGCCAGTACGCGCCGAGCACGCCGCAGAGCCTCGAGCAGATCGGTGAGCTGCGCGCGGCGGTCCACGCCGTGCCGGGAGCGGATGCAGTCGTGGGCGGCGCTGTCGCCACCGATGTCGATGCCCGCGCCGGCAACACACAGGATCTGTGGGTCATCGCTCCCCTGGTGCTGGTCGTCAGTCTCATCGTGCTGCTGGTCTTGCTGCGCGCGGTGATGGCTCCTCTGCTGCTCATCGCGGTGAACGTGGCCAGTGCCCTCGCAGCGATCGGCGCGGGCGCCTGGCTGAGCCGCGTTCTGTTCGATCAGCAGTCGCTCGACCTGCAGGTGCCGCTGCTGTCGTTCCTCTTCCTGGTCGCCCTGGGTATCGACTACACGATCTTCTTGGTGCACCGGGCGCGTTCCGAGGGCGCGAGCCGGGGTACCAGGCAGGGCATGATCGAGGCCGTCACGCATACGGGTGGCGTCATCACCAGTGCGGGTATCGTGCTCGCCGCCGTGTTCGCCGCGCTCGGTGTGCTTCCGTTGGTCACTCTGGGGCAGCTCGGTCTCATCGTCGGTGTCGGTGTGGTGGTCGACACGCTCGTCGTGCGCACCGTGATCATCCCGGCGCTGTTCAGCGCACTCGGCGACCGCATCTGGTGGCCGGGGGCGCGACCAGCCGGGGCATCCAGCACCATCGCGGTGTCCGCAGACTCCGCCTCGGCGCCTGCGGAACGGCTCGATGGAGAGGCAGAATCGACCCATGAGCGTCGTGAGCGCATCGCTGAACCGTCCTGACCCGCCCGGTGCAGCGCACACCGCCGCACCGGGCACGGGTGCGGCGGTGCGGGCGATGGAGATCGGTCAGTACCTGATGGTGCTGCTGCTGACGGTCATCGGCGTCGTGCGGGCGGTCGGCGACGGAGTTGCGGTAGCGGTGGCGATCATCACGGGCGCCGCGATCATCGTCTGGCACGTCGCCGGGGCTGTTCTGCTCGCACGGGCACCCTCGCGGGCGCTGTCGATCGGGTGGCTGCTGGGCCTTGCCGCCGTGTGGGTGGGGGCCGTGGCGGTGTCCGCCGAGTTCGTCTGGCTTGCGTTCCTGCTGTGGCTGCTGGCCGGTCACCTGCTCTCGTTGCGGTGGGGTCTCGTGTTCTCGGGCGTGGTGCTGTCCGTGGTCGTCGTCGCGCCGATCCTGCACCACGGCACCACGACCTACGCCACCGTCTTCGGGCCGCTGATCGGTGGGGTGTTCGCGTTCGGGATCTCTCGGGGCTATCTGCAGCTGCTCAAGGACGCCGCCGAGCGTGAGCGCCTGGTCGCCTCGCTCACCCGAGCCCAGCACGAGATGGCCGAACTGCAGGACGAGCTCGCCGACGCGCAGCGCACGTCGGGGGCGATCGCCGAGCGCACCCGCATCTCGCGCGATATCCATGACACCGTCGCTCAAGAGATCTCCTCGATTCGACTACTCGCCCACGCGGCGATGGAACGCAGCGACGATCCGGACGCGATCCGCGCTCTCGCGCAGATCGAACAGCTCGCCGGCGAGAGCCAGTCCGACATCCGCCGTATCGTCGAGGCGCTCGCGCCCGCCGAACTCGATGACGACGCGCTCGCTGCTGCGCTGCGGCGGATGCTGGATCGCATGCACGCCGAGACCGGCCTGCAGACGGATCTGCACGTGGACGACACGCTTCCGGTGCTGCCGACTGAGGTCGAGGTGGCGCTGTTGCGGGTCGCGCAGTCGGGGCTGGCCAACGTGCGGCTGCATTCGCACGCGACCCGGGTGGTGATGAGCCTGATCGACGCCGAAGATGCCGTGCGCCTGGACATCATCGACGATGGCACCGGCTTCGATCTCGTCGCCTGGGAGGCGGATGCTGACGCCGGGGCATCCAGCTACGGACTGCGTTTCATGCGCGCCCGCTTGCGCGAGCTGGGCGGAGGGCTCGACATCGAGAGCACGCCGGGAGAGGGCACCGCGATCTCGGCGCACCTGCCCGTATCGACCTCGACGCGCAATCATGAGAGTCGAAGCCAGGAGGAGACCCCATGACGATCACCGTGCTTCTCGTCGACGACCACCCGGTCGTCCGCAGCGGCCTGCGCGCCGTGCTCGACGGTGACGCGTTGCGCGTCGTCGGTGAGGCTGCGACGGGGGAAGAAGCCGTGACGCTGGCGACGACGCTGACGCCCGATGTCGTCCTGTGCGATCTGCGCCTCGGTGCAGGGATGGACGGCATCCGCACCACCGTCGCGCTGCGCGCGCTCTCCCCCGCCCCTGTCGTCGTCATCCTCACCACGTTCGAGCGCGATGCCGAGATCCTCGGCGCGATCGAGGCGGGAGCCGCCGGGTATCTGCTCAAGGACGCCGCCCCCGAGGACATCGCCGAGGGCATCCGCCGCGCCGCCGCCGGAGAGACGGTGCTCTCCCCCGCACTGGCGGGCCGTGTGCTGCGCGGCATGCGCAACCCGCTCCCGCGGCTCACCGACCGTGAGATCGAGGTGCTGCGCCAGCTCGCCCAGGGGGCGGCGAACAAAGAGATCGCGCGCGAGCTCTTCGTCACTGAGGCGACGGTGAAGAGTCATCTCGCGCACATCTTCACCAAGCTCGGCGTCGACAGTCGTTCGCGGGCCGTGCACGTGGCACGCGAGACGGGGTTGATCTGAGCATGAGTGTTGATCTGAGCATGAGTGACGCACCCACACGGCGGGAATGGGTCGGCCTCGGCGTACTCGCTGTCGGCCTCGGGCTGATCGTGCTCGACGGCACGATCGTCGGTGTCGCCCTGCCGGCGATGATCAGCGACCTGGGCCTCGCCCTCACCGACGCGCAGTGGGTCAACAGCCTGTACGCCGTCGTGCTGGCTGCGCTGCTGCTGTCGACCGGCAAGCTCGCCGACCGCTGGGGCCGCAAACGGCTCTTCCTGGCCGGACTCGCCATCTTCATGGGGGGCAGTCTGCTCGCGGCGCTGTCGACCTCAGCCGGCCCGCTGATCGGCGCGCGGGCGGTGCAGGCCATCGGGGCCGCGCTGATCATGCCGTCGACGCTCTCGACCGTGAACGCGGTCTTCCGCGGCAGGTACCGCGCCGCGGCCTTCGGCGTCTGGGGCGCTGTCATCTCGGGCGCCGCGGCGATCGGGCCGCTCGCCGGCGGCGCACTGACCCAGTGGACGACGTGGCACTGGATCTTCTTGGTGAACCTGCCGCTGGGCGCGATCGTCTTCATCGCGGCCGTGCTCGCGGTTCCCGAGACGCGTGGCGGCACACCGCGACCGGGTGCCGATGTCGACGGCGCACTGCTGAGCGGAATCGGCTTCGGTGCCCTCGTGTTCGCGGTGATCGAGGGCCCGCAACTGGGGTGGTGGACGCCGCGGGGCGAGTTCACGCTCTTCGGATGGCGCTGGCCGTCGGATGCGCCGGTCTCGATCGTTCCGATCGCGCTCGCTGTCGCGGTGGTCGCGCTGACGCTGTTCGTGATCTGGGAACGGCACCGTGAGCGTGTGCGACGGTCGGCGCTACTCGATCTGCGACTGTTCACGTTCGCGACCTTCTCGTGGGGCAATGTCACCGCCGCCATGGTGGCGATCGGTGAGTTCGCGCTGCTGTTCGTGCTGCCGCTGTACCTGATCAACGCTGTGGGCCTCGATGTGATGGGGGCAGGTATCGTACTGGCCGCCATGGCGCTCGGGGCCTTCCTCTCGGGAGCGGCCGCGCGCCACCTCGCCGTGCGGTTCGGTGCGCCGGGGGTGGTGCTGATCGGACTGGGACTGGAGGTCACCGGCATCCTGGTGCTCGCTGTCGTGATCCATTCCGACACCGCCGGGTGGGCGATCGCGCTGCCCTTGGTCGCTTACGGACTCGGGCTGGGTCTCGCCTCGGCGCAGCTGACCGGAACGGTGCTGCGCGACATCCCCGTCGGAGTGTCGGGGCAGGCCTCTGCGACGCAGAGCACCGTGCGGCAGATCGGCTCGGCGCTCGGCACGGCGTTCTCAGGCGCCGCACTCGCGACCGCGCTGGCGGTCACGCTACCCGCGTCGCTGAGCGCCGCCGGCATCGGTGGCGCAGAGGCGGAACGGCTCGCGGATGCCACGCGGGAGTCGGCCGGGACCACGATCGCGCAGCTGCGCGCGCAGGGCGAGGCCGGTCCGCTCGGCGAGCGGACGTCGAGCGCTGTCGAGGCGCTGGCGAGCGGATTCGCGGATGCCACACGCTGGTCGATGCTGTTCGCGGCGATGTTCCTGGTGCTCGGTCTGATCGGTGCGCTGCGGCTGCGCGCCGCCGCACGGCGGTCGGAAGAGGGTTCCGCGGCCGCACTGGATGCTCGTCATGCGGCGGATGCCCGTCGTATGCCCGACGCGGAGATCCCCCCGGGCGCCTAGGCGTCCGGAGGGATCGTCGTCCGCGCTGCGGCGGGCGTAGGCGGCCTACTTGTTGAAGGCGTCCTTGATGTCATCGCCGACCTTCTTGGCATCCGCCTTGGCCTGGTCGAGCTTTCCCTCGGCCTTGAGCTTGTCATTGTCGGTCGCGTCGCCGATGCTCTCCTTCGCCTTGCCGACGAGCTTCTCGGCGTTGTGCTTGGCGTCGTCCATGGCTCCCATGTCGGGCTCCCTTCATCGTGGGCGGGGTCGCCGCCCGGCGTGATCTGACGTCGTCAGCGTCTCATCGGTGAGACGGGTGCTCAACGGGATTGACACACAGAGAGGTGCGCGTTAGGCGGGGTGCTCCTGCGCGGCTCGGAGGGAGACCGTTGCGGTACATCTCCCTCCGAGCCTGCAGCAACCCCATGTGGTCCTTCACGGGAGGGAGCGGAGTCCGTTGGCTCCGCGGGTTCCCTCCCTCACTGTGAAGGAGCATGCCCTGTCGTTCTCGCCGATCCCCGTCAGCGAAGGAAACTCCCCAGTATCCGAAGATCAGTGCATGCGGCTTGGTCTCTTCCCCAGTAGCGCCCCCAGAGAGCGTGGGATATCAACCGCGATCATCCTCTCACCGATCCGCCGATTTGTCCCCCTTTTGGGGGACAAATTTCGTCGAAACTGTGTATGCTGATCTCGACGCACCCTCCGGTCGTCTTCGGCCCTCATCGCTCCCCCCGCGATGAGGGCCATCACTTTTCTTGGGACGTGCGTCACCGTTTCGGACGTGTGCGGCGTCGAATCCGGATGCAACGTTTAGGTCACCATCTGCTGAGTGCTGTTGTCGGGCGGGTCGCCTGGGATAGCGTTAGCGCAGTCGGTGCATCCTGCGTCGGCATAGCAACAAGCAGAACGGCAGTAAATGAGCACCCAGGGCACGGTCAAGTGGTTCAACTCGGAGAAGGGCTTCGGCTTCATCTCCCCCGACGACGGAGGCGCCGACGTTTTCGCGCACTACTCCGCCATCCAGTCTTCCGGCTACCGCTCGCTCGACGAGAACCAGCGCGTTGAGTTCGATGTGGCGCAGGGCCCCAAGGGCCTGCAGGCTGAGAACATCCGCCCTCTCTGAGGCGTGATCGAACTCCCCGGCGGACGCTGACCCGGCATCCGCCGGGGAGTTCTGTGTTTTCGGAACGCTACCCCAGCAGCAGGGGCCGCAGATCGGCGGCGGTCGCGGCGGTCGCGATCGCGCCTTCCGCTTCGGCAGCGTCGCCGAAGCCCCATGCCGAGAAGATCACCGGGATGCCGTGTTCGGCGGCTCCGTCGATATCGTGATGGCGGTCGCCGATCAGTACCGGCCGAGAGACGTCCACCCCGGCTGCGGAGAGACGCTCCAGCGCCTGCGCGATGACGAACGCCTTGCCGTCATCGTTGCCCACCTGGCCGACCCGAGCTCCGGAGATCGCGGTGAACAACGGCGTCAGGGTGTAGTGGTCCAGGATCGCGCGCACCTGGTTCTCGGGCTTGGTGCTGGCCGTCGCCTGCGGAATGCCCGCCGCATGTACGGCGTGCAGCACGTCTTCGACGCCCGGATAGATGTCGACGGATGCCGCGTACCCGTCGGCTGCGGCCAGGGCGCGGTACCGCTTGACGGCCTCCTCGGCCTGTTCGCGGTCCATGCCGGCCAGCCGCTGGAACGATTCCAGCATCGGCGGGCCGATCCAGAGCGCCAGGGCCGCGGGGTCGGGCTGCGGACGGTCATAGGAGTCCAACACCAGACGCAGACGGGGAAGAATGCCGGCAGAGGCGTCGGCGATCGTGCCGTCGACGTCCCAGAGGATGCAGGTGTAGGGCGAGGTGGACATGAGCCCCACTCTAGGCGGCGGCCCTATGAGCGGCGCCGCCGGCCCGTGACGGCGGGCTGTGGCTCAGAACAGCCGGGGGACTCCCGACTCGATGCCCTTCATGTCCTCGTAGTCGAGTACGACGCAGCGGATGCCGCGGTCCTCGGCGAGCACTCGGGCCTGCGGCTTGATCTCCTGCGCGGCGAAGACGCCGGTGACCGGGGCGAGATGCGGGTCGCGGCCGAGTAGTTCGAGATAGCGGGTGAGCTGCTCGACGCCGTCGATATCGCCGCGCCGCTTCACCTCGACCGCGATCGCGGCGCCGTGGGCATCGCGCACCATCAGGTCGACCGGACCGATCGCCGTCGGGTACTCGCGGCGCACTAGCGTGGCGCCCTCGCTGATGAGGTCGACCTGCTCGGCGAGCAGTCGCTGCAGGTCGGCCTCGACACCGTCCTTCTGCAGTCCGGGATCGATGCCGAGGTCGTGCGCGGAGTCGTGCAGGATCTCGTAGATCTGCACGCGGAGCGCATCACCGGTCTTCTTGTGCGTGACGCGCCACACCTCGACGACACCTGCGCCGGCCTCTTCGTCGCCGGGTTCTTCGGATGCCAGTGAGCAGGGCGGACTCATCCAGTTCAGCGGCTTGTAGCTGCCGCCGTCGGAGTGCACGAGCAGGCTGCCGTCGCCCTTGTGCACCAGCAGGCGCGTGGCCAGGGGCAGGTGGGCATTGAGGCGACCGGAGTAGTCGACGGAGCAACGGGCGATGACGAGACGCACCCGACGAGCCTACCCGTCGGCCAGGCGTTCGGATGCGTCGTCGCGGGCTTCGGCTGTCATGCGACGGGTGTCTTCTCGTCGGCACGCAGCGGACGCGCGGCCGCCGAGAACAGGCCCGACAGCACGACGAGCACGACCAGGATGTACAGCGTGTTGAGCAGGCCGATCTGCTCGCTGATCAAGCCCAGCAGCGGGGGCCCGCCGAGGAACGCGACGTACCCGATGGTCGCGGCGGCGCTGACGCGGGCCGCGGCTTTGGCCGGATCGTCGGCGGCGGCCGACATGCCCAGCGGGAATCCCAGCGAGGCACCGATACCCCACAGCGCGGCACCGAGCAGCACGAGCGGCAGGGTGGGGCCGAGGATGAAGAGCAGGATGCCCGCCGCGGCCGTTGCCGCGAGTACCCGCAGCACGGCTACGCGACCGAAGCGATCGACCAGTGGTCCGCCGAGCAGTCGCACCATTGTCATGCCGACCGAGAAGACGGCGAGGGCGAGCGCGCCCATGCCGGGCTCTTGATGGTGCCCCTCGACGACACCGAGCGCGATCCAGTCGTTCGCCCCGCCTTCGGCGAACGACATGCCCAGCATGACGACGCCGAGCGCGTAGATGCGCGGCTCGCGCCACGCCTCGAATGCGGTGTGCACGCGTTGGCGCCAGTGTGGCTTCTCTTCAGGTGCCGGGTCGAGAGCGGCCTCGCGCACGGGAACCTGGGTGTAGCACCCGACTGCCGCGACGAGGATCAGCGCGCTGATCAGCGCGGTGTGCGCGGCGACGTTCAGTCCCAGGAGTGCGGCGAGGGCGCCGATGCCGGCGCCGATCACTGTGCCGAAGCTGAAGAAGGCGTGGAAGACGGGCAGGATCGTCTTGCCCATCTGTTGCTCGATGGCCGTCGCCTCGACGTTCATCATCACGTCGACGGAACCGTTGCCATAGCCGAACAGCATCATGCCGAGCACGACGACCGGCAGGGCACCGAAAACGTCAGTGCCCAGGCCGATCAGCAGCACGCCTGCGCCGAAGACCAGCATCATGATGAGCATGCCCACCCTGGCGCCGGTACGTGCCATCACGAGCGGACCGGTCGAGATGCCGACGATCGACGAGATGCCCATTCCCAGCAGCAGCAGACCGATCTGTGCCTTGTCGATGCCGAGTGCCTCGGCGATGCTGGGCACGCGCGAGGCCCAGGTCGCGATCGACAGACCGCTGGCGAGGAAGATCACGAAGATCGCGGTGCGCCAGCGCACGAACTGCGAACGAGTGAGGGCGGTGTCCATTCCGCCATCGTAATCGAAACGTTTCGATTACGTGTGCGCAAGCGGGATATCCTCGGAGGATGAGCAGCAGCGGCCGTCGCGCGACCATCGCGGACGTGGCGCGAGAGGCCGGGGTGTCGACATCGACGGCGTCCGTGGTCTTCAGCGGCAAGGTCAATGTCGCCGAGGCGACGCGCGAGCGCGTGCTCGCCGCGGCCGACGCGCTCGGCTACGCCGGCCCGGATCCGCGTGCCGCATCGCTGCGCACGGGCCGCAGTGGCATCGTCGGCGTGCTGCTCGGCGGTGATCTGCGCCATGCCTTCCTCGACCCGGTCACGACGGTGATGATGGACGGCCTGACCGAGGCGATGGCCGCCGACAGCGTAGGTCTGCTGTTGCTGCGCGATGACCCTCGTGGCGCGGAGGCGCCGCCGATCGGCGAAGCGCCGGTGGACGCGGTCGTGCTGATCGGCTGCTCGGCCCGGACGCGTTCGGCACTGGAGACGGTGCGCCAGCGCGGCCTGCCCGCCGTGGTGATCGAAGGCGACGCAGGACCGGATGTTCCCCAGATCACGCTGAATAACCGCGAAGCCAGTGCCGAGATCGCACGCCATCTATTCCACTTGGGGCATAGACGGGTGAAGACCATCACGCTGCCCCTGGATGCGGCACGTGAGCGGAGCGAGTTGACGCCCGAGCGCGAGGCGGCCGCCACGGTGGACGTCACTTTGGACCGGCTCGCCGGTTTCCGTGAGGTGTACCCCCAGGGCGGTGGCGTCTCGGCGGCCGGAAGCCTGGTCGACGAGGGCAACCATGGCGCGCGGATGCTGCTCGCTGATCCGGACGGGCAGCTACGAGATGACCGACCCACCGCGATCGTCGCACAGAGCGATCTGTTGGCCGTCGGCGCGATCCGCGCCGCCGAGGAGCTCGGTCTGCGTGTACCGGACGACCTCAGCGTCGTCGGCTTCGACGGCATCTCGGCTGACGGGCTGGGGTCACGACGCCTGACCACCATCACGCAGCCTGCGCTCGAGAAGGGGCGTGCGGCGGGCACCCAGATCTCGCGGATGCTGGCCGGGGAGCCGGGGGAGTCGGTGCACTTCACGTGCGTTCTTCGCGTCGGAGGGACCTCGGCCGCCCCGCGTGCATGACGCGTCGGTGCCATGCCGGCATATTGCGAGGACGGCTAACAAACCCTGCTATTTCGCAGGATTTCGCGGCTCGACAGCGGTCCACAGTTTGTGCATACTTGACGCTTGACGCGCCGCCAGCACTGTGGGGGTGCACGGTTGCGACGTGAGGTGGGGACCTTCGCGCGACTTCGTTAGGGCGGCGCGTCGTGATCGCTGGGGGATCAACCATGTTGCATGTTCTGTTGTCGGCTGCCGTGTTGGCAGGCGCCGCCGTGGCCGCTGGTGCGACCATGCACCGCACTGCTCGCTGGATCGACCGCGAGTTCCGCTACGGCCGAGTGCTTCGCAGTGTCGTTGCGGCGATCGGCATCGCGCTCGCGACCAGCGCGATGGCCATCGTGCTCACCACCGGGCACGCGCACGACATCGCGGGCCTGTTCGCCTGCTGCGCCACCCTGTTGCTCGTCAGTGTGCTGTTCATCGCGCCGTACCTGCGCCGAACGGTGTCGGTGACGCTGCGGCCACGTCGCATCCTCGCGATCGGGGCGCACCCGGACGACCTGGAGCTCGCCTGCGGTGCGACCCTCGCGAAGCTCGTAGACCAGGGGCACGAGGTGCACACCGTCGTGATGAGCCACGGTGCGTCGGGCGGCGACGAGCACACGCGTGCATTGGAGGCGCGTAACGGGTCGCTGTACCTGCGAGCCACGACCGTCAACGTGCTCGACTTCGAGGACACCGCGTTGCGTGAGCACGAGCAGGGCATGATCGCCGCGATCGAGCGTACGATCCGCGACGTACGCCCGGATGTCGTGCTCACCCACTCGGCGCATGACCAGCACCAGGACCACCACGCCGTGCACCAGGCGACCATGCGCGCCGCGCGACAGTGCCCATCGATCCTCTGTTACGAGAGCCCGTCGGTGACTCGCTCGTTCTCGCCGGAGTTCTTCGTCGACGTCTCGACCCACGTCGACGTCAAGGTGCGCGCCATTGAACTGCACCGCGACCAGCGGAACAAGCCATACATGACCGGCGCGCGTGCGCGCGCGACCGCCGCGTTCCGCGGAGGCCAGGCCAGGGTCGGCTTCGCGGAGGGCTTCGAGGTCGTGCGCCTCGAGGCATCGGCGATCGGCGAATTCTGATGCGCGTTCTGCTCACGGGCGTCGGAGGCCCTGCCGGACGCTCGCTCGCCCGGCAGCTCTCAGCGCGCGGCCACTGGGTTGCCGGAACCGACCTGCGCGACACCGGTGCCGAGGTGGATGCGTTCCGTCGGGTGTGCGCCGTGTCGGACCCGGCGTACCTGCCGACCCTCCGCGAACTTGTGGGGGAGTGGAGTGTGGATGCTGTCATCCCGAGCATCAGCGAGGAACTGCCCCTACTCGCCGGGCAGCACGCCCTGCTTCCGGTGCCGGTCCTGATCGGCTCGCCCGACGCGGTCGGGACGGCCGACGACAAGCTGCTGACCGCGCAGCGATTGCAGCACGCGGGGGTTCCTGTGCCACGTTTCGCCGGCCCCGCGGACTTCCCGTCTGCCGCGGACGCCGTGAGCGCCCTTGGGGGACCGGTGATCGTCAAGCCGCGCGTGGGGCGGGGAGGACGTGGGGTACGACTGCTCGACGTGTACGAAGCCGCCGGGCCCATCGCCGAGGGGTTCTGGGTCGATCTCGATGAGGAGAGCATCGTGCAGGAGTTCGCACCCGGCGCGGAGTACGCGCCGGTGCTCTTCCGCGACATCGACGGCGCGTTCCCGGTCTGCACGGTCCTGCGCAAGACGGCGTTGAAAGACGGCGCCGTCGGCAACGCAGTCTCGGTTGTGCGCGTCGAGGGCACAGAAGATGACGACGTGAGATCGGTCGCCCGCGCCGCCGCCGAAGCGCTTGGTCTGCACGGTCCGATCGACATCGACGTGCGTCGCCGCGCGGACGGGAAGCCGGTGGTGCTCGAGATCAACGCCCGATTCGGAGCGAACAGCGCTCATGCCCCGGAGCTGCTCGATGCCGCGCTCGCGTCTCTGTCGGAACGTACCGCGGCCGCCCGCGTATGAGTCTGATGCAGGTCGTTCAGACCATTGCGATCCTGCTGTTCGCAGTGAGTGTGGTCAAACTCGTCTTCGTGCCGCTGGCGCTGTGGTTCGAGGCGCGTCTGCGCACGACCCCGTGGCGCCGTGCGCGCCTGAAAGCGGGGCCTGGCCCAGGAGTGCGCGGGTTCGCGGGAAGGTCCGCGCGACGGCGCAGCTCACGACACCTGCGGTACCTGGACGGCACCACGGTGTCGGTCATCATCCCGGCGTACAACGAGGGCATCGTGCTGCGCAATTGCGTCGACTCGGTGATGCGCAGCGACTATCCGCATGTCGAGGTGATCATCGTCAACGATGGTTCCACCGACGACACCGGCGACGTCATGGCAGACATCGTCCACCGGCATCCGAGCGTCCGCGCCATCCATCAGGCCAATGCGGGCAAGGGTGCCGCTCTCAACCGGGGGATCGCCGAGGCGAGCGGTGACGTGCTGCTGTTCGTCGACGCCGACGGCCTGTTCACGCCACGCACGATCGACTGGTTGCTGGTGGGGCTCTCATCACCGGACGTCGGCGCGGTCTGCGGCGACGATCGGCCGGCAAACCCCGACCGACCGCTCACCCAGATGCTCTCGGTGATGAGCCACGTCGGTACCGGGCTGGTCCGCCGCGCCCTCTCGCTGTTGCACTGCCTGCCGATCGTCTCGGGCAACATCGGCGCCTTCCGCGCATCGCTCGTGCGCGAGATCGGCGGTTTCCGCGAAGACACCATCGGCGAGGACCTCGAACTCACCTGGCGGGTGTACGCCGCGGGCTACCGCGTGGTCTTCCAGCCCCGTGCCATCGTCTACGCCGAATCGCCCTCGACCCTGCGCGGACTCTGGCGTCAGCGGGTGCGCTGGTCGCGCGGACTGCTGCAGACGACACGCATCCACTGGCGCCTGATCGGCAATCCGAACCACGGGGTGTTCGGTAGCTTCCTGGCTCTGAACACCTTCGCGATGATCATCGCGCCCCCCTCACAGATGGTCGTGCTGATCGCGCTTGGCGGGGCCCTCCTACTCGAACCACAGCCCGCCGCTCCCGAGGTGATGGCCGTGCTGTCGTGGCTAGGGGTCTTTCTCAGCCTGGCACTGGTGCTGCTCGCGATCGTGTTGAACGCGGCCTGGCGCGACCTGCGCTACCTGTGGACGCTGCCGTTCTGGCCGATCTACTCGATGGCGATGGGGCTCACCATGGTCACCGCGCTCGTGCAAGAGGTGCGCGGTGCCCCGGCCCGCTGGAACAAGCTGCAGCGCACCGGTGTGGTCACCGGCGGTGCGGTTGCGGGCATGGTCCCGGTCGGGAAAGCCGCCTGATGTCAGGGATATCCCCGCCGCACTCCTGGCGTCGGTCGATCACCGGCATCCTCGCTCTCGTCGTGCTCGTGGGTGCCATCATCGCCACCGCCGTCATCGCCACACGTGATGCGCCCGCGAAGACGCCCGCGGCGACGGCGTCGACGCCCACGGAGCGTCCGCGCGCCGAGGTGGTCATTCCGACCCCGACGCCCGAGCCCATCACGATGACATGCCCATCCGAGACGGCCCCGCCAACCGCATCCGACATCCCCGCCCACCGGGCGGTGAATTTCGGGATTGAGGACCTCGTCGACGAACGTCCCGGGCACCTCGACGCGCTCGCCGCACGACTCGAACAGGTCGGGGCCAACACCGTTTCGATCTCGGTCGGGCGACTCGACTGGATCGAGTTTCCGTGGGCCGGCAACGAACGCAACCAGTCGTCGGATGTCATCAAGACCGGTCGCGACTACGTCGGCGAAGCCGTGAACGTCTTCCGCTGCGCGCCGGACGGCACCAGCCGTACCGTCATCCTTGGCATCGACACGTTGTTCGGGCGCGACATCCAGCGCGGCACCGTACCGGCCGGGCAGACGGTGGGCGGATGGTCATCCGACCTGTTCGCGAGCCTGAGCGCCTGGAAGAGCGATGAACTGAGCGGCCGCCTGATCGCGCTCGCCGAAGAGCTGGCAGTGCGCTACCAGCCCGATGCCATCAACATCACCGAGCTCTTCTTCGACACCACCGTGTACGGGCCGGCCGATCTGGTCGACTTCCGCAGCGTCAGCGGGATGAACGACTGGCCGCGACGCGACGATGGCGGCGTCGACGCACATCACCCGGCGGTGACCGCATGGAAGACCGACGCCCTGACAGGGGTGCTCGCCCAGCTCGATCAGGTGCTCACCCCGCACGGTGTCGAACTGACCGCCGACGTGCGTGGCCCGCTCGACGTGCACACGCCCACGCGAGCCGACATCGGACAGGACTACCCCCGCATGCTCGAGCACGCCGATCGCCTGAACGTCTGGGACTTCCCCGGGGTCAACCAGTGGATCGGGGTGCTCGACGCCGATGACTACGCCTCCGTGCTGTTCGGTCCGGCTCCAGAGAGCTACTCGCTCGAGATCGGGTTGTGGCTCGGCGGTGGCGCGATCTCGCCGGACGTGCTTCGCACAGAACTGGCGGTGGCGAGCGACTTCGGCATCCGGTCGGTCTCTGTGACGCCTGCCTCGTTGATGACCGATGCGCATTGGAACGTGCTGCAGCAGGAGTGGCGCGATAAGGCCACCCCGTAGACTGAGAAGCGAAACCTCCCTCCGCGCCGGAAGGCCCCGACGACCCCGAGGAGCCGCTTATGCTGTTGCTCCTTGCCGTGTTCCTCGCGGGAGCTCTGCTGCTCCCGTTCCTGGTGCGCTGGTTGGGAGCGCAGGCGTTTGTGCTCGGGGCCCTGGTGCCCGGCGCCGCCTTCGTGCACGCGCTCACGCAGACACCCGCCGTGCTGTCGTCCGAAACGGTGCCCTTCGAGTCGTACAGCTGGATCCCGCAGCTCGGGCTGAACCTCTCGATGCGGATGGACGTGCTCGGGTGGGTGATGACGCTGATCGTCACCGGTGTCGGCGCGCTCGTGTTGCTCTACTGCCGGTGGTACTTTCACGATGACGCCGCCGACGTCGGGCAGTTCGCCGGCGTGCTCCTCGGATTCGCCGGCGCGATGTACGGGCTGGTGCTCACCGATGACCTGATCGTCATGGTCATGTTCTGGGAGCTCACCAGCATCCTCTCCTATCTGCTCATCGGCCACTACCGGCGGCGCGCTTCGAGCCGGCGTGCTGCGCTGCAGGCACTGCTGGTGACCACTCTCGGCGGACTCGTGCTGTTCGTCGGTGCGATCCTCCTGGTCGTCGACACCGGTACCTCCAGCATTCGTGAGCTGCTCGAGATCGAGCCCACCGGACCCCTCATCGACGCCGCCGTGGTGATGCTGCTGATCGGCGCGGTGAGCAAGTCCGCCCTCTTCCCGTTCCACTTCTGGCTGCCCGGTGCGATGGCCGCACCGACCCCGGTCAGCGCATATCTGCATGCCGCCGCGATGGTGAAGGCCGGTATCTACCTCATCGCACGGTTCGCGCCCGTCTTCGCCCTCGCCGACCCCTGGCGGCCGATCGTCATCGGCTTGGGCGTGTTCACCATGCTGCTCGGCGGTATCCAGGCGCTGCGCGAGACCGACCTGAAGCGCATCCTCGCGTTCGGCACCGTCAGCCAGCTGGGCTTCCTGTCGGTCGTGATCGGCTACGGCACGCCGGCCGCCGCGCTGGCGGGACTGGCACTGGTGCTCGGACACGCCCTGTTCAAGTCAGCACTGTTCCTCATCGTCGGCATCATCGACCGGCAGCTCTCCACACGCGACATCGACGAGCTGTCGGGCGTGGGCCGGCAAGCCCCGGTGCTGGCGACCGCGGCATTCATCTCGGCCGCATCCATGATGGGCCTCGCCCCCACGCTGGGCTTCGTCGCGAAGGAATCCGCGCTCACCGCACTGCTGGAAGACGCCGAGCACGGCTCGATCTGGGGCTGGGTCGCGCTCATCGGTGTCGTCATCGGGTCCATGCTGACCGCCGCATACAGCGCACGGTTCCTCTGGGGGGCGTTCTGGCGCAAGAAGGACGCCACGGGCACTTCTATGCCTGATACGGAATGGCCAGATCCGCCGGTGGGCTTCCTGTCTGCCCCGATCATCCTGGCCGGCGTCACGGTCGCGGCAGGACTGGGCGCGCCGACGGTCGACACCGCCCTGCAGGGGTACGCCGTCACGGCGCTGCCAGCGGGTTCGGCGGCCTCGCCCGAACCCGGTCACCTGGCGCTCTGGCACGGGCTCGAACCGGCGCTCTTCCTGTCTCTCGGAGCGATCGCTGTCGGTATCGGACTGTTCATCCTCAGCATCCGATCCGGTTGGGACCGGCGGCGCAAGCTGCTTCGGTTCACGGCGGCCGACGCGTACTACGCGGTCATGCGCGGCATCGACCGCATCTCGGTCTTCACGACCGGACTCACTCAGCGCGGCTCCCTGCCTCTCTACGTCGGCACCATCTTCATCGTGCTGCTCGCCGCCGAGGCGACCGCACTCGTGGCCGCCGCCCCCGAACGGCTCGAACTGTCGGCGTGGCACACGCCGGCGCAGATCGTCGTCGCCCCCGTCATGGCGATCGCCGGCGTGATCGCAGTGCGAGCGCGCAAGCGCTACACGGGCGTCGTGCTGGTCTCGGTCACCGGACTCGGCATGGTGGTGCTGTTCGCGACCAGCGGTGCGCCCGACCTCGCCCTCACGCAGATCCTCGTCGAGACGGTGACGATGGTCACCTTCGCGCTGGTGCTGCGGCGGCTGCCGGCACGGATGGGAGAGCACAACGCCTCGGTGGGCCGGCTACCCAGAGCGGTGCTGGCCATCGGCGTCGGTGTCACGATGGCGTTCGTCGCGATCGTCGCGACCCAGGCACGCATCTTCGAGCCGATCTCGACCGAGTTCAGCGACCTCGCGTACAACCTCGGGCACGGCAAGAACGTCGTCAACGTCGCACTGGTCGACCTGCGCGGGTGGGACACCATGGGCGAGCTCAGCGTGCTCGTGCTGGCGGCCACCGGGGTGGCATCCCTCGTCTTCGTCTCGCATCGCGCCGACCTGCTCTCGGCCACACGCGACCTCCCGGCGACCGGCCGCCGGCGCCGGGAACGACGCCCCCTGGTCGAGACCGATCAGGGACTGCGTTTCCAGACCTCCGAGAACCAGGGTGCGCCGCGCGCCTGGCTGGTCAGCGGGCAGCAGATCAAAGCCGAAGACCGTTCGATCCTGCTCGAAGTGATCGTGCGGGTGCTGTTCCACACCATCATCGTGGTGTCGATCTACCTGCTGTTCGCCGGGCACAACCTGCCGGGCGGCGGCTTCGCCGGTGGCCTCGTGGCCGGCATGGCCATGGTGATGCGCTACATCGCCGGAGGGCGCTGGGAACTCGGCGCGGCCGCGCCGACCGACGCCGGGCGCCTGCTCGGAGCCGGCCTCGCCCTCGCCGTCGGCGCAGCCCTGATGCCGCTCTTCTTCGGCATGGCACCCCTGCAGAGCGCGGTGTGGGAATGGGAGGTGCCCGTTCTCGGTCATCTCGAGCTCGTGTCGTCGACGATCTTCGACATCGGCGTCTACCTGGTGGTGATCGGTCTGGTGCTCGACGTGCTGCGCAGCCTCGGTGCCGAGGTCGACCGGCAGACCGCCCAGCTGCGGCATCCCGAGCGCGAGTTCGCGGCGGCACCACCGCGCACCGGGGGGAGAAGCAGCTGATGGATGTGTCGCTCACCCTCATCGTCATCATGGCCGTGCTGTTCGCCGCCGGTGTCTACGCGATGCTCGAACGCAGCCTCACCCGTGTGCTGATCGGCTTCCTGCTGCTCGGCAACGCGACCAATCTGCTGCTGCTGATCGTCATGGGGGTTCCGGGAAGTGCGCCGTTCTACGGTGCGGAAGGCCCGGTCAGCGACCCGCTGCCACAGGCGTTGACGCTGACCGCGATCGTCATCACCTTCGCCGTCTCGGCGTTCCTGCTCGCCCTGATCTACCGTTCGTGGCAACTCGGACAGGCCGACACGGTCGAGGACGACGAGGTCGACATCGCGCTTCGCGAGCGCACGGATGCCGAAGAGGAGCTGTTCGACGATGAATCGGAGACCGGCGACGACGACGCCACCACCGACTTCGTCGATGTCGTCACCTCGCCCATCACCGTGCTGAACATGCGCGATCACCCGTCGATTCGGGACGACGCCCCGATCGACACACCCTTGGCTCCGCGGGCATCCGACGCCCCACGCGGGGCATCCGACGAACGGGAGCCGAACGCATGAGCGCACTCGTCCCCCTCATCGTGATGCTGCCGCTGCTGGGCGCGGCTGTCGCGCTCATCTTCGGCCGCAACCCGCGCCTGCAGATCATCGTGACGACGGGCACACTCGCGGCGGTCTCGATCATCGCCGCTGTGCTGCTGGCCGCCGTGCATGCCGCCGACCAACCCTTCGCGGTGTCGGTCGGGGGATGGCCCGTGCCGTTCGGCATCATCCTGTACGTCGACCGCTTCGCCGCGCTACTTGTGATGGTCTCGAGCATCGTGCTGCTGGCGGTGCTGCTGTTCTCGATCGGTCAGGGATCTGCCGACGGCGACGGCGAGACACCGATCTCGATCTTCAATCCGACCTACCTGATCCTCGCCGCCGGCATCTTCGACGCATTCATCGCCGGCGACCTGTTCAACCTCTACGTCGGCTTCGAGATCCTGCTCGTGGCGTCGTACGTGCTGATCACCCTGGGCAGCACCGAGTCGCGCATCCGCACCGGAGCGGTGTACATCGTCGTGTCGCTCGTGTCATCGATCCTGTTCCTGGCCGCGATCGCGATGATCTACGGAGCCGTCGGTACGGTCAACATGGCGCAGATCGCCGAACGGGTCGCCCAACTGCCGCAGGAGACGCAGCTGGTGCTGCATCTGCTGCTGCTGGTGGCTTTCGGTATCAAGGCGGCCGTGTTCCCCGTGTCGTTCTGGCTCCCCGACTCGTATCCCACCGCGCCCGCACCGGTCACCGCGGTGTTCGCCGGGTTGCTGACCAAGGTCGGTGTCTATGCGCTGATCCGCACAGAGACGCAGCTGTTCGCATCGAACAGCGTCGACGATCTGCTGATGATCGTGGCATTGGCCACGATGATCGTCGGGGTGCTCGGCGCGGTCGCGCAGGCAGAGCTGAAACGCATCCTGTCGTTCACGCTCGTCAGCCACGTGGGCTACATGATCTTCGGCCTCGCGATCGCCACCGAGGCAGCCATCGGGGCGACCGTCTACTACATCGTTCACCACATCGTCGTGCAGACGACACTGTTCCTCGCGGTCGGCCTGATCGAACGTCAGGCGGGCAGCACCTCGATCCTGAGAGTCAGCGGCCTGATGAAGGCCGCACCATTGCTGGCCGTGCTGTACTTCGTACCCGCCATCAACCTCGGAGGCCTGCCCCCGTTCTCGGGATTCATCGGCAAGATCGGACTCTTCGAGGCCGCGGCCTCGGTGGGTACGCCGCTGATGATCGTGCTGATCTTCGGGGGCATCCTCACCTCGCTCCTCACCCTCTACGCGCTGATGCGGGCGTGGAACCTGGCGTTCTGGCGCGAGGACGAAGAGGGCGCCGAGATCGCCACCTCTACCGGGCGTCTGGCGCACCTCGGGAACGCGCCGGCGGCGGACGTCCAACAGGAGACGCGTGCCATCCCCGCGATCATGAAGATCGCGACCGGCGGGATGGTCGCGGTGACGCTCGCGCTGACCGTGTTCGCCGGACCGCTCTACGCACTCTGCGACAGCATCGGTACCGGTCTGCTGCAGCCCGTCACGCTCACGCAGATCGATGAGGAGGCCGGTCGATGAGCCCCGTATCGAAGCGCGGCGCCGTGCGCGACCTGCTGCTGCAGTTGCCGTTCCTGCTCTGGCTGGTCGTGCTGTGGATGCTGCTGTGGCACCAGTTCACGCCGCTCGCCCTGGTCAGCGGGCTGATCGTCGCGATCTTCGTCACCCGGGTCTTCCGCCTGCCCACCGTCGAGCTGGTCGGACGGGTGAACCTCTGGTACGTCCTGGTGTTCATCGTGCTGTTCCTGGGCGCCGTCGTCGCCGGTGCGATCAGCGTGGCGATTCAGGTGTTCGACTTCCGCCGTCAGCCCGGGGCTGCCATCATCGAGATCCCGCTCCGATACGCCGACGACATCGTCATGACCCACGTGGCCGTCACCGCCTCGCTCATCCCCGGATCACTCGTCGCAGAGAGCGACCGTGACCGTCGCATCCTGTACCTGCACGTCATCGGGGTCCGTAACCGCGCCGACGTCGACGCTTTTCGCGACGGCGTGCTTCGGTGGGAGAAGCGCATCGTTCGCGCCGTCGGATCGCCGGAGCAGTATCGTGCTCTCAAGGCCGATGAGTCCCGTGCCCGTGCCGGAGGTGCACGATGAGCCTTCTGATGGTGACAATCCTGGTGGTCTTCGCCGTGGCCGCGCTGCTGTGCGTGGTGCGGATCGTCAGCGGACCATCGATCCTCGACCGCGCGGTGGCGTCAGATGTGCTGCTGACGCTCGTGATGTGCGTGTTGGGCGCTGAGATGGCGATCAACGGTCATACCCGCAACGTGCCTGTGCTGCTCATCATCGCCGCCGTTGGAGTCTTCGGGTCGATTGCCGTCGCGCGTTATGTGGCGCGAAGGGACAACACGACATCATGAACGTGCTGGAACTCGAACTGCCAGAGGCCGTCGCCGACACGATCGTGCTCGTGCTCGTGCTGATCGGTGCGATCCTGTGCCTCTCGGCCGCGGTCGGTCTGCTGCACTTCCGCGACGTGCCGTCCCGGCTCCACGCAGCGACCAAGCCGCAGGTGCTGGGACTGCTTCTGATCTGCCTGGCGATCGCTGTTTCGCAGCGGACGGTCGGCGGCATCCTGCTCGGCCTGGTGATCAGCACACCGGTGATCCTGCTGCAGTTCGTGACCGCACCGCTGTCTGCGCACATGGTCGGGCGCCAGGCCTATCGCAACGGCACGATTCAATCGCGTGACCTGGTCGTCGACGAGTACGCCGAGTCGAAGCGCACCCCGCCGGCCGCGGGCTGAGTCACCGGCAGCGGGCTGACTCACCGGCAGCGGGCTGACTCACCGGCAGCGGGCTGACTCACAGGAGGCCCGGCCCGGGCATCCGACGCTCTCTCGTTCGCAACTCCGGAAGAACCTGCGGCAGACCGACCTATAGCGGTGTTCGGGGCCCATCCGCGGGTGTTTCTCCGGAGTTGTGTGCACTCCACTCGTCGTGCACAGACAACGTGAGCGGCGATTCCGTCCACAGATCGGGCAACTCAGGTCCGCGCCGCCGCCCAGCCGACCAGGATCGCGTGCATGCCTGTCTCGAAGCCGACCGTCGCTCAGCGTCTTGCAGACCTGCAGCGGATCCGTATCTACAGCCGAGCGGACCTCTTCGACCAGGGGCTCGGCGCGCGCGGCATCACCGCAGCGGTGCGCGCCGGCAGACTGTTCCGACTGAGACGCGGTCACTACGTCACCCATCAGGTCCCCGACGACATCGCCGACGCGGTGCACATCGGCGGTCGCATCGGGTGCGTGACACTGCTGCACCTGATCGGCGTCTTCGTTCTGGAGAAGCCCGCGGCGCATGTGCACGTGTCGCCGCAGCTCTCGCGCAGCCGTCACCGTCGATCTCGCTCTGCCACGATGCACTGGAGTCCGTGTCACGAGCCGGGGACTGCCCACGCGGTATCGGTATGGGATGCCGTGCGTGAGTCCATCCGGTGTCAGGCGCCCCGTGCGGCGATCGCGACCGTGGACAGCGTGCTGCACCACCGACTGCTGACACGGGAGCAGATCGTCGGGATCTTCCGCAGCCTGCCCGCGAGGTTCCAGGCGCTTCTGCCTCTGGTCGACGCCTCGGCCGAGTCCGGACCCGAGACATTCGTCAGGCTCATGCTGCGCGCGCTGGGCGTGCCCTTCGAGACTCAGGTCACGCTGGTCGGCGTCGGCCGCGTGGATTTCGTGGTCGATGGATGGCTGATCATCGAGTGCGACAGCCGCGAGTTCCACGAGGGATGGGAGCAGCAGGTGGAGGATCGGGCGCGTGATCTGATGGCCGCGCAACTCGGATACGTCACGATCCGGCCGATCGCGGCCGATATCTTCAATCGGCCTGACCGAGTGCGGGCAGCTATCACGGACGTGATCGCAGTGATCGGACCGCTGTTCGAGAGGCGGCGGCGTTCACAACTCCGGAGAAACGGGCGATCTGGCGGGGCTTGACCGCGGATAGCCCGGAAAACCCGAGAGTCTCCGGAGTTGCGAACAGGGGCGGGGTGGCAGGGACGGGATGGGGGGCGGATGTGCGGATGCCAGGGGCAGGGGCTAACCGGCCGGGGTCAGCGTCAGTGTGTCGACGGCCGCGGCCTTCACCGCCTTCGGGGTGAAGGCCCAGGGGGTCTGGATGCCCTTCGCCCAGTCCGCTGTCTGATCGGTGTAGTGCGGGTGGAAGGCATGCCCGCTGGCCCCGGTGAGGTGGTTCCATGTCGACGCGTCGAAGTCTGCCAGGTCGATCACCATGCGCATCGACGGGACGGTCGCGGTGGCGTACGACTCGCCGAGCACCCATCCGGTGGCGTTGACGACCGATGAGCCGCCGCCGACGGGGTACGGCCCGCGGTTGAACAGCATCTCGATCGGCGCGATACCTGACGTGCCCAGCGTGTCGTGGGTGAGTGGCAGCGCGTGCAGCGACCCCCAACTCCAGCGGGTGACGTCTTCGCCCTGCAGTTCGGCGAGTTCGGCATAGGCCTGCTCGGCCGAGAGCGCCAGCATTGAGTACATGTCGGTGGTGCCGAGGCGCTCGTTGGTCCACATCGGGTCGACCGCGTCGTCGAGCATCGTGCCGACGACGGTGAAGAGGCGGCCCTGGTCGCCGACCGGAAGCGGAACCTCGCGTTCGACGAAGACGTTCTGCGCCAGGTTCGACCACAGCACATTGGCGAAGGCCGCGGCTGCCGAGTCTGGATCGTTCTGGGCATCCCAGGTGCGCAACAGCTCGATGGCCGCCTGCGGCCCCTCGCCTTCGACAGCGACGCGGTCCATGACCACGGCGAGCTGCTTACCGATCCACATCTCTTCATCCATCTGGATGTCGCGCATGTCGGCGGCGGTGATCGGTCCGGCTGCCGCTTTGCGTTCGATCAGGTGCTCGATGCGCGCAGCGCGGTAGCCGTAGTCCCAGTCGCGGGATAGGAAGTGCTCGAAGTCGTCATCGACGATCGCGTTGTTCGCCGTGACGATGTACCCCTGCGGCGGGTTGTACGACACCGGGAGTTCTTCGAAGGGGATGAACCCCTCCCAGTCGTAGGCGCTGTCCCAGCCGGCCTGCGGCAGCCAGCCGTCGCCGGCGCCGCGGATCGGCAGCCGCCCGGGCGCCTGATAGCCGATGTTGCCCTCGACGTCGGCGTAGACGAGGTTCTGCGCCGGGACGTCGAAGAGGGATGCTGCCCGCCGGAACTCCTGGAAGTTCTGGGCGGTGTTGAGCGCGAACAGGGCGCTGGCGGTGGTGCCGGGCTCGAGAGCGGTCCAGCGCAGGCTTACCGCGCTCTCACCGTCGGGGACCTCGGGCGCACCCTCCAGCGGGAGCACCGCATCGCCCGCGCTGACGACGGGGGACTCCGCGATCGACGTGAAGTCGTCGGTGAGGCCCGAGATGATCGGACCGTGCACGGTGCGGCGGATGGTCAGCGGCACGTCGTCGCCGCCGGCGACCTTGATGACATCCTGCTCGATCTCGAGCGGCGTCAGCGCACCGTCGCGCCAGTACTGGTCGCCGTCGAGCTTCTCGATGTACAGATCGGTGACGTCGGTGGTGAGGTTGGTGAAGCCCCAGGCGACGGTCTGGTTGTGTCCGATGACGACGCCCGGCATTCCCGAGAACGAGAACCCGGCCACGTCGAAGGGGCACTGCTCGCCAACGGCTTCGCACTTGAGCTGGATCTGGTACCAGACCGAGGGCAACGAGGCGCCCAGGTGCGGGTCGTTGGACAGCAGTGGCATCCCGCTCTCGGTGAGGTCACCTGAGACGACCCAGGAGTTCGACCCGATGCCCTCGCCGACCCCGCCGATCATCATGCTCGCCGCGGCGAGCACACTCTCGGCCTCCTGCCACTCGACCGTGGCGAGGGCGTCGGTGACCCCGGCATCGCCCGCGCCACCGAAGGCCGCCGGCTCAGCATCGGCCTGCACGGGTTCGACCGCCGAGATCGTCGGCACGATCACCGGGTTCTGCGCGAACGGGTAGGGCGGGTAGGCCGTTTCGATGACGGCCGTGTTCTCAGCATCCGACGCTCCGGATGCCTGCAGCCGGGCCGCGAGCAGCGCACGGTCGGTCTCGTCCTCGACGTTGGTGCGCAGATCCCAGGCCATCGCCTTCAGCCAGGCGACCGAGTCCGCCGGCTCCCAGGGCTCGGGCTCGTAGTCCGGGTTCTGTATGCCCAGAACGGCATACTCCAGTGAGAGCTGGGCGCCGGAGCGGGACTCCAGATAGGCGTTCACCCCGTCGGCGTAGGCCTCGTAGTAGCCGAGCGTCGTCTCGTCGAGGTTCGCGACCTCCTCTTCGGCGATGGCGCGCCACCCGAGCGTCCGCAGGAACTTGTCGGTCGCGACCTGGGACTCACCGAACATCTCGGCGACGCGCCCCGAGGTCACGTGCCGCCGGAAGTCCATCTCGAAGAACCGGTCCTGCGCGTGCGTGAACCCCTGCGCGTAGAACAGATCGTGCGTGGTCGAGGCGGTGATCGTGGGGATGCCGCGGTCGTCTCGCTGCACCGTCACCGTGGCGTCCAGTTCGCTGAGCTGAATCTCGCCTGAGGTCTGGGGGAACGAGCGCTGGATGGTCCAGGTGAGGAAGAACGCGGCGGCGGTGGCGATCGTGATCAGTACGGCGACCACGACGAAGGCGATACGGCCGAGGCGTCCCGCGAGGGAGCGTCGGTTCGGGTCGCTGGTTGTGCTCATCATCGGTGAAGGCCCTTGGGTAGTACGTGGGACTCCGTGTCACGGAGGCCGCGCACGCGTCTCGGGTCGCGCGCGTCCTCGCATACTACCGATTCCCGCTCGCGCTGCCGAGGATCACCCGATCAGGCTGGGCTGCAGGTCGCGCAGGGTGCGCCGGTGGGTCATCCGGGTCACTCCGACGGCCGCCAGTGCGAGGGCGCCGATGAGCCATGCGGCGAGGATCGCCAGGTCGTAGAGGGCTCGGGTGAGGTCACCGCCGTACATCAACTGGCGCAGCGCGTCGACGACGTATCCCATCGGCAGCACGTGATGCAGTCCGGCGAGCGGCTCGGGTAGCGTCTGCCAGGGGAACGTGCCACCCGCGGTCACCAGTTGCAGCACCATCAGGACGAGGCCCATGAACTGACCGACGGAACCCAACCAGACGTTGAGCGCCAGAATGATCGCCGCATACGTCGCCGAGGCCATCACCATGACGCCCAGTGATCCCCACGGGTGTGAGAAGTCGAAGCCGAGCATGTAGCCGAGCACACCGATCAGGCCCACCATCTGCAGGGCGCCGAGCATCGCCGGTGTCAGCCATCCCGCCAGCGTGATCCGCAGCGGTGAGTGCAGCGCGGTCACCGCGCGCCGTGAGATCGGTTTGACGATCAGGAACAGGGCGTAGATGCCGATCCACCCGGCCAGCGCGGCGAAGAACGGCGCGAGGCCCTGACCGTAGTCGCGCGCGGCCGCGACCTTGTCGCTGGAGACGTGCACGGGGTCGGCGATGGTGTCGGCCTGCGCGGCGCGCAGCTCGGCGGTGGATGCCGGAATCGCCGCCACTCCGGAGGCCAGGCCGTCGCGCAGGGATCCGATTCCGTCGCCGAGAGCACCGAGGCCGTCGTCGAGACGTGCGGCGCCGTCGCGGGCGGATGCTGCACCATCGGCGGCGTCCCGAGTGCCGGTGGACAGTCGTGCGGCGCCCTCGGAGAGCCGCTGCGCGCCCGCGGCGAGTTCATCGACCTGGTCGACGGCGCGTTGTGCGGCGGTGTTGCCGTCCTGAAGGCGGGCGGCCAGCGGATCGAGGTCGGTGAGCACGGCGTCGATCTGCTCGGCGGTCAGTCCGTGTTCGGCCATGCCCGCGGCGAGATCCGCGCGCACGCCGGGCAGCGCATCGGCCGCCTGTTGGGCGTGGACGGCGGCGTCATCGGCTGCTTCGGCCAGCTTGCGGTTTCCGGCGCTGACCTGTGCGGCGCCGTCGGCGAGCGAGCGGGCCCCGAGGGCGAGCGCATCGGTCCCGTCGGCGAGGGTTCCCAGCCCGGTGGCGAGGGATGACGATCCGTCTTTCGCCGAGTGGGCGCCATCGAGCAGCTGTCCGGTGCCGTCGACGGCGTCGGCGAGGTTCGCGCGCACATCGCTGAGGCCGGTCAGGAGCTGACCGGCCGCTTCCGAGCCGACCATCTCGGCGACGGAACGCCGGATGCGTTCGACCGCCTGCGTGCCGATGGATGAGGCCAGATAGTTGTTCGCATCGTTCGTCTCGAGCTCGATGCGCGCCTGGCGGGGGTGGTCGCCGGAGGCCGAGGCGAGTGCATCTGAGAAGTCGCGGGGGATGGTCACGGTGAAATCGACCGTGCCGTCCGAGAGCGCTGCGCCGGCCTCGGATGCCGTCATCACCCGCCAGTCGAAGGAGCCGTCGCTCAGCAGCTGCTCGGCGACGTCCGATCCGTAGTTCTGCGGGTTCTCGGCGTCACCGGTGCCGGTGTCGTCGACCACCAGCGCGACGGGGACCTCGGTGAACTTGCCATAGGGGTCTTGGTTCGCCCACAGGTACAGCCCGCCGTAGAGCACGGGAACGGCCAGCAGCGCGATCAGCGCCACTACGGCCATGGGGCTGGCCACCAGTCGCCGCAGTTCGGCGGCGATCATCGAGGGGACCTTCATCGGGCGTCCTTCTCTGCGGCGGGGGTGATCTGTGCGGCAGCGCCGGCATCTGACAGATGCTCGGCGTGCACGGTCTCGGGCATGGTCGAGATGACGGCGGCGGCTGCGCCACCCACGATCACGAGCATCGCGTACCCACGGTCGGCGAACTCCGATGCGATGCGCCACCAGCCATCGGGCCGTCCACCGTGGCGGTCGGGGGCCACCAGCACCAGCGCCTCGACCTCGGCGCGGAGCACGGCCAATTCGCACAGGATGCGCACGCGCGCCGCCGGGTCGATGACGCCGATCGGTGTTCTGATCAGATCGTCGAACCCCAGCATCCGCAACCAGCGACGTGCGTGACGGGGTGTGGCGGGGCGTCCGGCGAACATGAGCTCTTCGCCCACCACTGCGCCGACGGCAACGTCGGGAGGCGGGTCGCTGACGGCCGGGGCATCGACCAGCGCCACCCGACGCCGCAGCGCACCCGCGTCGGCGTCGCCGTCGATCGTCACCGTGCCGGAGTCGGGGCGCATCCGCCCCGAGGCGATGAGGCCGAGCACGGTCGGGCGCTGCTCGGTCTCGGCACGGATGAAGCGGGCGTGCCCGGATTCGAACACGATGTCCATGGTCGGCAGCACTTGCCCGCGACGCCCCTTCGTGATGCTCTGCAGTGCGACCCTCATGCGGCGGATGCCCTTACTCGGCGCTCTGCGCGGGGACGAGGACGTCGGGGTGATCGCGAAGCAGGGCGTCCGCTTCGCGCCACGACAGCCCGGCGATGCTGAGCACGATCCGCACGACCGCATCGGCTGCTGCGGCGGGTTCTGCGCCTGTCTCGTCCGCGAGGTTGCGGGAGGCAACTGTGCGTGCCACCTCCTCGATCAGGCGGGCGAGCATGCCTGCGTCGATGTCGGTGCGCATGCGCTCGCCGCGTCGGCCCCGCCGCACGATGTCGGCGAGCACGCGACGTAGGGGGGCCAGTGCCGCGACGGTCCCGGCGAGGTGCGCATCGTCGAGCGCCAGCGCCGCCGTGATGCGCACGTGCGCCGCCTCGTGCCACATCAGTGCGGCGAGGCGCGCGAGCGCGACCTGAGGATCATCGTCGTCCACCGAGGTCGCCAGCGCGTTGAAGCGCCGGGCGCCGGACGCGATGAGCTCGCGGATCAGCGCGTCGCGGTCGGCGAAGTGCCCGTAGATGGTGCGGCGAGAGACGCCGGCGGTACGCGCGATCGCGTCGACCGAGGCGTGCGGGTCGGACGCGAGGGCGGTGCGGGCCGCGGCGATGATTCCGGCACGGTTCGCGAGAGCATCCGAGCGCGGAGTGCGGGTGGAGGACATGCATCGAGTGTAAGTATCTTGCACATCACTGTGCAAGATAACGCAGGGGATTCACAGCCCATGCGTCACTACCGCTCAGAACGCAGACGCCCCGTGTGGGTCACCCGAACGGGCGACCCACACGGGGCGTCGAGAATCGTACTGCGGTCAGTCGGTACCGAAGTCGAAGGCTGCGCCCTCGGATGCTGCATCGACAGCATCCGTCAGCTCGCCGTCGACCTGCGAGACCGAGCCCTCCACGAGTCCGGTGATGTCGCCGGCTTCGCCCGCGGTGACGCGACCGACGAGCTCGCCGGTCGCGCCGCCCACCAGGCCCAGCCCGGCGTACTGCTCCAGGCGCGAGCGCGAGTCGGCGATGTCGAGGTTGCGCATGGTCAGCTGACCGATGCGGTCGACGGGGCCGAAGGCGGCGTCGCCGACGCGCTCCATCGACAGCTTCTCGGGGCCGTACGACAGGTTCGGCGAGACGGTGTCGAGGATCGTCCAGTCGTCACCGCGGCGCAGGCGGATGGTGACGGTACCCGAGATCGTGAGGCCGACCCAGCGCTGGATCGACTCGCGCAGCATGAGCGACTGCGGCTCGAGCCAGCGGCCCTCGTACATCAGGCGGCCGAGGCGGCGACCCTGCTCGTGGTACGTGGCGAGGGTGTCTTCGTTGAGGATGCCGTTGACCAGGCGCTCGTACGCGATGAACAGCAGTGCCATGCCGGGGGCCTCGTAGATGCCGCGCGACTTCGCCTCGATGATGCGGTTCTCGATCTGGTCGCTCATACCCAGACCGTGACGGCCGCCGATGGTGTTGGCCTGCATGACCAGCGCGACCGGGTCGGTGTACTCGACACCGTTGATGGCGACCGGCCGGCCACCCTCGAAGGTCACCGTGACGTCCTCGGTCTCGATCGCGACCGACGGGTCCCAGAACTTCACGCCCATGATCGGGTCGACCGTCTCAAGCGACACGTCGAGGTGCTCGAGCGTCTTGGCCTCGTGGGTGGCACCCCAGATGTTGGCATCCGTCGAGTACGCCTTCTCGGCAGAGTCGCGGTAGGGGAACCCGCGCTCGACGAGCCACTCGCTCATCTCTTGGCGACCGCCGAGCTCGGTGACGAAGTCGGCGTCGAGCCACGGCTTGTAGATGCGCAGACGCGGGTTGGCGAGCAGCCCGTAGCGGTAGAAGCGCTCGATGTCGTTGCCCTTGTAGGTCGAGCCGTCACCCCAGATGTCGACGCCGTCCTCGCGCATCGCGCGCACCAGCATCGTGCCGGTGACGGCGCGGCCCAGCGGAGTCGTGTTGAAGTACGTCTTGCCGCCCGAGCGGATGTGGAAGGCACCGCACTGCAGCGCGACGAAGCCCTCTTCGACGAGCGCCGTCTTGGCATCCACCAGGCGCGACGCCTCAGCACCGTACTCCAGGGCGCGACCGGGGATCGACGCGATGTCGTCCTCGTCGTACTGGCCGAGGTCGCCGGTGTAGGTGAAGGGGATCGACCCCTTCTCTCGCATCCACGCGACGGCGACAGACGTGTCGAGACCACCGGAGAACGCGATGCCGACCTTTTCGCCGACGGGGAGGGACTGAAGCACCTTGGACATGCGCCCAAGTCTATCGGCGCGCGGCGTGTCGGCCTGCCCGGAGACGATCCGAGAGATTTGCACAGAAGGTTGCCAAAACGATACGGTCGCACGTGATGCCCGATCTCGGGCCGACTGGGAACCCGTCCCGGTCATCGAAGCGTGTCCGTCTGAGGGACTTTCGCGTGCGTGGGGGCGCACGGGGGCGGATGCGTAACTGCTAGGGGAGAGCACATGCTGTATTTTCGCGCGCCCAAACGGCGCGATCATTTGGCGCGCCCGAGCGCGCTCCGCCGCGTCATCTCTGCGTTCACCGTGGGGTTGCTGGCGATCATCGGCCTCGTTGCAGCGCCCGCTGCGGCGGTCGCCGCGACCAACGCCGCTATCGCCATCGGCGGCGTCACCATCGAACCGGCCGACGCGAAGCTGACCATCGGCGACTCCGTCACGGTGTCGGGCACCTGGGACGCCTCCACGGCTGATCCTCGGCCCGGTGACACCTTCACGATCGGGCTGCCCGACGTCTTCGAGTTCCCCGCAGCCGTGCCGTTCGCACTGAACGGTCCCGAGGGCGTGGTGTGGGGGAACTGCCTCACCGATCCGTCCACCGGAATCGCCGAGTGCACACTCACCGACGCCGTCACCGAGCGGCCAGAGCTCGTGGCGGGAACCTGGCAGTTCCAGGTCGAGGCCGTCGAGGTGACCACCGAGACCGAGGTCGTGTTCGACCTGAACGGCACGCCGGTGTCGGTGCCGCTGCCCGGAGGCGGCGGGATCGATGACGGCATCGAACTGCCCGGCGAGGTCTCGAAGGCCGGTCAGATGAACAGCAACAACTGGTCGATGACGTGGACCATCGACATCCCCGGGGCGAACCTCGTCGCCGCGGGCGGAGACGTCGCACACATCACCGACACCTTCGGTGCCGGCCACGTGCTGTGCGACCCGACCGGGTTCCGTGTGCAGACCGTCCGCGGTGACACCGTGGTCGACGTGACCGAACTCGTCGAGTCGGCACCCGTTGCCGGCGAGGCAGGATTCCGTATCGCGCTGAACGCTCCCCGCGGCGGTTTCAACGCCGATGTGACGTACCGCCTCACCTACGAGACGTGCACGCCGGACGGACAGATCGACCCTTCTGGCACCACCTACGAGAACTCGATGCAGATCGAGGGTTGGGGTGAGGCCGGTCAGGGCATCGGCACAGTCACCAACCGCCCCTGGCACCTGGGACTGACCAAGTCCGGCACCGTGCTCGGAAAGGGCGACCGCAACGGTCGGATCGCCTGGATGGTCGTCGTCCCCGGCGACCAGCTGTTCGGTAAGAACAGCTTCACCTTGACCGAGACGCTCGGCGAGGGGCACCAGCTCTGCACCGACACCGTTTCAGGATTGCGCGTCTTCGAGCGCTACGGCCCCAGCGGGCAGCGCGATCGTGACATCACGAATCTGCTCGCCGTGTCGAACCAGACCTCATCGGCCCAGGCCTTCAGCGGTGTCTACACGATCGACGATTCCGACTTCGCGTTCAAGCGCTCCGACTACCGCTATCTCGTGAGCTATGACACGTGCGTGACCTCGGCCGATCTGCCCGAGGCGGGCACGGTCTACGCGAACACCGTCTCGATCGACGGCGACGCCACGGGCGGCGAGGCGAAGGTTCCCGGACGCTCGCAGGGCAAGAAGGGCAAGATCAACGGAGCGACGGTCACGATCGACGGCGTCGAGCACATGCCGCAGACGACCCTCGACTGGAACGTCACGATTCCGGGTGAGAAGGTCGACGGCATCACCGGGCCGCTGACGCTGACCGACACGCTGTCCTCGACGCAGACGGTCTGCGCCGCGGGTGACTCGAGCGATGGCCTCGCCGCGCGTATGAACCTCGCGGTCACGGCCCACGATCAGATCAAGAATGGCGGCCTGAAGAGTGTTGACCTCACCGACGCCACGACGGTGACGGTCGACGGTCAGCAGGTCACCTTCGAGATCGCCGAACCGTCGCTGCCCATGCCGCAGGGGGGCACGAGCGACGCATTCACCCGTGAGTACCAGTACACGCTGAGCTACACCACGTGCACCACCAGCGGCGGTATGGATGCGCCGGGCACCGAGTACGGCAATGCGATCGCCGGTTCGGGCATCGAGTTCTCGTCGTCCGTCACCCAGAAGTACAGCGGTTCGGGCACCGGAACCGGCGTCACTCGCGGATCGGTGGCGCTCGACAAGAAGCTCGCCGACACCCCGGGCGCCGCGCTCGTTCCGGCGGACACCACCTTCACCGTGCACGTGAAGGAGATCGACCCGAAGGGTGCGACCCAGAACGCGTACGACCTCGAGGTTCCGCTCAACGGCGACCCGGTCGGCGGGCTCAACGCCCGCGGTACCGGCTGGACCGTCGAGCTGTCTGAGCCGAGGTTCCCGACCATCTCCGGTATCACCTGGGGCGCTCCGAAGTTCTTGGCCACCGAGGGGCTCATCCCGAGCGATGACGGCACCACCGCCGTCGCCACGCTCGCCCCGGGCACGAACATCTCGGTGACGCTGCAGAACACCGCACTGCTCGGTAGCGCCACGGTCACCAAGGCCCTCGCCGGACCGGACGCCGCCCGCGAGCTCGTCGACCCGAAGCAGAGCTACCGGGTCACCGCGACGATCGACACGAGCGCACTCGGTGACAACGTGCCCGCACAGCCGGACCGTGTTCTCGACATCACCGCCGGTGAGACCGTCACGATGGAGAACCTGCCGGTCGGCGCTGTGGTCACGTTCTCTGAGGCGAAGCCCGGCGACGACGATGTATTGACGTGGTCGACGCCGGTGATCTCGCCGAACCCGATCACCATCGAGGCCGACCACGTCGTCGAACCGGCGGCCGTGACCGTGACGAACACGGTCGACCGCACGGTCGGTACGTTCTCGATCGCCAAGACCGTCACGGGAGAACAGGCCGACAACCCGGCCGTTCCCGACGAGGTGACGGTCACCGCATCGTGGACCCAGGACGGCGTTGACGCAGAGAAGACGCTGACCCTCCCGACCGACGGCACCCCCGTCGAGCTGGGTGAGAACCTGCTGATCGGCACCGAGGTGACGCTCACCGAGACGCCGCTCGTCGACGGATCCAGCATCGCCTGGGGCGCGCCGGTGTGGAGCGGTACCGGAGTGACTGTTGACGGCGAATCGGCCGTCGTCTCGATCACCCGCGACGCTGAGGCACAGGTGCAGCTGCAGAATCACGCGGCCACCTCGGTCGCCGGCATCAGCCTGATCAAGGGCCTCGCCGGTGACGCGATCGGTGAGGTCGCCCCCGACACCGAGTTCCCCGTCACGGCGACGTGGACCGACGCCGAGGGCGCCGAGCAGTCGACGCAGCTCACCATCAACACCGTCGAGCCGACCCCGCTGGGGGTCGACCTGCCCGCCGGAACCGTTGTGACGATCACCGAGGGTGAGCGCCCCGCGTTCGACACCGTCGTCTGGGAATCGGTCACGATCAGCGGTGCCGATGTGACAGACAACGGCGACGGGTCGGCCGTGATCGTCGTCTCGGATCAGCAGGGCGACAGCACCCTGGTGACGGTGGTCAACGAGGCCACCTGGGCGCCGGGAACCTTCACCCTGTCGAAGCAGGTCGACGGCATTCTGCTCGATAATCCGGACGTTCCCGAGGTCGTCACCGTGACCGCCTCGTGGCTCGACGGCGACGAGCCGCGCCAGGCCGAGGTGGCACTGCCCACCGATGGCACCGTCGTTCCCTTCGGGCAGGACCTGCCCCACGGCACCCTCGTCACGCTCGCGGAGTTGCCCAACGACGAAGGCCTCGCCTTCGCCTGGAGCACCCCGCAGTGGGCCGGCGATGACATCGTCGGAAACGAGGACGGCACCGCCGCGCTCACGATCGGAGCGGCGAAGGACGCCCAGGTCGTCGTCACCAATGCCGTGACGCCGAAGCTCGGCAGCCTGATCGTCACGAAGGCGCTCACCGGCAGCGGCGCGAGCCTCGTCGAAGGCACCGCCTTCCCGGTGACGGCGACCTGGACCGACCTGCTCGGCGAGCCGCAGCAGCTCGACCTCGAGGTGCGTTCCGGCGAGACGACGGTGATCGCGGATCTGCCGCTGGGCACCGAGGTGACGCTCACCGAGCACTCCACCGAGCTGCCGGTCAACGCGCGCTGGCACGGCGCGACGTGGTCGAGTGACGACGTGAACGTCGCATTCGACGACGCCGAAGGTGACGAGGTCACGATCATCGTGGTCGGCGACGGCACGGCACCCGCGACGATCACGGTTTCGAACGACATCGAGAAGCTGCCCGACCTCGCCGTGACCGGCGGGCCGGCGATCACGGCGTCCGTCGTGGTGCTGGCCGTGCTGCTGATGGGCGTCGGAATCCTGATGCTCGTGCTGCACCGTCGTCGCAGCGCATAGGCGACGCGCTCACGCGCTGACCTCGGGGGTCGGCACGCCGAACGGCGTGTCGACCCCCGCAGCGTTTCGGAACGAGGTCGAGCGGGCTCCGTACCAGGCAGGTAGAGCGCGCACCAGGCGCGCAGAGCACGCACCCGGCCACGCTGTGATCAGCCGCGGGTGACGTCCGCGAAGCGCTCGCGCAGCGGGTGATCCTGCCCCAACCCGGCGAGGGCCACGCATCCGTCCAGCCCAGATCCCCGAGGCGGCACGAACCGGGCATCCGGTCGCTCGGCGCGCACCGCATCGATGAAGGCGTCGCGGATAGCATCCGATCCGAACACCCCGCCGACCGCGCCCACGGCGGCGTCGGCGGGAGCGTCGACGACACGCAGCGCGGCGGTGGCGGCCAGCGCCAGCTCAGCGGCCGCGTCGCGGCAGATGCGCTGCGCGACGGCATCGCCGGCCGCGGCGGCCTCGGCCACCTGCGCCGCGAACGATGCCACGGTGCGTACGCGATCGTGCGCCGCCTGCAGGTGCACGTAAGCGGTCTCGAGGTCGGGCCAGCGCTCCTGCATCGGTGCGGCCAGAGAGGTCGCGGGGCCGCGTCCGTCGTGGGCGCGCATGACGGCATCCAGCGCCTCGCGTCCGATCCAGAAGCCGCTGCCCGCGTCGCCCATGATGTGGCCCCAGCCGTCGACGCGCGCGGAGTGCTGCGGGCCGACGCCGAGCGTGACCACGCCGGTGCCGGCTGCGACGACGGTTCCGTACTGGTCGCCGAGCACGCCCAAGTACGAGGTGACCGAGTCGTGCGTGGCGACCACGCGGCGCACGTCGGTGAGATCCGGATGCTGCAGCAGCGCTTCTGCTTCGGCATCGGCATCCGTCAGCCCTGACACCCCCAGCGACACGGTGTGCGGTGCCGAACCGGTCACCCGGATCACCTCGGCGACCACCGCCGCGAGCTGCGGAAGCAGCGGCTGGTTGGTGAACACTCCGGGGAACAGCCACTCCTGCACGGCGCCATCGGCGCTCAGCAACCGGGTCTTGATACCGGTCTGGCCCGCGTCGACGGCGAGCAGCGGGTACTGCGGGTGGTGCTCAGACACGTCGTGCCCTCTCGCTTGGTGTGGCGGCGACGGGTTCGCGGCCAGATGCAAGCGTAAGACACGTCTCGCGCCCGCCCGCCGATCAGAAGTCCGGGTACTCGCGCAGGCGCTCTTCGAACTCGGCGCGGTCCTGTTCGGGCAGCAGGTTTCGGGCGATGATCATCAGCTGCACCCCCTCGACAGGTTCTCCGGTCTGCTGGGCGATCGCCTCTCGCTGCGTGCGGAACTCGCCCGTGGCGTCCTTCGAGAGGTCGTAGGTCGTCACATAGAACCGCAACGGGTCGGGATAGGTATCGGCGTAGTACTCCCACGTGTGCTGGCGCTCGACATCCGCCGACCCGTAGAGCTTCGCGACCATGTCGTCTGAGAGGCCGCTGGCGGGCACGTTCAGCGGGTAGAGCCCCCACATGTCGTGCTCCATCAGCACCTGATCGATGATGATCATGATCTCGCGCTTGCGCTGGTTGTCGTGCACGGGCTCTGCGGTCGTCCAGGTCGGCGAGACGTATCTCTTGAGCATCGACTCACCGCCGTAGCCGTTGCGTTCCGGACTGACGTCGACCGCACCGGCCTGCACCCAGGTGTAGCCGAGGCGTTCCGTGAGCCGTTCGCGCACCGCAGCCATCAGCTCGTCGCCCTGGCGCTGCACCTGTTCGAGCGAGGGGCCGTTGAGCACGTCGTAGTTCGAGTGCTCGCGGACGCCCGGATACGCCTCTTCGTGCCGCTGCTGCTCGGACTTCGTGCCGTCATAGGCCTGCGTCGCCGCCGAGCGCAGCGCACTCATCGCGCCCACCGTTGCCACGTTGAACACGAGCGCTCCGACGAGGGCGATGGCTCCCAGCATCCGCCCGCGCCGCGTGAGCAGCGCCGCGACGATCACTCCGATGACGAGCAGCTGCACGACCAGCAGAGATATGCCGTAGATGGCATCTGTTCCGCCGGTCATCAGAAGCACCAGCAGGGTGACCGCGAACAGCGCCGCCGCGACGACGGCGGCGACACCGAGTGCGCTGGTGCGTTTAGGTGCGTCGGGCGCGGTGTAGACGAGGTCGGCGGATGCCGGAGGCAGGTCGGCTGCGGCATCGAGCCCGGCCGAGGCGCGCCCCGGGCGCTGATAGCCGCCGGGCGGGGGAAGAGGCGGCGCACCCTCGGCGCCGCCGACGTATCTGCTGCGACGCTGGTCTACCACGGCCGCTCCGTTCCGCCGCTGCCGCCGTCTTCGCCCAGCTGGTCCTCGCGTTCCTGCGCACCCTGATCGAGCCGACTCTCGATGTCATCGAGATCACTCTGCGACGGCTGGTCCTGTTCGCCCTGCTCGGACGGCTGCCCGCCCTGCTCGGGGTTCTGCTGTTGCTTCTGTTGCTGACGCTGCTGGTTCTCGTCGAGGGTGTCGCTCATGTCGCGGCTCGGATCGGGCGACTGGTTCTGCGCCTCGTCGCTGCGGCACTCCTCGGGCGTCTCGACGGTCATCTGCAGCGCCTGCCCGTAGAACTCGGCGGCCGACACGGCATCGCCGTCGGCCTGGGCCGCGTCACCCTGCCGTTCGATCACCAGCGACAGGTTGATGCGCACGTAGCAGACGTCCAGACCGGTCGCCAGGGGAAGCGCCGTCTCGAGGTGGTCGCGTGCCGCGGCGAGCTGTTCGGCGCCGGCCTGAGCCGTGCCGATGTTGTACGGTGCCTTGAACTGCTCGAAGCCGTTAAGCCAGATCTGCCCGCGCGCTGCCGACTCGGATTCGGCGTACGACCCGGTGACGAACGAGCTGATCGACTGATGTGCGAACGCGTACATGCTCAACACCTTGCCCACCAGCAGCAGGCCGGCGAGCGTGAGGGGCAGGGTCGCGACGGCGACCCACCATCGGATGCGCCGACGGCGACGGTTGGCGGCGAGCAACAGCGCCGCCGCGTCGGCCTGCGTGGCGGGAGGCGTCGGATGCTGCGACGGCGTCGTCATCGTGCGCTCCTGTCCTCAGGCGCTGGGGCGGCACGGTCGGTCGGGTGGTCGGCCGGGGCGGGCCGGGCACGGGCATCCGCCTGATCGCGCGGCGTGCGCGGGGCGAGAGCGCCGCGCACGCGCGTGACCTGCAACGTCGCGCGCGCCAGCTCGACACCCAGCAGCAGCACGAGCACCAGGGCGAAGATCCAGTACAGCTCGATCACGTTGCCCACCTCGCCCGACGACGCGTAGTCGACGGTGCTCGTGGGGGCTGGGGGCAGCACCAGGGGCGCATCCGCCGCGCGGGGCTGGTACTCGATGCCGAGTTGCTCGGCGACCTGCTGCAGATTGTCGTCGTCGCGCTTCGACAACGCCGGCTCGCCCCGGTACTGGATGTACTCGCCCTGGGCGGCGGTGCCGGTGGTGATGCGCATCGGGCCACCCTCGGCGGTGCCGTAGCCGAGCACCGCCCCGCCGTCGACGTACTTCGCGGCCGAGGCGAACGACTCGGGCGGGCCCGACGCGGTCTGCTCGCCGTCGCCCAGGTAGAACACCATGCGGCTGCGATCGGGCGCAGCCTCGGCTGCCGATGAGAGGGTGTCTGCCAGCATCCGACTCGCGATGCCGATCGATGACCCCCGCGACTGGTCGGTGACCTCGGGACTCATCACTTCCAGCGATGACATCAGCGCCGTGGCATCCGTCGTCAGCGGCAGGCGCAGCTGCGCCGCCGCGTCGAAGCTGATCAGCGCGAACCGCGCGCCCGGGTACTCGTCGACGATCGTCTGCACGTCGTCGCGGACGCCCTCGAGGCGGGGTGCGCCGTCGGCCCAGTCCTCGGCGACGATGCTCGCCGTCGTATCGACGACGAGCACGATGTCGGTGTCGGTCGCGAGGGTCTGCGACGAACCACCCGGGATGCCGGGACGCAACAGCATCACGAACACGACGACGATCATGCCGAGCCTCAGCAGCCATATGCTGCGACCGGCATGATCGCCCTTCCGTCCCTTGGCGAGGGCGAACACGGCGAGGGCCGCCAACGGCGTGCACAGCAGAATCAGCAGCAACGGATGCAGCACGGGCGTGAAGATCACAGCCTCACCACCCACAGCAGAACGACGAAGCCGAGGATCGCGACCAGCATCAGCGCCATCCACAGGTTCGGTGTGTCGACCCAGACCACCTGCGCCTGCCCCTGCAAGGCGCGGGCCTCCTGCTTCTGGATCTGAGCGACGATGTCGGCGACCGTGGTGGTGTCTCTCAGCGCGTAGGACTGCCCGCCGGTGATGGCGGCGGCCTGCGACAGCTGCGCGCTCACCTCGGCGTCCTTGCCCTGCACGGGATTGAGCGCGAACACCCGCACCTGTTGCGCCCTGGCGTACTGCGCGGCCTCCTCGACGGTCAGGATCGACGCGCCGGCGAGCTCATTGTCGGTCGCGAGGATCACCGAACGGCTGCGCTCGTCGTCCAGGTGGTCGAACCGCATCGTGCAGGCCGCGAGGCCATCGCCGATCAGCGAAGCGCCGGGGCCGTTGAGGGTGCCGACCCAGTGCTCGGGCGTCTCGTCGAGGTAGTCGAAGCTCTCGCGCATGCGCTGCAACTGCTCGCGGACGAACGCGTAGTCGTCGGTGAGGGGGAAGATCTGCACCGGCGAGCTGTTGAAGATCGTCAGACCGATGCGCTCGCCCTCGAAGCTGTCGAGCAGCTCATCGAACACGGTGAGCACCTCGACGTCGACCTCGGTCATCGATCCCGAGACATCCAGGCACAGCATGATGTCGCGGCTGGTGTTGACCGGCTGCACGGTCTGCGCCGACATCGGCCGCGCGGCGACGACCCCGGCGAGCAGCGTCGCGATCACGCCGAGGGCGAGGATGCCCGATAGCGCCGTCATGCGGCGACCCACCGATGCGCGGAAGGCCGGAAGAGCGCGCAGTCGCTCGGCGCGTGAGACCAACGCCGCGGGCGCCGCATTGCGCGCGGCGCGAGAACGCAGACCGAGGGCGACGCCGACCACGATCGCGACCAGCACTACTGCCGCGGCGATCAGGACGACCCAGCTCGTGTTCAGTGCCATGTCGTCACCACCGTGCGGGCGGCCTCGGCGCCGGCGACCGGATCGATCGCGGGTCCGCGCTGAAAGATGCTGGGGTAGTAGTGGCGGCGCAGCGCGTCGAGCAGTGCCGGCTGCACGCCGCGCGCGACCAGGTCGTCCAGGGCGAGCACCGGCGCTTCGAGCCCCGAGTACTCGTTGACGAACGAGCGGACGCAGCGGCTGAGCTCGAGGTTCGCCCTGCGGGCATCCGTGTCTCCCGATCGGTACACGGTCTCGATGCGGTCCACCTCGGCGAGGTAGTCAGTGCGCAGGCGGGCGAGTACTGCAGAGGTCGGCGGCCGGTAAGGAGCAGTGCCCGGAACCGTGATGCTGCGTCGCGGCCGGGTCAGGAACAGCAGCAGCCAGGCGCCCAGCGCGAGCACGGCGAGGACGCCGAGGGCCAGCAGCAGCCAGCCCCAGCCGTACTGCACCGGAGGATAGAGCTCGTCAGAGGCGGGCATGCGACCTCCGATCCAGCATCGCCAACAGGGCGGGCACGGCCGTGTCGCGCGCCCCGAACTCGGCGTGCGTGATCTCCAGCCGACGCAGCATCTCGTGGCGGCGGGCGGTATCGGCGGCCTCCTGCGCGGCGAGCTCGCTCAGCACCGCGGCATCCCCGTGCACGAAGTCGGGCACCGCCCAACCGGTGTCGACGTCGCGGCGGTGCGCGCGGACCGCCGCCACCGGATCGGCATCACGCACGGTCAGCCACAGCACGTCGTGCTGCACCGAGAGCCGACGCAGCTGCCGCTCGGTCTCATCGGTCACGGGCGCCTCATCCGTCACGATCACGACGATCATCCGCTTGGATATGTTGCGGGCGGCATATGACAGCAGGGCGCGACGGTCGTTCGGTGCCGTGCTCTCGGTGGCGGCGCGATCGATCGTGCGCAGTGCCCGTTCGAGTGCGGCCTCACTGCCGCCCGGGGCGAGTCGGCGCACCCGATCGGCATCGCCGTACACGACCGAGAAGTCGTCGCCGTGACGCACGGTCAAGAACCCGAGCGCACCGGTCAGCAGCACCAGCAGCTCGCGCTTCGAACCCTCATCCTCGGCCAGCGCATTCATGCCCCGACCGGAATCCACCAGAAAGAGCACCGTGTGCTTGCGAGTGGCCTTGGTGCGCTTGATCAAGGGTTCCCCATGCCGGGCCGTGGCCCGCCAATCGATATCGCGCACGTGGTCGCCGTACTCGTAGGGTCGCAGATCCTCGAAGTCCAGGCTGCGCCCCCGCAGCAGCGACGCGTAGGCACCGTCGAGCGCGTGCATCGACTTCTGCGACGAGTGGATGAAGAGTCGGCTCTTCACCTGGGTGACGAGGCTGGGCATCGGGCGGGTCAGGGGGTGGGTACGGCCGCGAAGATCTGATCGATGATCTCTTCGCTGCGGATGCCCTCGGCGTGGGCTTCGAAGGTGAGCAGCACCCGGTGGCGCAGCGCGAGGTGACGCAGGGCACGCACGTCCTCGGGCAGCACGTGCGTGCGGCCGTTCAGCAGTGCCAGGGCGCGCGAGGCCTGCAGGAACGCGATGCTCGCGCGGGGGCTGGCGCCGTACTTGATGAAGCGTGCCCGCTCGTCGCCGATGTAGGGCGCGGGATTGCGGGTGACATAGGCCAGCTGCACGATGTAATTGCGGATCGCCGGGTCCACGTACACACGCGAGGCGATCTGCTGCAGCTCGTGCACATCGTCGAGGCTGACGGCGCCGGGAACATGCCGATCCGGGTCGAGCACGCCCGAGTCGATGCGGCCGAGGATCTCGAACTCCTCGGCGGGACTCGGGTACTCCACGATCTCCTTGAGCAAGAACCGGTCCATCTGCGCCTCGGGCAGTTCGTACGTCCCCTCCTGCTCGATGGGGTTCTGCGTGGCGATCACGAGAAATGGCTTGGGCAGGTGATGCACCTCGCCACCGATGGTGGTCTGGCGCTCCTGCATCGCCTCCAGCATCGCCGACTGGGTCTTGGCGCTCGAACGGTTGATCTCGTCGAGCAACACGAAGTTCGCGTGCACCGGTCCGAGCACCGTACGGAACGTTCCGGTGGCCGCGTCGTAGATCTGGCTGCCGGTGATGTCGCTGGGCAGCAGGTCGGGAGTGCACTGGATGCGCTTGAAGCGCGCCTTCACGGTGTCGGCGAGAGTGCTCGCCGCGGTGGTCTTGGCGAGCCCCGGCACCGACTCGAGCAGGATGTGCCCGCCCGCCACCAGCGCCACCAGCAGGCTGGTGCGCAGCCGCTCCTGCCCCACCATCTTCGTCGCGTACGAATCGCTGATGATCCGCAGCGTGCGCTGCGCCCGGCCGAGGTCATCGGCCGTCAGTGCCGCGGTGGTGCCGTCGGCCGGCGCGGATGCCGGGGGAGCGGCCCCCATCGCCGGAGGCGGCGGGGGCGGCGGCGTGAGCGGAGAGGACCCTGGCATGTCTGTCACCCGTACAGGGTAATCCGCCCGCAGCTGAGCGGGCCGAGTGATGGCATGACCCGCGAAGCGGGCTAGGCTCCGGCTATGAGCCGAACAGTGCCGTTCCTCGATCTCGCCGACCCCTCCTTCGACGTGACCTCCGAGGTCGTCCACGACGCCCGAGACACCGGGTGGTACACCGAGACCCCGTACGGCTGGGCGGTGCTGCGGTACGACGAGGGCACAGCGCTGCTCAAGGACAAGCGGTTCCAGCAGGGCAACGCCCGATGGCCCGCGCAGAACGGTATCCATGAGGGGCCGTGGCAGCAGTGGTGGGCCGAGACCCTGCTCAGCATCGAGGGTGCCGACCATCTGCGCATGCGCCGCCTGCTGGGACCGGCGTTCCGCAACAAGACGATCGAGGCGATGCGCCCACGATTCCAGGCGCTCGCGGGCGAACTCATCGACGCGTTCGCCTCGCGCGGGCGCGTGGAGTTCGTCTCGGAGTTCGCCGAACCGTACGCGTCCCGCATCCTCTGCTACCTACTCGGCCTGCCTGACGACCAGTGGCCGCAGGTGGCCCGCTGGGCCGACGACCTCGGAAAGTCCTTCGGCATCAACGTCCGCCACGACCTGCCGCGCATCGAGGCGGCACTCGAAGGCCTCACCGGATACATCGAGGAGGTGATCGAAGACCGCATGCGCACGCCCCGCGAAGATCTGGTGACCACACTGGTGCAGGCGCACGAGGACGGCGACGCACTCGATCGCCGCGAGCTCAGTGTCGCGCTGGTGTTCCTGGCGTTCGCAGGGATGGAGACCACCCGCAATCAGCTCGGCCTCGCCCTGCAGACCCTCCTGGCCCACCCCGAGCAGTGGAAGCTGCTCGCGGAGCGCCCCGAGCTGGGCGCCGCGGCCGTCGAAGAGGTCATGCGCGTCAACCCCACGGTCACCTGGGTCACCCGCGAAGCGATCGAGGACGTCGATCTGAATGGACTGCACGTGCCCAAGGGCGGCATCGTGCAGGTGCTCTCCCATGCGATCGGCACCGATCCCGCACGGATGGGCGACGCACCCGGCTTCGACATCAGCGTCACGGATCGCCCGCTGCATTCGGGCTTCGGCGGCGGCATCCACCACTGTCTCGGGCACTTCGTCGCCCGCACCGACATGTCGGTCGCCCTGCCGTTGCTCGCCCAACGCATGCCCGACGCCGTGCCCGACGGCCCCGGCGATTGGCTTCCGGTATCGGGCAACACCGGTCCCGTGCGGTTCCCGATCCGGTTCACCGCCTCGTGATGAGCGAACGAGAACTCACCACCGACGTCTCGCTCACGCTGCCGAACGGAAGACTGAATCCGGATGCCGTCGGCTGGGCGCGCTCGCCGCTGGTCGACACGACGGGGATCGGGCGTGGGCGCGGCCGCAACAAGCGCTGGGAGTATTGGGGCATCACCACCCCCACCCATGTTGTCGGCATGACCGTGTCGTCGATCGACTACGCCGCCGTGCTCGAATTGTGGGTGCTGGATCGCGCGACCGAACGCACCTGGCACGGCACACCGACACTCATCCCCGCCCGCGGGGTCGTGCTGCCCGCGCGGGCCGAGGCCGGTCCCAGCCGCGCCAGGGCGAAGGGCTTCGAGATCGACATCGACGAACTGCCCGAAGGCACCCGCCTGCGCGCGCGGATGCCCGGCGTCACCGTCGATGTCATCGCGGAGCTACCGGCCGGCCATGAGCGCCTGGCTGTCGTCGTGCCGTGGAGCAGTACGCGGTTCCAGTACACGGTCAAAGACGTCGCGCGGCCGGCATCCGGCATCCTCACGCTCGACGGCGTCGCCCACGCGCTCCCCGCGGGGGAGTCGTGGGCGGTTCTCGATCACGGTCGCGGACGCTGGCCGTACGACATCCGCTGGAACTGGGGTGCCGGGTCGGGCCGATCCGGCGGCCACACGATCGGCGTGCAGGTCGGCGGCAGATGGACGGCGGGCACCGGATCGACCGAGAACGCGTTCGTCGTCGATGGGCATCTGCACAAGATCAGCGCCGAACTGGACTGGCAGTACGACCTGGCGCAGTGGCGCACACCCTGGCGGGTCACCGGCGGGGGATTGGATGCCACCTTCACCCCGGTCTATGACAAGGTGACGCGCACGAACCTCGGCGTCGTCGCCGGGTCGACCGACCAGTGCTTCGGTGATTGGTCGGGCGTATTCACGACCGCGAATGGCGAGCAGATCGCCTTCGACGGCATCTTCGGCTGGGCCGAAGAGGTGCACAACCGCTGGTGAGAGGGAAGAAACGGATGCCCCGGGTGAGCCCACGCAGAGGGCTCGTCACCGACCCTGCTAACGTCGAAAGGGCAGCCGCATCCCTGGATGGTTGAGCCACACCGCTCCCGTCGGGAAGCCCTGTCCCTGTGACGGATGCGGGTGCGACCCATACATAACCGAATCAGAGGATGCATACGTGACCAGCAGAGAACGAGTAGCGATCATCGGCGCCGGGCCTTCGGGCATGGCGCAGTTGCGGGCCTTCGAGTCCGCAGCACGTGCGGGGGCTGAGGTCCCCGAAGTGGTGTGCTTCGAGAAGCAGGCCGACTGGGGTGGGCAGTGGAACTTCACCTGGCGCACCGGACTGGACGAGTTCGGCGAGCCCGTGCACTCCAGCATGTACCGAAACCTGTGGTCGAACGGCCCCAAGGAAGCACTGGAGTTCGCCGACTACTCCTTCGACGAGCACTTCGGTCGTCCCATCTCGTCGTACCCGCCGCGTCCCGTGCTGTGGGACTACATCGCCGGACGCCTCGAGAAGACCGACGTGCGCGATCAGATCCGCTTCCAGACCGTGGTGCGCTGGGTCGACTACGACGTCGAGCGCGAGATCTTCACGCTCACCAGTGAGGACCTGCCCAGCGGCACGTCCACGACCGAGGAGTTCGACCGGGTGATCGTGGCCAGCGGCCACTTCTCCTTCCCGAACGTGCCCGAGTTCCCGGGTATCGAGACGTTCCCCGGGTACATCAGCCACGCGCACGACTTCCGCGGCGCGGAGGGCTTCGCCGACCAGGACGTGCTGGTCATCGGCGGCAGCTACTCGGCTGAAGACATCGGAAGCCAGGCGTTCAAGATGGGCGCCCGGTCGGTGACCGCGAGCTTCCGCTCGGCACCGATGGGCTACGACTGGCCGGATGGCTTCGAGGAGCGCCCGGTCGTCGAGCGCTTCGAGGGCAACATCGTGCACTTCGCTGATGGATCGTCCAAGCGCATCGACGCGGTGATCCTGTGCACCGGATACCTGCACAAGTACCCGTTCCTGCCCGACGACCTCGCACTGGCGTCGCCGAACAACGTCTACCCCGACGGTCTGTACCGCGGCGTGATCTGGCAGGGCAACCCACGGCTCGCGTACCTCGGAGCGCAGGACCAGTGGTTCACGTTCAACATGTTCGACGCGCAGGCCTGGTACGTGCGCGACGTCATCCTGGGGCGCCAGGAGCTGCCCGCGGCCGACGAGCGCGCCGCATCGATCGCCGAATGGCGTGCCCGGTTCGAGGCGATCGGCTCGGCGGCCGATGAGATCCGCTTCCAGGCCGACTACATCCGCGATCTGCTGCAGCAGACCGACTATCCCGAGTTCGACATCGACCGGGTCGTCGAGATCTTCCTGGAGTGGAAGCGCGACAAGAAGAACGACATCATGGGCTACCGCGATCGGGTGTACCAGTCGGTGATGACCGGCACGATCGCCGTCGTGCACCACACGCCGTGGCTGCAGGAGCTCGACGACTCGCTCGAGCGCTACCTCGACGAGACGCCGGCGGAGTCGCTGGTCGCGTGAACCTCGGATCGGGCGGTGCCGCGGCGCCGCCCGATCCACACCACGACCGTCGCGATGAGGATGATCGCGACGGCGATGCCGATGACGTAGACCAGCACGCCGCCGTATCCGCCCTGCAGGTGCGGGTCGAGGAACGGGTACGGGTACCACCAGGGTGCGCCCGTCGCGGGAGCGATGACCAGGTTCGCGCGGATCAGCGTGTAGGCGACCCACACGACAGGGAACACGGCGACCACCAGGACGGTCGACCACGGCAGCGCCCGCCGGCGCGGCGCGACGAGCACGTCGAGCAGCAGGAACAACGGGAACACGACGTGCAGCACCTCGTTCGACCACGGCACCGTCACACCCTGCGGCAGTTCGATGCCGCGCAGCAGCAGGTTGTAGACCACGCCGGTCACGATCATGTAGGTGCTGACGCACACCAGCAGTACCGACAGCCAGCGCGGCTCCGGACGCGCCGGATCCCTCTGCCCCAGTGCCCACGCCGCCGCGATGATCAGGGCGATCGCAGCCGAGACATTCGAGAGAATCGTGAAGAAGCTGAAGAAGTTCACCGCGACCGTGGGCAGGTGACCGCCCCACGGTGTCGTGGCCTCCAGCGCGATCTGCAACGTCAGCGAGAGCTGCGCCACGATCGCCGCGATACCGAGCAGTGCTGCCGCTAGTCGGGCGAAGGGCCACCAGGTCGTCATGGGTGAACTCTAGCGATCCCGTGGGCTTCGCTAGGATGGTCTCGCCCGTTCGGGCCAGCTCATCTGCCGGTGCAAACCCGGCGAACAGCGTGCAGTACCAGGGGGTACACCCATGCCAGGAATCGTGATCGTCGGCGTCCAGTGGGGCGATGAGGGCAAGGGCAAGGCGACAGACCTGCTCGGAGAGCGCACCGACTGGGTCGTCAAGTTCAACGGCGGTAACAACGCCGGACACACCGTCGTCATCGGCGACGAGAAGTACGCCCTGCACCTTCTGCCCTCCGGCATCCTCAGCCCCGGGGTCAACCCGGTCATCGGCAACGGCGTCGTCGTCGACCTTGAGGTGCTCTTCGAAGAGCTCGACGCGCTCAACGCGCGCGGAGTCGACACCTCGCGACTGCGGGTCAGCGCCAACGCGCACATCATCACGGCGTACCACCGCACGCTCGACAAGGTCACCGAGCGCTTCCTCGGCCAGCGCCGCATCGGCACCACGGGCCGCGGTATCGGGCCAGCCTATGCCGACAAGATCAACCGCGTCGGCATCCGCGTGCAGGACCTGTTCGACGAGAACATCCTGCGTCAGAAGGTCGAGGGCGCCCTCGACCAGAAGAACCACCTGCTGGTGAAGGTCTTCAACCGTCGTTCGATCACGGTCGACGAGATCGTCGACGACCTGCTGTCGTACACCGAGCGGCTGCGCCCGATGGTCGCCGACACCGGCCACCTGCTCGACGAGGCGCTGGAGCGCGGCGAGGTCGTCGTGTTCGAGGCCGGCCAGGCCACCATGCTCGACGTCGACCACGGCACCTACCCGTTCGTCACGTCGTCGTCGGCCACGGCCGGTGGCGCGGCGACGGGCTCGGGCGTCGGCCCCGGCCGTCTCGACCGCATCGTCGGCATCGTCAAGGCGTACACGACGCGCGTCGGCTCGGGCCCGTTCCCGACCGAGCTCGACGATGAGATGGGCGAGTGGCTGCGCCAGACCGGCGGCGAGTTCGGCACGACCACTGGTCGTGAGCGCCGTACCGGCTGGTACGACGCGCCGATCACCCGCTACGCCACGCGCGTGAACGGCATCACCGACATCGTGCTCACCAAGCTCGACGTGCTCACCGGGCTGGATGAGATCCCGGTGTGCGTGGCCTACGACGTCGACGGCGTGCGCTTCGATGACGTGCCGGTGAACCAGACCGACTTCCACCACGCGAAGCCGGTCTACCAGAACTTCCCCGGGTGGAAGGAAGACATCTCGACGGCCCGCACGTTCGAGGACCTGCCGCAGAACGCGCAGGACTACGTGCTCGCGCTGGAGGCGATGAGCAACACGCGCATCTCGGTCATCGGCGTCGGCCCGGCCCGCGACCAGGTCATCGTCCGCCACGACCTCGTCGACTGACCGCATCCTCCCTCTCTTTGGCACAAGCCCGCGCTATCGCACCCGGATTCCGCGGGTTTGTGACAGATAGACGGGTGCAGGGCACAGGGGTAGGGCCGGGGAGACAGGGGAGAGCATGACGCGGTTCTGGACGGGGGGCTACGGGCCCGACATGGACGGCGACGGCGACGGGATCGGGATCCTGTCGGTCGACGAAGGACGCGGGCCATCGACGCTGCGGCACCGCGGCACGGCGGCCCCGGCCGCCTCACCCTCGTGGCTCGTCGCGCACCCGACTCTCGACGTCGTCTACGCCGCGCTGGAGGGCGCCGGTCAGGTACAGGCGTTCGCCCGCGACGGCGAGACGACCCTGCGTCCGCTCGCCCCGCCCGTCGCGGCAGGGGAGGGCGTGTGCCACCTCGCGGTGTCACCCGGAGGGCGGATGCTGATCGCCAGCTGCTACGGCGACGGGCGCGTCATCAGCTTCGGCCTCGCCGACGATGGACGACTCGTCGAACCGGTGACCGATAAGGCCGCTGCGCTGCGCGCCGCCCTCTTCGGCGGCGACGAGCCCACGGCGGAGCGCCGACATGCGGCATCCGACCCCCATCCCCTTCCGGCGGGGGAGGACCCCCGCAGATCGCACGCGCACGCGGCGGTCTTCTTGCCCGACGGGCGCATCGCCACCACCGACCTCGGGTTCGACCTGGTGCGGATCTGGCGGGCCACCTCGGGCGCGCTCGACCTCGACCACGAGGTCGTGCTGTCTCGCGGCACCGGCCCCCGGCACATGGTGATGCATCCCAGTGGGCACCTGCACGTGGTGACCGAGTACTCGTGTGAGGTGTTCACGCTGGCATCCGATCGGGCCGGGACGTGGGGGCTGGTCTCAGCCACCACGGCGTCGCCGATCGCGCGGCCGGGTTTCGACTTTCCCGCCGAACTCGCCGCCTCGCGCGACGGGCACACGCTCTACACGGCCCTGCGCGGCAGCAACACGCTCGCCGCGCTGCGCGTGCGCGGCGGCGGCGAGTCACTCGAACCGCTCGCGCTCGCCGAATCGGGGGTGGACTGGCCGCGCCACCACCTCGTGTACGACGGCACGCTGCTCGTATCGGGGCAGCGGTCGAACACGATCAGCGTCGTCGATCTCGACGAGCGCACCGGCGCACCGCGCGACGTGCGTCACGTCACGGCCGCACCCACTCCGTCGCACGTGCTGCCCGCGCGCTGAGCGCGAGGTCGATGCTCAGACGGTGAGCCAGTTCCGTGCCGCGGCGGTGAGTGCGCGCACGCCCACCGCGAGCGTCGGCATGATCACGGGCGCGTAGAGCGGCGAGTGGTTCGAGGGCAGTTCGATGACCCGTGCGGCCAGTTCGGCGACCGTGGTTCGGCCGGCGAACTCGGCCGGGTCGGCCCCGCCGAGCAACCAGTACACGCAGGGGGCCCCGGCTTCGGCGGCCAGGATGCCGACGTCCTCGCTGCCGGTGACCACGCCGGGGTCGACGACCATGACGCCGGCGAGATCCGAGGCCAGCGCGCCGCGCACCCGTTCGACGGCGGTGGGGTCGTTCACCACGGCGGGGAACGAGTGCATCGCCTCGATCAGTGGCTCACGGTCGGCGCCGGCAGTGATCGCCTCGCCGCGCACGATGCGCTCCACCGCGTCGAGCACGCGGCGACGCACGGCGGTGTCGAAAGTGCGGATGCTGACCTGCAGCTCTGCGGAGTCGGGGATGATGTTGGCGGCGTCGCCCGCGTGGATCGAGCCGATCGTCAGCACGGCGGTCTCGGTGCCGGGGATCTCGCGCGAGACGATGGTCTGCAGGCGCAGCACGACCGATGCGGCGAGGACGACCGGATCGATCGTGGCCTCGGGCCGGGAACCGTGGCCGCCCCGCCCGTAGAGGGTGATGCGCAGGGCGTCGGATGCCGCGAACGAGGCTCCGGGGCGCAGCCCGATCGCCCCGGCAGGCAGAGGTGCGACGTGCTGACCGAGCACCACGTCGGGGGTGCCGAACCGGTCGTACAGGCCGTCGTCGACCATCGCCCTGGCGCCGGCGCCCTGTTCTTCGGCGGGCTGGAAGACGGCGATGATCCGGCCCGACCAGTCGTCCTGCGTGGCCAGGGTTGTCAGGGCGCCCAGCAGCGCGGTGACGTGCATGTCGTGCCCGCAGGCGTGCATGACCGGCACGTCCTTGCCGTCGCGCAGGGCGGTGACGGTACTGGCGTAGGGCAGGCCGGTCTGCTCGGCCACGGGCAGGGCATCCATGTCGGCGCGCAGCAGCACCGTCGCTCCGGTGCCGCGCTGCAGCACTCCGACGACGCCCGTGCGCCCGACCTGCTCGGTCACCGCGAAGCCCAGCGCGCGCAGGCGCTCGGCGACGATGCCGGCCGTGCGGGTCTCGGCGAAGCTCAGCTCGGGATGCGCGTGCAGGTCGCGGTACACGGCGGCGAGGTCTTCGAGCAGGGCGTTCTCCACAGTGTCCTCCCGGGGGCGGCTAGGGTGATCCTCAAACCTATCGGAGCGTGCCCCACACCATGGATCGGACGACGACCACGACAGGCGCGCGTTTCTCGCTCGTGCCGCCGTTGCGCGTGTTGCCGCAGGCTGCGGTGCTGGTCGCGCTCGCCGCCGCGGCGCTGTGGGCGATCTCGGCGGTGTTCGATGCCCGGGTGGCCTCGGCGGCGTATCTGACGATGATGCTGCTGCTCTCGCCCGCACGGTCGGGCAGCCGTGGTGTGCGCGTTCTCGCTGCCGCGTGGGCGGTGCTGATCGCGGTTGTCGGGCATCTGATCGGATCGCTGGGGCTGTGGGCGACCCTTGTCGCGCTGGTCGTCGTGTGCCTCGCACAGGCGCTGTACCGCATCGGGGATGTCGCCGTGGTGACGCGCTCGCCGGTGAACCTGGTCGTCTTCGCGGGACTGGCGGGCACCGGGACGACCCTGGGCGAGGTGGCCATCGGCGCGTCGATCGGTGCCGCGCTCATGCTGCTGGCCGCGCTGCTGGTGCCGACGCGTCCTGCTTCGGCGCAACCCGTGCCAGCCGCGGAGCGCCTGGTCGACGGTGTCGTGCTCGCCGTGGGCGCGGTCACGACCGTGCTGGTCTCGACCTGGTTGGACTTCGCGTACGTCAACTGGGCGCTGCTGTCGTTCTGCATGATCGTCGCGGTCGGCGGCCCGCACCGCGGTGGTCGGGCACGGGACCGCGTGATCGGCACGCTGATCGGTACGGTCGCGGGCACGCTCGCGTCGCTGCTGCCGTCACCGCTGCCGCTGATCATCGCGGTCGTTGCGGTGCTGCTGTGCGTGACATACCAGCTCGTCGGCGATTACACGATGTTCGTCGTCTTTCTCACCCCAGCCGTGCTGCTGCTGAGCAGCTCGGACCAGTCGGCCCTCGCGCTCGGTCTGGGCCGGATCGAGGCTGTTCTCGGCTCGGCGATCGTGGCAGTGTGGTGCACCTGGCTGGCGCACCGGCTCTCGAAGGTGGTGGGCGGGGCGTCGGCACGCGACACCGAGAACCCCTAGAGCGGAGGCCACCATGACCGACGAATACGACCTGATCGTGCTGGGTGGGGGACCCGTCGGGGAGAACATCGCCGATCGCGCCGCGCAGGGCGGGCTCACCGCAGTCATCGTCGAGAACGAGTTGGTGGGCGGTGAATGCTCGTACTGGGCGTGTATGCCCTCGAAGGCGCTGCTCCGCCCGATCCACGCGGCGCACGCCGCCGAGCGGGTGAGCGGTGTCTCCGGCGTCTCGCTCGACCCCCGCGAGGTGCTGGCCCGCCGCGACGCGTTCGCGGCGCACTGGTCGGATGCCGGACAGGTCGACTGGTTGCGCGACGCCGGCATCGACCTCGTCCGCGGTCGTGGTCGGCTCAGTGCCGAGCGCGAGGTGACCGTCGTCACCGACGACGGAGTGCGGATGCTGCGCGCGCGCCACGCGGTGGCGATCGCCACCGGCTCGGAGGCTGTGATCCCCGGCATCCCGGGTCTCGCCGAGGCGGAGCCCTGGACGAGCCGTGAGGCCACGAGCGCGCAGGAGGTGCCCGAGTCGCTGGCGATCATCGGCGGTGGGGTGGTGGCCGTCGAGATGGCGACGGCATTCGCCGGACTCGGATCGCGGGTGACGCTGCTGGTACGCGGCGGGCTGCTCGGCGGCATGGAGCCGTTCGCCGGTGAACGGGTGGCCACGGGGCTGCGCGAGATGGGCGTCGATGTGCGTCTGAACACCGAGACCACCGAGGTGCGTCGCAAGGGAGCACAGGTGCGCGTCACGGCCGGCGGCGAGCAGATCACCGCCGCCGAAGTGCTCGTCGCCACCGGGCGACGGCCCCGCAGCACCGACATCGGCGTCGAGATCGTGGGGCTCGAAGCCGGTGCGGCGGTGCCCGTCGACGACACGATGCTGGTGACCGGAACCGACTGGCTGTACGCCGTCGGCGACATCAACGCCCGCGCGATGCTCACCCACCAGGGCAAGTACCAGGCCCGCGCCGCGGGCGACGTGATCGTCGCCCGCTCGCGCGGCGAGGTCGTGGCCGATCAGCCGTGGGGCCGGCACGTGGCATCCGCCGATCACTCCGCCGTGCCGCACGTGGTCTTCTCGCGCCCTGAGGTCGCATCGGTCGGGATGACCGCGGATGCCGCCCGCGCGGCCGGCTATCGCATCGACGTCGTCGATCAGGACCTCGGCGCCGTGGCCGGCGCCGCACTGCACGCCGACGGCTATGCGGGTCTGGCCCGCATGATCGTCGACACCGAGCGGGACGTCGTGCTGGGCGTCACGTTCGTGGGCGACGACGTGGCTGAGATGCTGCCGGCGGCGACGATCGCCGTGACCGGTGACGTGCCGATCAGCAGGCTGTGGCACGCCGTACCCGCGTACCCGACGATGGGCGAGATCTGGCTGCGCCTGCTGGAGGCCTACGGGCGATCATCGGCCTGAACACGGCGCAGGAATACGGCGAATCGCCTGAGATCCGCCCCTGACGTCGGCGGTGTCCCCTACGCTCGAGAGGCGATCGAGGAGGCACGACCCCATGAAGGCACGACCCGAAGGATCCCGCCGGTAGGCGGCACCGCACGATGATCGAGTTCCGCTCCGTCACCAAGACCTTTCCCGACGGCACCCGTGCCGTCGATGACTTCAGCCTGGTGCTGCCCTCGCGAAAGACGACCGTGTTCGTCGGTTCGTCGGGGTGCGGCAAGACCACCCTGCTGCGCATGATCAACCGCATGGTCGAGCCCACGACGGGCGATGTGCAGATCGACGGCGAAAGCGTGCTCGGCGCCGATCCGGTCGCGCTGCGCCGCAGCATCGGCTACGTCATGCAGAACTCCGGCCTGATGCCGCACTTCACCGTGCTCGACAACGTCGCCACGGTGCTGCGCCTGACCGGTGCCGGGCGTCGGCAGGCGCACGAGCGCGCCCGCGTCATGCTCGACACCGTCGGTCTCGATCAGGCTCTCGCCGATCGCTACCCCAGCCAGCTCTCGGGCGGGCAGCAGCAACGCGTCGGCGTTGCCCGCGGCCTCGCCGCCGACCCGAACATCCTGCTCATGGACGAACCCTTCGGGGCCGTCGACCCGATTGTGCGCGCAGATCTGCAGCAAGAGCTCATCCGTCTGCAGAGCGAGCTCGACAAGACCGTCGTGTTCGTCACGCACGACATCGACGAGGCGTTCCTGCTCGGTGACCAGGTCGTCATTCTCGACAAGGGCGCGCGCGTGGTGCAGGTCGGCAGCCCCAGCGAGATCATCGAGAACCCCGCCGACGACTTCGTCGCGGCGTTCATCGGGGCAGAGCGCGGCCGCCGCGCGCTGCGGGTGAAGCAGACCGCGCACGGTGCTGTCGTCGTCGACTCCGAGGGGCGCACCCAGGGGCGCCTGCTCGCGGATGCTGCGGATGCGAGCTCTGCGACGCCATGAGCTGGGTCGTCGACAACCTCGGGCTGATCTTCGAGCTGACGCTGGTGCATCTGCGCCAGAGCATGATCGCGATCGTGCTCGGCCTGGTGCTCTCGATTCCCCTCGGCTGGGTCGCCTGGCGATACCGGCTGGTGCGCGGCCCTGTCATCGTGCTCACCGGGCTGCTCTACACGATCCCTTCGCTGGCCCTGCTGATCCTGATGCCCGCCGCGCTCGGCTACTCGGTCATCAGTGAAGCCAACCTCGTCGCGGCGCTGACGATCTACGCCGTCGCGATCCTTGTGCGCGCCGTGGCCGACGGGCTTGACTCGGTCGACCCGGGCGTGCGTCAGTCGGCGACCGCGATGGGATACGCGGCGCCGCGCCGATTCTGGGGTGTGGAACTGCCGTTGGCGGGTCCCGTCATCCTCGCCGGGCTGCGGGTGACGGCCGTGTCGACTATCTCGTTGGCGACCGTGGGGATTCTGATCGGGGTGACCAACCTGGGCTACCTGTTCACCAACGGGCAGCAGCGCCGCCTGGTGGCCGAGGTGCTCGCGGGCGTGGTCGCCGTGGTGATCATCGCGCTGCTCGTCGACCTGCTGCTGCGTCTGCTCGGACGCGTGCTCATGCCGTGGTCCAGAACCGTTCAGGCCGTCGGAGGTGCGTCATGAACCTCTTCGCCGATGCATTCGCCTGGCTGTTCTCACCCGAGCGGCTGCAGGGCCCGTACGCGCTGCAGACCCTTCTCGGACAGCACCTGTTCTACACGGTCGTCTCGGTCGCTGTCGCCGCCGCGATCGCCCTGCCGATCGGATGGCTGATCGGCCACACCGGCAAGGGACGCGAGGTCGCCGTGGCCATCTCGGGCGCCGCCCGTGCCGTGCCCTCATTCGGTCTTCTGGTGTTGCTGGTGCTCGTGCTGGGCGTCGTGCGCACTCCGCTCGCCGCTGTCATCACCTTCGTGCTGCTGGCCATCCCGTCACTGCTGGCCGGCGCCTACACCGGCCTCGAGGCCATCGACCGACGTGAGATCGACGCGGCCCGCGCCATGGGCATGACCGAGTGGCAGATCTTCACGAAGGTCGAGCTGCCGCTCGGTCTGCCGCTCCTGGTCGGCGGTCTGCGCGCGGCCGTGCTGCAGGTCATCGCCACCGTCACCATCGCCGCGTACGTCAACCTCGGCGGTCTCGGCTGGCCCATCATCCAGGGCATCCCGCTGCGCCGTTTCGACCAGGTGCTGGGCGGCGCGATCCTCGTCGCCGCGCTCGCGCTGATCGCCGACCTGCTGCTCGCCGTCGCACAGCGCGCCGCCGTGCCCCACGGCGTCCGCGTGCAGCAGTCCGGAGCGCCTGCTTCCCGGCGCGCCGGACGCGTAGCATCCGCCCCGGCCTGACAACGCCGACCCCGCCGACCATTCCTCCGCCTGACCCCAACCGAAAGGCATCCGAAATGTTCACCTCTCGCAAGACCCGCACCGCACTCGCCGCGGGGGTCGTCCTGATCGCCGGAATCGCGCTGACCGGATGTGGAACGGGCGGCAACCCGCTCGACGAGCCCACCGACGACACCAGCGCCGACGGCGACACGATCGTCGTCGGATCGCAGGCCTACTACTCGAACGAGATCGTCGCCGAGATCTACGCGCAGGCGCTCGAGAATGCCGGCTTCACCGTCGACCGCCAGTTCAACATCGGTCAGCGCGACGCCTACATGCCCGAGATCGAGTCGGGCCGGATCATGCTGTTCCCCGAGTACACCGGCAACCTGCTGGAGTACCTCGACGACAGCGCGACGGCCACCAGCGCCGAAGACGTGTACGCCGCGCTGCAGCAGGCGCTGCCCGAGGGGCTGACGGCACTCGACTACGCCGAGGCCAGCGACCAGGACACGTACACGGTGCTGACCTCGTTCGCCGAGGAGAACGACCTCACCACGATCGCCGACCTGGCGAACCTCAGCGAGCCGGCCACGATCGGTGCGGCCCCCGAGTTCGAGCAGCGACCCTACGGCCCCACCGGGGCGAAGGACGTCTACGGTGTCGACGTGACGTTCTCGGCGACCGGCCCCGGCACGCTCGATGCGCTGCTGGCGGGCGAGATCCAGGTTGCCGATATCTACACCGCCGACCCTGCGTTCCAGACCGAGGACATCGTGGCGCTCGAGGACCCCGAGAGCATGATCCTGGCCTCCAACGTCGTGCCGATCGCCTCGGCCGACGTCGCCGACGCCATCAGAGAGGTCATCAACGCCGTCAGCGCCGAGCTCGGGGCCGATGACCTCGTCGCGCTGAACGTGCAGAGCACCGTCGACCAGATGTCGTCGCCCGAGATCGCGACGCAGTGGCTGCAAGAGGCCGGGCTGATCTGAGCCCGAAACGCAGAACGCCGGCTGAGGAATCGTTCCTCAGCCGGCGTTCTGCGTCTGCGAGAGATCAGACGCGCGAGTCCTGACGCGGGATCCAGACCTGCTTGATGATGATCAGGATCGACGCGGTCACGGGCACCGCGACCAGTGCACCCAGCAGGCCCAGCAGCGTGCCACCTGCTAGGGCGCCGATGACCACCAGCGATCCCGGCACCGACACGGCCTTGTTCATGATGCGAGGGGTGAGCACGTACGCCTCGATCTGCATGTAGATCAGGTACGCGATGGCGAAGATGAGCGCCTGCCACGGGTCTGAGAACAGGGCGATCGACGATCCGATCACCCAGAACAGCACCGAACCCACCAGCGGGATCAGGGTGATCAGGAAGGCGATGGTGGCCATCAACGGCGGGAACGGCAGCCCGAGCACCAGGTACATGATCAGCACGAAAGTGGCGTTCATGAAGGCCAGCACGACCATGCCCTGCACGTAACCGCCGACCGAGTCGGTGATCTGGTCGGTGAGGTCGCTGGCGCGAGCACGGTCGCGGGCCGGGGCCAGGCGCAGCAGCGACGTCTTGATCGAGGGCAGACCCGCGACGAAGTAGAGGGTCAGCACGAGTACGACGATGATGCCCGAGATGCCGGTGGCGATCGAGGTGCCGATCTGCAGCGCGCCGCCGCCGATCGCCTGCCACGTCTGGCCGCTGGTGAGGAACTTCTGGAGGTCTTGCACGAGCGTCGCGAACTGGTCGCCGAACTGCCCCTGCAGCCAGGCGTACACGTCACTGTGCATGAAGTCCGAGATCAGGCCCGGCACCGACCGCACGAACTGCGCGATCTGCTCGACCACGACCGGGATGATCATCAGCAGCACGAGGGCGAGCACGCCGAGCAGACCCAGCAGCACGATGAGCACGCTGATACCGCGCGAGAGCCCACGGCGTTCCAGGAACCGCACCGCCGGATCGAGGCCCAGTGCCGCGAACAGCGCGAAGGCGACGTAGATCAGCACCGTTGACAGGTTGGCCAGGGTGAGTGAGAGCAGGAACGCGGTCAGCCCGCCCAGCGTGACGAGAAAGCCGAAGACGAACGGCTTGTCGATGCGGGTCCAGAACGAACGGCTCGGTGCCGGAGCGTCGACCCCTGGGCGCGCAGCATCCGTCTTCCGGTCCGTCTGCGCGGTCGCGACATCGCTCGGCGGCGTCGCCGCCGGCTCGGACTCCGTGTTCTCTGCTGAGCTCATGACGAACACTCTAGGGCGCGACCCGGTATGCGCACCGTCGATAACCGCCCGCTGCGCGCAGAATTCTCGACATCGTGCGCGAATCGCGCTCGGCGGCTGGCTATCGTGGGAGAGCGAACACCGGGAGGATCATGTCTGACGCCGCTGACCAGGTCGCCGAACAGGCTGCTGCCGAGCTGCTGCGCCTGCGCGCCAGCATCGACAACATCGACGCCGCACTGGTGTTCATGCTCGCTGAGCGCTTTCGCTGCACGCAGCAGGTCGGCACGCTCAAGGCGACGCACAGCATGCCGCCGTCCGACCCCGCGCGCGAGGAGCAGCAGACCGCCCGTCTGCGTGCGCTGGCAGAAGAGGCGCACCTCGACCCCGAGTTCGCCGAGAAGTGGTTCAACTTCGTCGTCGCCGAGGTCATCCGCCATCACACCGAGGCGGCCGAGGGGCGCTGACCGTCTGCGGGCCCTGACCGTTCGGCGTGGTCAGGCCAGTTCGTAGGCCAGCACTTGCGCGGCGACGCCGTGCAGCACCGCATCGCGCACCGCGCTGGCGCGCACCTCGACGTGCGCGCCCGGCAGGCGCGCCGACATCAGCGCGGTCTCGGCCGCGTGACACAGTCGTTCGCCCAGCAATGCGGTGTCTCCGCTCAGCACCACCTGGGGCAGATCCAGGGCCGAGACGATCGCGGCCAGCGGGGCTCCGAGCCGGGCGCCGGCCTCGTCTCGCACCGCATCTCGGGCTGTCTCGTCAGGAGCGTTCTCACAACGCTCGGCGAGCACGGCGAGCCACACGTGCACGCACGTGCGGCTGCCGCAGACGCACTCCCGACCCGCGTCGCCCCCGACATCCAGGTGGGCGAGCTCGCGGGCGGTGGAGGCGTCGGCGGTGTACGCGGTGATGATCGCGGTGCTGGTGACCGCACCGAGACGCACGAGCAGGAACTCGTCGGTGCCGTGCCCCGCTTCGGCGCGAGCGACGACGTCGGCTTCGAGGCCGGTGTGCACGGTCAACGACGCGGTGGCCGGCTGAGCGGCCAGGGCTGCGTTGCATGCCGTGATCTCATGCCGCTGGTCGAGTCCGATGCCCAGTCCGATGCCGAGCACCGCGGCGTCGGACTGCTTGACGAGTCGCGCCGCGATCGCGGCGACGGACGCGGCGACGTCGGCATCGGGATCGCGGGCGACCTCGCTGCGCAGCAGGACGCTGCCGTCGGGCGCGCAGACCGCTCCGACGATCCAGTTCCGTCCGGTGAGGTCGATGGCGATCGACTGCACGGCCCGCCGGTCGATCTCGAGCATCACCGATGGTTTGCCGACGCGCACCTCTTGGCTCTGCCCGGTCTCGATCACGATCCCCGTGGCGAGCAGTTCGCGGATCACCTCGGTGATGGTCGGGCGCGCCAGGCCGGTCATGCGCGCCAGGTCGGCGCGGCTCGCGGTCTCTTCGCGGAGCAGGGTCTGCAGCACGACGGCGCGGTTGTGCCGCCGGGTGCCGTGCACCGGAAGCTGCTGCGCGGTGGCCCGCGCCGAGAGCGATACGGTCTCGGCCATCGTGCTCCTTCGGGTCGGGTGTCGCCGGGATTACTTAGTTCAATGACTAAACTTACTGTTCGAGCGTATGCTCGGCGCCGACGGATGTCAAAGATCGACTCGACGCCCTATCGCAGAAAGGACCGCGGATGCTCGACGTGGACCTCGACGGTCAGGCCCTTGTGCGGCGCCTCAATGTGCGCCGCGCGCTGCAGCTGGTCTTCGATGGCTCGGGTCGCGAGACCCGCGCGGGGATCGCCAGGGCGACCGGGCTCACGGCCGCGACGGCGTCTTCGCTGGTCGCCGAGCTGATCACGCGCCGGCTCGTCGTCGAAGTCGGCCCCGCGGCGAGCACCGGTGGAAAGCGGGCGACGACGCTGGCCGTCGACGGAGCGCATCACCTGCTTCTGGTGACGGTCGTCCGGTTCAGTGATGTGCAGGTCACTCTGGTCGCGCTCGACGGCGCAGTGGTGCACGACGAGCGTGAGTCGTTCACTCCGGTGGATCGCGATGAGCGGATTCGCGGGTTGATCTCACGCGTCGGGCGACGCTACTCCTCGCGTCTGCTCGCCGCCGCGGTGCAGCTGCCCGGCGCCACCGACGGTCAGCGCGTGCTGCAGAGTGTGCAGCTCGGGTGGGTGGATGTGCCCCTGGCAGCCCAGATCGCGGATGAGCTCGGCGTGCCGACCCTGCTGGTCAACGACGTCGACGCCGAGGCCGTCGCCGAGATGACGGTCGCCGCCGACACATCCGGACGCCGTCTGTTCGTGCATCTCGGTATCGGCATCGGGGCCGCGATCACGCTGGACGGTGAACTGGCGCCGGGGCCGTCCGCCCGGGTCGGTGAGATCGGGCATGTGCCGGTGGTGTTCGGTGACGACGCCCACGATTGCGAGTGCGGGCGCCGCGGATGCCTGGAATCGGCCGCCTCGATGACGGCGATGTTGGGTGACGGATTCGTCGAGGGGATGGATGCCGCCGCCTTCGACGCGCTGGTCGCGGGCGCTGATCCTGAGCGGCTCACCGCGGGCGCGGTCGCACTGGGACGGGTGATTACGATGCTCGCGGCGATGCTGGATCCGGCCGAGGTTGTGATCGGCGGCGCCATCGCGGGGCTCGGAGAGGGCTTCTTCGCGCAGGTCCGGGCGCAGGCCGGCGTCGCACCGACGGGTGCTGTCACGGTGCCGGTACGCGTGGCGACCTCGGGCGTCGGCGGGCACGTGGGGGCGGCGCAGTTGGCGCTCGGCTCGGCGTTGGGGGTGCGGTGGTGCGCGGGGCAATTGAGGGCATCCGAACCTCGGTGAACCCTCCCGCTCGTCGGTTCATTGAGGTATTGTGAGCGTTAAGCCGCTCAAACAATCAAAAACTTACACCCACGAGCGTCGGGTGGCCCGAGCCGAGGAGTCAGACATGACAGACACGACCGCCGGCGCGCACATGCGCGCAGAACTCGCATCGCAGCCCGAGACCTGGGCGCGTGCAGCAGGCATGCGCACCGAGCAGGCGCTGCTGCCGGCATCCGGTGCTCGCATCGCCGTCGTCGGCTGCGGCACCTCGTGGTTCATGGCGCAGTCGTACGCCGCCCTGCGCGAGAACGCCGGGCTCGGCGAATCCGACGCCTTCACGGCATCCGAGGTCCCCGCCGATCGCGGCTACGACGCGATCGTCGCGCTGACCCGCTCGGGCACCACCACCGAGGTGCTCGAACTGACCGAGCGCGTCAAGGGCAAGACCCCCGTCATCGCCGTCGTCGGTGACGACACCTCGCCCCTGGTCGACCTCGCCGACACCGTCATCGCGATGCCGTTCGCCGACGAGCAGTCGGTCGTGCAGACCCGCTTCGCGACCACCGCGCTGGCACTGTTCCGCGCATCGCTCGGTGAAGACCTCGACCCGGTGATCGCCGACGCGCAGGCCGTGCTCGACAGCGCCGACGACGCCGAGCTCGGCGCCGCAGAGCAGTACAGCTTCCTCGGCCTGGGGTGGACGATCGGCCTCGCCCACGAAGCCGCACTGAAGATGCGCGAGTCGTCGCAGTCGTGGACCGAGTCGTACTCGGCCATGGAGTACCGCCACGGCCCCATCGCCATCGCCGCCCCCGGCCGCATCACCTGGCAGTTCGGCACGGCCCCCGACGGCCTGCAGGCCCAGGTCGAAGCCACCGGCGCCCGCTTCGTGCAGCACGCCGTCGACCCGATGGCCGACCTGGTGCGCCTGCACCGCGTCGCACTCGACCGCGCCGTGGGCAAGGGCCTCGACCCCGACCAGCCCCGCAACCTGACCCGCTCGGTCATCCTCGACGACTGAGCCCCGACCACCCGACGAGAGAGCACGTGAGCACCTCAGCCACTGACCCCACCGGCATCCCAGACGTTCCCCTCGACGCCTCGGGAGAGAAGCTCGCGCGCGCCGCGTCCATCGGACACGGCGCCCCCGTCCTCGCATTCGACGTCGGCGGCACCGACATCAAGTCGGCACTGTTCGACGGCGACGGGACCGCTCTCGGCCTGCGCCGCACGCCCACCCCGGCGGGCGGCGCAGGCGCCCCTCAGCGCCTCATCGACCGGCTCGCCGAGCTGGCCGATGAACTGCGCGCACAGCACCCCGACGTCGTGCCCCAGGCCGTAGGCCTCGTCGTCCCCGGAATCGTCGACGAGCAGGCCGGCGTCGGGGTGTTCAGCAGCAACCTCGGATGGCGCGACGCGCCGATCCGCGACCTCGCCGCCGAGCGCTTCGGGCTACCCGTCGCGTTCGACCACGATGTGCGCGCGGCCAGCTGGGCCGAGCACGTGCTCGGTGGCGCCCGCTCGTACCGCAACTCGGTCGTGCTGATCATCGGCACCGGCATCGCCGGCGCCATCCTCATCGACGGCCGCCCGCACACCGCAGGCGGCTACGCCGGTGAGATCGGGCATTCGCCAATCGGCGAGTGGCCTTGCCCGTGCGGAGCGCGCGGATGTCTCGAAGCCATCGCCTCGGCCGGAGCCATCTCGCGCCGTTACGCCGAGGCCTCGGGCACCGACCTCGGCGGCGCCAAGGAAGTCATCGCGCTGGCCGCAGCCGGCGATGCGACCGCCGACCGGATCTGGAACGAGGCGCTCGACGCCCTGGCGTTCTCGATCGCGCAGCTCACCGCCGTGATCGCCCCCGAGGCCGTCGTCATCGGCGGCGGACTCTCGCGCGCCGGCGGCGCCCTGTTCGATCAGCTGAACCTGCGCCTGCGCGACCGGCTCAGCTTCCACCGCATCCCGAAGCTCGTGCCCGCCGAACTGTCGGGCAATGCCGGCATCCTCGGGTCGGCCCTGCACGCCCGCGAGCTCGTCGGGAGCACCGCATGATCATCACGGTTACCGCGAACCCCGCCCTCGACCTCACCTGGCACGTCGAGAAGATCGTCGCCGGCGGCACCCACCGTGCGGATGCCGGTGCCGCGCGCGCCGGCGGCAAGGGCCTCAACGTCGCCCGCGTCGCCCACGCGCAGGGCGCCGCGGCGCTCGCGATCACCACCACCGGAGGCGCAACAGGGGCCGAGTTCACGTCGGAGCTTGAGGCGGCCGGCGTGCCGCACGTGCTCGTACCGGTGACAGCCGCCACCCGGCGCAGCATCGCCCTCGTCGATGAGGCGCTCGGCGACACGACCATCGTGAACGAGCGCGGCATCGCGCCGACCGCCGCCGAATGGGACGCCCTGCGCGACAAGGTCGCGATGGCGCTCGCCGCCGGTCCCGCCGTACTCGTCATCTCGGGCAGCTTCCCGCCCGCGACGCCTGACGACGTGCTGCCCACGCTGATCGGCCTCGGCCGAGCAGCCGGCGCGACCGTGATCGTCGACACGTCCGGTCCGTCGCTGCTCGCCGCGGCGGATGCCGGTGCATCGGTGCTCAAGCCGAACGAGCACGAGCTGGCTGAGGCGACCGGCCTCGACGACCCGGTCGACGGCGCCCGCGAGCTGCTGCGCCGCGGCGCCGAGCTGGTGCTTCTGTCGCGCGGCGCCGACGGGATGCTCGCGGTCACCGCGGACGCATACGAACGGGGGGCCGACACACCACATGTCGGACGATCCCCGGCATCCGGTCCGACACCTGGCGTGTCGGCCCCCGTAACGTATCGTGCGCACCCGCCGGTCGACATTCTGCACGCCCGCCTCGGCACGGCTCTCGCCGGCAATCCGACGGGTGCCGGCGACGCGGCCGTCGCCGCGTGCGCCGTGCTGATGGATGCCGGCATCCACGACCCCGCGCAGATCCTGCGTCGCGCGACCGCGTGGTCGGCGGCCGCCGTGCTCATGCCCCTCGCCGGAGAGATCCACCCCACGTGGACCGAGCTGGAGAGCGCCCTGATCCTCACCCCGAAGGAGACCCGATGACCCTCGTCTCAGCCCGCGACCTCATGCGCGCATCCGCCGCCGTCGGCACCGGACTCGGCGCCTTCAACGTCATCCACCTCGAGACTGCCGAAGCCCTGGTGGCGGCCTCCGAGCGCGCGTCGCTGCCGGTGATCCTGCAGATCTCGCAGAACTGTGCCGACTACCACGGCGGTCTTGAGCCGATCGGGTGGGCCACGCTCGCCATCGCCCGCCGCGCCGAGACGCCCGTCGCCGTGCACCTCGACCACGCCGAGCGCCCCGAGCTCGTCGACGAAGCCATCGAACTCGGCTTCGGATCGGTCATGTTCGACGGCGGCAAGCTCGACTACGACGAGAACGTCGCCGTCACCGCCGACGTCGCCGCCCGTGCCCGTGCCGCCGGCGTCTACATCGAGGCCGAACTCGGTGAGGTCGGCGGCAAGGACGGCGCCCACGCCCCCGGTGTGCGCACCGACCCCGACGAGGCACGTGCCTTCGTCGAGGCGACCGGTGTCGACTCGCTGGCCGTCGCGGTCGGCTCGTCGCACGCCATGCTCGACCGCTCAGCCGCGCTCGACATCGACCTGATCGGGCGCCTGCGCGCCGCTCTGCGCGGCGCGGGCCGCGACGGTGCGGACGTGCCGCTGGTGCTGCACGGCTCATCGGGCGTCTCGGACGACGTGATCGTGCAGGCCGTGCACGCCGGTATGACCAAGATCAACGTGTCGACCCACCTCAACGGGTTCTTCACGCGCGCGGTGCGCGAGACGCTCGCCGCTGACGAGAACCTCGTAGACTCGCGCAAGTACCTGCGGCCCGCACGCGAGGCCGTTGCCGAAGAAGCGGCGCGGATGCTGCGGCTGTTCGCCCTGGTCTCCGACTGAGCCGCGCACACCACCCCAGGACCACCATGAACCGCGCCGCACGCCTGAACGCCATCCTCGACCTGCTCGCGGCGCAGGGTGAGGTGAGCGTCGATCAGCTGGTGGACCGGTTCGGGGCATCCGCGGCGACAACCCGACGCGACCTTGACAGTCTTGCCGACCGGCGGCTGCTCACGCGCACTCACGGCGGGGCCGTGGCGCAGTCCGTGGCGTACGAGCTGCCGATCCGGTATCGCGGGCACCAGGGTGGCGCGAAGGAGCAGATCGCGGCGACCGCAGCGGCGCTGGTGGTGCCCGGGCAGGTCGTCGGGCTCTCGGGTGGCACCACCACCAACGCCATCGCGACGGCGCTCGCCGCGCGCGACGATCTGGCAGAGCTGGGACTCACGGTCGTTACGAACGCGGTCAACATCGCCGCTCAGCTCGCGATGCGCCCCGAGTTCAAGGTCGTCGTCACCGGAGGAGCAATCCACCCGCGCAGCTTCGAGCTGGTCGGCCCGTTCGTCGAACAGCTGCTCTCGGGCATCCGCCTCGATGTCGCCTTCATCGGCGTCAACGGGCTCTCGGCGGCGTCGGGCGCCAGCACGCACGATGAGGCCGAGGCCGCCGTGAACCGCCTGATGGCGCAGCGGGCCGGTGCGGCCTATGCCGTGGCCGACGCGTCGAAGCTCGGAACCGAGGCCTTCGCGCACGTGGGCGGGCCGGAGCTGTTCCCGGTTGTGCTGACGGATGCCGCTGTCACCACCGAGCAGCGCGCAGCGCTGACGGATGCCGGGTATGAGGTGCGCGCCGGCTGACTTCGCGCGTACCGTTTCGGGTGGCTCAGGCCCCGATCAGAGCCCGCGAGAGCCCGCTGCCTGCGCGAAGATCAGGCTGGTGCTGGTCGAGGCGACCTCGGGGCGCAGGCTGAGGGTGTCCGACACCAGCTCGCGCAACGCGGCAGCATCCGACACGGCCACGTGTACGAGGAAGTCCCGGTCTCCGGCCAGGAAGTACACCCGCTGGGTCGCGGGCAGATCCTCGAGATAGCTCTGGAATCGGCGCAGGTCGCCGCGGGCATGAGCGTGCAGTCGGATGGTGATCAGCGCCTCGAGGTGCAGCCCAATCGCGGCCGGGGCGATCTCGGCGTGGAAGCCGACGATCACGCCACCTGCTTGCAGGGCGCGCACCCTCTTCAGGCACGTCGACTCGGCGATTCCGGCGATGCGGGCCAGCTCGGTGTTCGAGATGCGGCCGTTGCGGCTCAGTTCGGACAGCAGGGTGCGGTCGACGGCATCCAGACCGGGTTGAGCTGTGGTCGAAGATTCGGATGCCATGAGACTCACTTCTTCCCCGCTGGGGCAATAATCCGACTGTTCCTGCACCACTGTACGCAGAATCTTCGAACTTCCCCCCAGCGCATCGTCGAGATCTGCATAATCGCAGGTAGCGGGCATCTCGTCGCGCCCGCGCGAAGCACACCGCAGCAGTCTCAGGAGGACGCAATGACGCGCACGATCGTCGTCGGAGCCGGAATGGTCGGTCTCGCCACGGCATGGCACCTGCAGGAACGCGGCGTCGAGGTCACGGTCATCGACCGCGTCGGCGTCGCTGCCGGGTCGTCCTGGGGCAACGCCGGCTGGCTGACGCCCGGCAAGACCATTCCGCTCGCCGACACCGGCCTGTGGACGTACGGGCCCAAGGCCCTGCTCGACCCCGACGCGGCCCTGCACGTGCCGTTCCGGGTCGACCCGGGCCTGTGGGCGTTCCTCGCGCAGTTCGCAGCGCACGGCACCCACCGCGCCTGGGACCGCACCATGGCCGACCTCACACCGATCGACCGGATCGCTCTGGAGTGCTTCGACGAGCTGATCGACGGCGGCGTGCAGTCGTGGACCCGCGAGGGACCGTTCGTGATCGGCTTCAAGGAAGAGGCCCACTCCAAGGGCTTCCTGCATGAGATTGACGGCGTCATCCGCCACGGGCAGGACGTGCCGTTCGAGAAGCTCGAGAACCCGCGTGTGCTCGCGCCGGTGCTGTCGGATGCCGTCCGTCACGCGTACCGGCTCGACGGCCAGCGGTTCTTCGAGCCCGGACCCTTCATGGAGGCACTCGGCCAGGCGTTCATCGACCGCGGTGGCGAACTGCTCACCGGCTACGACGTCGTCGACGTCTCGTCGACGCGTCGCCCCGTGGTGACGATGTCGAACGGCGAGCGTCGCGAGGCCGATTCCGTCGTCATCGCGACGGGGGCGTGGATGCCCTCGCTGGCCCGCAAGCTCGGTGTGCGCACCCGCGTGCAGGCCGGTCGCGGATACTCGTTCAGCGTCGCGACCGAGGTTCCGCAGGAGCACCCGGTGTACCTGCCGTTCCAGCGCATCGCGTGCACGCCCTACGAGGGACGGTTCCGCATCGCCGGCACCATGGAGTTCCGCCGACCTGACGAGCCCTTCCAGCCGAGCCGAGTGCAGGCGATCATCGCGCAGGCTCGTGAGATGTTCACCGGCATCGACCTCGACGATCGCCAGGACGAGTGGGTCGGCTCGCGACCGGTCACCCCGGACGGCCTGCCGCTGGTCGGTGAGACCCAGGCGCCCAACGTGTACGTCGCGGGCGGTCACGGCATGTGGGGCATCGTGCTGGGCCCGGCGACCGGCAAGCTGCTCGCCGAGCAGATCGTCACGGGCCGCGTCGACCCCATCATCAAGCCCTTCGACCCGCTGCGCTGAGCGTCACGTTCTGGGCGCGCATCAGGCGCGCCCAGAACGTGACGAGAGCGTCAGGAGCGGGAGACCGGCTGCTGCAGTTCGGTGACCCAGTCCGTCTGGTCGTCAGACACGGCCCGGACGTAGAGTTCCCGGCATGGGCCCGCGGGTACGAGACCGCGGGCGAGGATCTCTTCGTGGATGGCCATCCAGCTGTCGGCGATCCGGTCCATGCCACCGAGGTGCACGCCGCAGATCGCGGTCGGCGCGGCGGGCAGCTCGACGATCTCCACCCCGTCGAGCGCAGGCCCCGAGTACTCGTACCCGACGGTGATGTGCATTCCGTCGTCGCCTGTGTCGTACTGCGCAATCGGGGTGGCGCGCGATGCGCCGACGGTGTCGAGTACCTCGGCGATCGCGTCAAACGCGGGGCCGACGACCGCGGCGACCTCGGCCTGCTCGGCGACCGACGCCGTGCGTGCCGCCAGACGGGCGGCGGGCAGGGGCTTGTCGATGATCTCGATACGGGACATGTGGTTCTCCTTGGCGATGTGCTGGAGGCGCCGCTCCACATCGACGAGTCTCGCGGCCGCCACTCGATGCTCGCGCTCGACCTCTTCGCGTCGCTGGTTCAGCAACAAGGTCAGGCGCTCACCGTCGATCCCGTCGTCGAGCATCGAGGCGATGTCGTCGAGCCCGAAGCCGAGCTGACGCAGCGCGACGATGCGATGCAGCCGGTGCAGCTGCGACGGATCGTACGAGCGGTAGCCGCTGAACGCATCGACGTGCGCGGGAACGAGCAGTCCGGAGGTGTCCCAGTGCCGCAGCATCCGATGGGTCACCTGGCCGATCTGCGCGAACGCTCCGATGGACAGCATCTATCCGTTCTCCTGCCTGCCACAGTGTCAGGGTCAAGTCCGATCCGTGGCCAGCGGCACTCAAACGACTATCCCAGCACGATGCGTCCCGCGTGGCCATGGCCGTCGAGCGCGAACTCGACGGTGAGCGGCGACGTCGATACGACCCGCACTCCGGCATCCGCCTCGACGACGGTCGTCCCGGTGCCCGTCGGCAGGGTAACGCGCGCCACGTCCTGGGTGCGGCTGGGGTCCGCCAGGGCGATCGTCGTGCGCCCATCGTGCTCGCGCACGGCGAGCGAGCAGGGTCCGGTGGTCTCGTATCCGCCCGCCGATCCCTCGGCGAAGAAGTTCGCGAGGGTGAGTCCATCGCGCGCCGCACGCACCATCTGCGCCACGGCGTTGTTCGCGACGACGGCGACGCTCGGCCGGCCCGACTCGGCGAAGGTCGCGCTGTGCGCGACGTTCGGCATCATCAGGTAGGCGTATCCGCCGCCCGACGGGTCGGTGCCGTGGTGGTGGGTGATGGTGACGTAGTCGCGGGTCTTGACCTCGTCGGAGCCGCCCGTGTCGGAGCCCGAGTTGATCGTGCGCCAGTCGCCCGTGCGCCGCACGACCTGCACGTCGATGTCGCCGCTGACGTTCTCGCCATCGAGCAGCACGTATCCGCCGTGCCCGGCGATGTGCACGTTGCGCGAGACGGTCACGGCCGCGTCACCGGCGGTCATCGCGCGGTTGCGGTTGTCGGTGCGGATGCGCGGCACGTCGCCTGCGGGGAATGATCGGTTCTCGATCGTGGTGAACACGTCGAAGCCGGATGCCGACGTGACCCCCGCACCCAGGCAGACCACCTTGTCATCGAGGAAGAACCACGACTTGCGGGCGCTGAGGCTCTTGTTGTGGTTCAGGTGGTCCATGCCCTGAATGCCCCAACGGTCATCGAGAGCAAGACCGCCCGCGAACGGCTGGTACGCCCGGGGGATGCCCGTGCCGTCGGTCGCGCCGTTCTGGCGCGGTTCGGCGGTGACCGTCGTGCCGGGCAGGCGGTACGGGTCGATGGTCGGCCAGAAGTCGTCGGCGAACTGCCCGGGGTCGGTGGGGGAGTAGATGAACGTCAGGCCGTCGCCCTGGTACCAGCCGACGTTGTTCTCGCGGTTGCCCCACTCGTAGCGGCCGATGCGGTTCGACGACACGTTGACGACGGCACTGAAGTCGGGCCGATGGTGCACGAGCCGGTCCTGATCGCCGAACGCCTTGGTGTACACCGGCGCCGGCGCCGGAACCACTGACTCGTCGCCGAGGACCGAGGTGACCAGCAGCGACTTCGCTACGGTCTGCGAGGGCAGGCCGTACTGCTGCTCGGTGCTGCGCTGCAGCCATCCCTTCACCAGCGACAGGTAGCGGCTGCGGTACGGCTCGCCGGCGCCGGGGGCGAGCAGCAGAATGGCGGTCATGGCGCCGGCGCCGTCCACGTAGTCGGGCGCCTTCTGGCGCGAGACGGCGCGCCCGCGCACGGTGTCCATCATGCGACCGTTCCAGATGAACGGTGCGTAGGCGGCTTCGACAGCATCCAGGATCACCGACTTGTTCGGATCGACGACGTCCCACGTGCTGCCGCCCAACAGCCCGAGGATCTCGGCGAGGCCGCTGAGCGTGACCACACCGTACGTGCCGATGTAGGGCAGGTAGCCGTGCTGCACGAACGAGCCGTCGGCGTAGAAGCCATCACCCTGCGTGACGTAGCCGAAGACGCTGTTGCGGCCGTCGCCCACGGTGTCGCTGAGGGCGTCGCGGGCCATCGTGATCTCATCGGGACGGTTGTCGAGGATGCCGCGAAGCGCGCATGAGAGTGCCTTGTCGGTGCGGTTGGCGCCGGTCTCGGCGTAGGTGGTGCCCCGGCCTCGCCAGTTGGGGTTGGGTGCGAAGTGGCGCACGGCGCCGAGTAGTGCGGTGCGCACGTCGGCGGGGACGACGTCGTACATCAGCACGAGCGTGTCGGCGGCCTTGCGGGGTACGCCGATCTCCCAGAACCACCAGTTGCCGACGCGCGGGTGGCCGGCGACATAGACGTCGGTGCTGAGGTACGTGAGGGCGTCCGCGATGTCGGATGCCAGTGTCGGGTCCTGGTACTGGGCGCAGCCTGCGGTCGAGTAGGCCAGGGCCAGACTGAACAGACGGTTGAAGGTGACGCCCATGTTGCCTGAGAGCGTCGAGCCGCTGACGCCGGCGAGGGGCAGGTCTGCCCACACGCCGGGCGCGCCGATCGGGCGCACCATCGCGCTCCACGAGTCGGCGGTGGCGTCGCTCATCTGTCGCAGCACGTCTGCCAGTTCGGGCACCGAGGCGGCGCTGCCGTCGCCGACGAGCATCACTCGCCGTCGTTCGATGAGTGCGGTGAGGGGATCGGCGGATGCTGAGGTTGCGGTGCGTGCGAATGCGGCATTCGCGGGCTGGGCGGTCATAGTGACCAGTGCGCCCGCGCCGAGCAGGGCGAGGAACGCGCGGCGGTTCACGGTGGGGATGGACATCTTCGGCCTCCTGGGGAATCGGCGGAGACACCTACGGTAAACGCTTTCTGTGCTGCTGTACAGGGGTTGTGAACGCTTGATCCGTTCGGGCGAACGTTCGCTCGCGTGCTTACTCGAACTGCCGGGCGTGCGCGGTCCAGCCGGATTCGGTCGGAAGCGACCGCAACGGCCGGTTGACCAGCGCCAGCAGCACGGCGATCGCGCAGAGCGCCGCGCAGAAGACGATCGTCGGGGTGCGGCCCGCCCACGCGAGCCCGAAGCCCGCGATCAGTGGGGCCAGCGGCATCGCGCCCATGCCCAGCACGCCGGCGGCGCTGTTCGCGCGCCCGAGCAGACGAGAGGGCGTGGCGACCATGAAGTAGCCCATCAGGGCCGCGTTCAGTGCCGGCAGCAGGAACACGGCACCGGCGAACACGATCGAGATGCCCACCGGGGTGTCGACGACGCTCGCGACGCTCGCGCCCGCCGTCGTGGTGATCAAGCCCAGCAGTACCAGGGTGCCGGTCTTCACGCGCGGCACGAGCAGTGGCGCGACGAGTGCGCCGGCGAGCATGACCGCCCCGATCACGGCCGACAGCATGCCGATCGTGACCTCGGAGTGGCCGTCCTGCTGCAGCGAGTAGATCACGGTGGTGACCGTCGAGGTCAGGCCCAGGTTGATGATCGTGATCAGGACGAGCACACTGCTCAGGTCGGGCCGCGAGAACAGCCAGCGGAAGCCCTCGCGGATCTCGCGCAGCATCCCCCGGGTGGGGCGCTCGCCTGCGGCATCCGCGTCTGTGCCGGCGTCCGTTGCGTTCTCGTCAGGGGTCGGATGCCCGGGGTCGCGCCGCTCGGCGCGACCCAGCACCCACGCGGTCGCGGCGGCGAAGGCGTACGCGGCCGTCATGACCGCGCCGACCACCCAGGCGCCGGCGGCGAGCAGCGCACCACCGAGCGGGCCGCCCGCGAGCTGCAGTGCGGCATCGCGCCCCTGGTTGGCGGCCTGTGCGCGGCCCATCGCCTCGTCGGGCACGACCTGCTTCAGGGCGCTTTCGCTCGCAGGCTCGAACAGGCCGGCGCGCACGCACAGGGCGACCTCGAGCAGGAGCAGGGTGAGAAAGGTCAGCGATTCGAAGAACGCCAGCGCCGTGAAGGCCGCGCCGACGAACGTCGCGATCAGTGCGCCGACGAGCATCATCGCGATGCGGTTGTGGCGGTCGGCGAGTGCGCCGCCGATGAGTGTCGTGACCAGTCGCGTCGCCATGCCGACGCCGCCGATGATGCCGGCCTGAGCCGGGTCATTGGTGACGAAGAGGGCGACGAGCGGGATCGCGAAGCTGAACAGTGTGGTGCCCAGGCCCTTGCCGGTGTCACTGGTGAGCCAGAGCAGGTAGCGGCGGTTGCTCCAGAGCCGAACAGGGGGCGCTTCGATCGTCATGTCGCCAGAGTAACCGCGCAAGAAAACTTGCGCAACTAGAATTGCGCAATGAGTGCTGACTAGACTGCGGGGATGGGAAGCGGCTCGGCGGAAGGCAGAAGCGGCGCGGCCGTGATGACCTCGGCGATGCTCAAGGCGCTCGCCAATCCGTTGCGCCGCCGCATCATCAACGAGCTCGTCCGGCGCGAGTACGCTCGTGCGGCCGACCTGTCGGCCGCGCTGGAGGTGCCCGCGAACTCGCTCAGCTTTCACCTGCGGGTGCTCGCCGAGGCGGGCCTCGTCGAAGAGGACCCTGACCGAGCCCGCGACCGGCGCGACCGCGTCTGGAAGCCCGTCGATCTGCACGCGCTCGAGCTGGGTACTCCCGAACAGCCCGTCGCCGATGCCGCCGCGGCCGCAGCCTTCGTGGCGCTCATCGCCGACGAACACCACGAACTGGTGCGCCGTGTGGTCACCTGGGCGCCCGAATACACCCAGGGGCGCGACCCGGTCATGCGCGGCACGTTCGAGCAGCGCAACGTCCGGCTCACACGCGCCGAGCTCATGCAGGTGTTCGAGAAGGTCAGCCAGGTCTTCCGCGAGGCCGAGCAGGCGCACGACCGCGACGACCCCGACTCCCTGTTCTGGAACATCGACATCGTCGCGGCCGACGAGACCATCTGAACAGACGTCGGGGCGGATGCTCGTGCATCCGCCCCGTTCTGTCTGCGTCGCGCCTAGGGCGTCGCTCGGCGCAGCGTCAGATACGAGATGATCATGAGCACGCCGACTCCGACCAGGCCCCAGAGGGCGACACCCAACGCGCCGAGCTGTCCGAGTGTGCTGCCGACCTGGCCCCACAGCTCGAGACGGGTGATGAGGAACAGTGCGGCCACGAGCAGCAGGCCGATACCCACGCCCACCAGTGTGATCATGAGTGCACCCCAACGCTTGTAGATCGTTGCGCCGGTGAAGCCGACGACGAAGAAGAACAGTGCGAGCGTGAAGTAGATCACGAAGGCTCCGCCGGCTCCCGCCGCCCACAGGTCGGGCAGGTAGAACACGTATCCGTTCACGCCCCAGCCGTTCGTCAACAGCTCAATGCCGCCACCGATCAGGAACAGCACTCCCATGAAGGCGCTGCCCAGAATCGCGGCGAGCATCGTGCCGATGAAGAACTCGCGCCGGGTGATGCTGATCGCCTGCGAGAACGGGAAGGTCATCGTCATGGCCGTCATGCCGACCGCGAAGAACACCCACAGCGGGGCCTGTCCGCCGCCGCCGTACTTCGGTGTGTCGACGGGAATCATCGCGTAGATCAGCACCGAGACCACGACGGCACCGGCGAGCACGATCAGCGGCACCCAGATGAAGGTGTTCTTGTTGATGAGTTGCAGGCGGACGACGTTGAGTGTGCGAGACATCAGAGCACCCCTTCGGTGACGGCGGCATCGCGCTGGGCCGCGTTCTGCGTGAGTCGGACGATGAGCTGCTGCAGCGAGACCGGCGCGAGATCGAGGTCGGCTGCGGCGATGGCGGCGCGGTCGCCGTCGGTGAGGTGGCCGAGGACGGTGACGGATGCCACCCGACCGAGCGATTCGCGGTGGATGACCTCACGGTCGGCGACCCATGCCTCGACCTTGGCGGCGTCGCCGACGACGGTCGAGGCGCGTCCGCGCACAGCATCCGTGTCTTCGTTCAGCAGGATGCGCCCTGCGTCGATCACGATCACCTTCTCGATGAGGCTCGAGACCTCGTCGATGAGGTGCGACGAAAGGATGATCGTGCGGGGGTGCTCGGCGTAGTCCTCAAGCAGGCGGTCGTAGAACATCTGCCGGGCGACGGCGTCGAGGCCGAGGTACGGTTCGTCGAAGAACGTGATCTCGGCACGGGACGCGAGTCCGATGATCACCCCGACCGCCGAGAGCTGGCCGCGCGACAACTTCTTGATGGCCGTCTTCATCGGCAGTTGGAAGTCGGCGATCAGGCGCTCGGCGAACTGCTGATCCCAGTGGCGGAAGAACAACCGGGCGGCTGTGAAGGCGTGCGTGGCTGTGGCGTCGTCGGGGTACTTCTGGCTTTCGCGCACGAAGCAGATGCGACTGAGAACATCGACGTTCTCGTAAGGGCGCTCGCCGAACACGCGCACGTCGCCCGAGGTGGCGAAGTTCTGCGCGGTGAGGATCGACATCAACGTGGTCTTGCCGGCGCCGTTGCGGCCGAGCAGACCATAGATGGTGTTCTTCTCAATCGAGAGCGAGATGGCGTCGAGCGCGAGCTTGTCCTTGTAGCGCTTGGTGAGGTTGTGTACCTCGACGACGGAGGTCATGCGGGGTTCCCTTCGGTGGATGTTGTGCGTGCGATGCGCTCGCGCAACAGGACGGTCAGGTCGTCGGCGTCGAGGCCCAGGGTGCGGGCCTCGGCGATGAGGGGGTCGATGAAGTGCTCGGCGAAGGCCGTGCGCCGCTCGGCGAGCAGGATGCTGCGGGCGCCGACGGCGACGAACATGCCGATGCCGCGGCGTTTGATCAGGATGCCCTTGTCGGTCAGCATGGCCACCCCCTTCGCGGCCGTGGCGGGGTTGATCCGGTAGAAGGCGGCGAGTTCGTTCGTGGATGGCGCCTTGCCGTCTTCGGCCAGGGTGCCGTCGAGGATCGACTCCTCGATCGCCTCGGCGATCTGGAGGAACAGGGGTCTGCCTTCGTCGATCACGACACCTCCGGTTGTGTGGTTAGTTACTCAACTAAGTAACCACACAACCGGGCGCGCGTCAAGACCCGTCGCTGACTCACGCACGGATGGCGGGAGATCGTACGGATGCCAGTGAATCCGCTGGTGTGTCTCCCGCCGAACGTACAGACTCCCGCCATTCGTGCGGGCGCAGGTCGGCCCCCCGCCTCAGTTCATCGAGAAGTCGTACCACTCCGGCACGGGTCGGTCGGGGAACGCCTCCCGCCACAGCGCCGACATGCTCAGCTCACCCTCACGGATGTCGGGCACCTCGAACCGCTCCTCGAGCAGAGCGCCCGCGGCCTCGCGGTCGCCCGTGGCGAGTGCGGCGCGCACATCCAGCATCCGCACCCGGCCCAGAGCTCGCACCTCAGCGGGGAGGGATGCCACCAACCCGCGCACCTCGTCGGCGCGACCCGCGCGAAGCAACTCCGCGCCGAGTTCCAGAGCCAGGGGCACGACATCCGCAGCGAGCGAGAGCGCGTCGGTCAGCAGGGTGATTCCGGCATCCGTGTCGCCCTGCGCGATCCGCGCATGTGCGAGTCCACGCAACGCCCAGGGCGAGCGGCGCTGCCGCAACGACGCCTCGTACAGCGACGCCGCACGCGGCAGCTCGCCGGCCGCATGCGCGATGACCGCTCGGTGGTAGTGGGTCAGCCAGGTCGCCGCGGCGCCGGCCAACAGCTGATCCCAGCGCTCGCCGTCGACGTACGACGCTGGGGCGTCCAGCGGTGCGGCGTCCGCATCGCCCTCGCCGTCGAGCAGCGCCGCCCAGTAGGCGCCCTCCTCACCGGCATCCCGGTCGAACCGCACACCCGGAAGGCTCGCGAACGACTCGCCGACGCGCGCGGCCAGCTCTGCTTCGAGCGCGCCCCACGGGGCGCCGATGTTCAGCATCCGCTCCGGGGCGACGTCGGCGACCGCCTCGAGACGCGACGCGTCCGTCGCCTCGGATGCCCGCAGCACCGCCGCCTCGACCGCCGGGACGGCGCTCTCCCAATCGCCATGCCGCGCCTCATCGTCGACCTGCAGTGGCACGAAGGTCTCGTGCCACTCCCACGTCGCGCCACCGGGCATCGGCAGGTGCTCGTACTGCGTGGTGGCCAGGCCCGCCTGGATCTCGAAGTACGCCCCCGTCTCGCCGCCGAGCCAGTCGCACCAGTGCCGACCCCCGGTGGTGTCTCCCCACGCGAACAGTTTGCGGGCACGCAGTCGCGGCGACGACACGTGCGCGAGCCCCGAACCGTCGGGCTCGAGAGCGGCGATCCACGGCGTGCGGTCGCGGTTCAGGTCGTAGAACCAGTCGGCGGCGGCCGGAGCGCTCGCCGGCCGACTCACGTCGGGGTCTGCGATGTCGACGTACCCGAGCGAACCGTCGTACTGTGTCTGGTACGCGTGCGTCGCCGGGGCGAACACCCGCGATCCCGGCGTCTGGGCGACCGCGATGTTCGTCCACCAGTACATGCCCGTCTCGCGGGGATGCGGATTGCGCACCCGCACACGCACGTGCAGCGCCGGGGCGTTGTCGTCGAGGGTGGCATCGAGCTGAACGATCAGTCCGCGCTTGCGTTCGTACTCCCACATGCGCAGCACAGGCGCGCCATCCGGTGCTGTGATCTCGGCCGCGTAGAGCGGTGAGGCGGTCAGCGGCCAGTGCCCCCGCATGCCGATGTTCCACTCGGCGCCGCCCGAGAACCAGGCGTTGCGCAGCCCCAGGTTCGCAGGCTGGAACATCGCGTTGCGGTAGACCAGATCGCGTCCGGTGGCCTTATCGAGCAGCCGCACGAGGCGGCCTCCGAGATCGAGCGCGAACTCCGCGCGCAGGTGCGCATTTTCCAGCACCGCCAGCCGCATCGGTGCGGGGGATCGCTCACGCGAATACGCGTCCTGAAGCAGATACGGATGGATGCTGGTGGCCCGACCGTACGCGATGTTTGACGCGATCTCGTCGGGCAGGTTCGCGGTCGAGGCCTCATAGGGTGCCTCGGGCATGGCGCCCACGGGTGGCAGCGGGTTGGTCGGTCCGACAGGTGCGGAGGGCAGGGCGACCGTGGTGAGATGCAGCGTTGCAGTCATGGTGATGCTCACGCTATCGCGAACGGTGGGTATCGTGAGCAGGTGTACGACTACAGCAGGCTGCGGCGGTTTCCCGATGTCGAGGCGCCGAACCTGCAGGCGTGGGATGCCAGCGACGAACTGCTCGTCGACTGGGCGGGTGCGGCCGGGATTGCGGGCGACTGCATCGCCGTGATCGGCGACGAGTACGGTGCGATCACGCTCGCTCTGACGGATGCCGGATTGCATGGCATCCGCGTGCATCAGGATCTCGTGACGGGCCGCCGGGCGCTGGCGAACAACGCCCGCGCGCTGGGGTCGGATCCGGATGCATTCACGACGCACGAGCTCGACGAGAAACTGCTGCGCGGTGCGCAGCTGGTACTGGTGCAGTTGCCGAAGTCGCTCGCGGCGCTGGATGAGATCGCGGATGCTGTCGCGCGCTGGGCTACCCCCGAGGTCGTGCTGGTCGCCGGTGGCCGCGTCAAGCACATGACGCTCACGCAGAACGATGTGCTTGCCCGTCACTTCACGTCCGTGCACCCCCAACGCGCCACCCGCAAGTCCCGCCTGCTGGTGGCATCCTCCCCTTCCTCCCCTCCGTCCCCTCCGTCCCCTCCATCCCCTCCCGCTGAGAAACCACTTCCCGTTCTAGAAACCACCATGCACGTGGTTTCTCATACGGCAGATGGTTTCTCACCGGTGGAGTTCACGCTCTGCGCGTATGGCGGGGCCTTCGCGGGGAGCAAGCTCGACATCGGGACGCGGGCGCTGCTCGACGCGATGCCGGCACTCAGCGCTGGCTATCGCGCGCAGGGCAGCGCGGTCGGCCGTTCGCAACTCCGGAAAAACGGGGCCGCAGCGGGGCAGAACGCCTCAAACGGGGGGCCTGGCGACCAGATCTCCGGAGTTACGAACGAGGGGATGCGGGTGATCGACCTCGGCTGTGGCACCGGGGCTCTGGCCGTGGCGTTCGCGCTGCAGCACCCGACCGCGGCAATCGTCGCGACGGACCGCTCCGCTGCTGCCGTGCGCTCGGCGCGGGCGACGGTCTCGGCGAACAGCCTGGATGACCGCATCACCGTCACACTCGACGATGCCGGGTCGGATCTGCCCGATGGTGGCGCCGACCTGGTCCTGCTCAATCCGCCGTTCCACCTCGGTGCGAGCGTGCACGAAGGAGCGGGTCGGCGGCTCATCGAGGCCGCTGCGCGGCTCGTCCGACCGGGCGGTGAAGTGTGGACGGTGTTCAACTCGCATCTTGACCACCGCCGCGCTCTGACGCGCGTGGTTGGCCCCACCGAACAGGTCTCTCGCACGCCGAAATTCACCGTGACGCGCTCGACGCGACACGCGTGAATCCCCCGGTGAGATCACGAAACGGTAAACGGGATTTGCCACCCGATCAGCCATTCGTTACCGTGGAAGGTGGCCACGATGGCCAAGACCAGTCCGCGGTCGCGTCTTCACGCTGTGCAAGAACCATGAGGGCGCGGGCGTATGGTCGGTGATCTCTGCGCGGAGTCCGAAGCTCCGCGTCCGCGCCGCGCACGGCAATGAACGAGCGGCCCTGTGATCATGACCCGGACGTAACCAGACGGACTCACCGCCGACCCTGGAGCCGGTGAGTCACGGGGGAAACGTGTCCGAAACCGCTCTTGAAGCGCGCAATCTGTACAAGGTGTTCGGCCGAAATCCACAGCAGGCAGTCAAGCGGCTGAAGGCGGGCGAGTCCCGTACCGACGTACTCGACGTCGGCACAGCCGCAGTGATCGACGCGAGTTTCACCGTCAACCGCGGTGAGATCTTCGTGATCATGGGGCTGTCGGGTTCCGGTAAGTCCACACTGATCCGCATGCTGAACGGCCTGCACGATGTGACCGACGGCACCATCACCATCGAAGGCAGCGAGATCACCGGCATTTCGGGATCCCGCCTGCGCGAGGTGCGCCGCGACCACGTGTCGATGGTGTTTCAGCACTTCGCGCTGCTTCCGCACCGCACGGTCGCCGCGAACGTCGCCTACCCGTTGGAGCTGAAGGGCGTCGACAAGGCCACCCGGCTGAAGAAGGCCGGCGAGATCCTGGCCATGGTGGGCCTGGACGGCTGGGGCGACAAGCTGCCCAGCGAGCTCTCCGGTGGTATGCAGCAGCGCGTGGGCATCGCCCGTGCGCTCGCCGCAGATGGCGACATCCTGCTCATGGATGAGGCGTTCAGCGCGCTCGACCCGCTGATCCGTCGCGAGATGCAGGAGCAGCTGGTCGAACTGCAGCAGAAGCTGCAGAAGACGATCATCTTCATCACCCACGATCTGAACGAGGCGATGTTCCTCGGTGACCGCATCGCCGTGATGCGCGATGGTCGCATCGTGCAGATCGGTACGCCCGAGGACATCCTCACCGACCCGGCCAACGACTACGTCGAGCAGTTCGTGCAGGACGTGGACCGCGCCCGCGTGCTCACTGCCGCCAATGTCATGGAGACGCCGCGTCCGGTGGTCACCGAGACGTCCGGCCCGCGCACGGCGCTGAAGCAGATGCGCGACGCCTACATGTCGGCGGCTTACGTCGTCGGCCGCGACCGCCACCTGGTCGGCATCGTCACCGACCGGGATGCCGTCAAGCTGGTGCGCAAGGGTGAGACCTCGTTGGCATCGGTGCTCAAGCCGGTGCCGCAGAGCGTCGACGAGAACGAGATTCTGATGAACCTGTTCATCCCGTCGGTCGAGTCGCCGCTGCCGCTCGCCGTGACGGATGCCGAGGGACGCCTGACCGGTGTGATCCCCCGCGTGACGCTGCTGGCGGCGCTGGGCCCGGGTACCGGTGCGACCGGTGAGCTGACCATTCCGCTGCAACCGATGCCGGCAACCATGATCGATGAGGTGCTCGAGGAGGCGACCGCGGCCGCCGCTGGCACTTCGGGCAGTACACACAGCAAGAACGAGCAGGCAGAGGAGGTGCGCTGATGGACGGTTTCACCATTCCGATCGGTGAGTGGGGAAAGAGCGTCGTGGACTGGGTCCGCGATGATCTGGACTGGTTGACCGACGCCATCGCCGCCTTTGTCGGCTTCCTCGCCGAGGGCCTCGCCGCCATGCTGATGGCACCGGCCGCCCCGGTGATGATCGTGCTGTTCGCGCTGATCGCCTGGCTGGTGCGCTCGTGGAAGCTCGCGATCGGCACCGTGGTGATGTTCGTCGTCATCCTCGGCGTCGACCAGTGGGACAACGCGATGCAGACGCTGGCGCTGGTGCTGATCGCCACGCTCGTCACCGTCGCGATCGCCGTGCCGCTGGGCATCTGGGCGGCCCGCAACGACACCGTCAGCGCCGTCATCAAGCCGGTGCTCGACCTGATGCAGACCATGCCATCGCTGGTGTACCTGATCCCCGTGATCATCTTCTTCAGCCTCGGTTTCGTGCCCGGCGTCATCGCCACGGTGATCTTCTCGCTGCCGCCCGGTGTGCGTCTGACCGAGCTGGGCATCCGCGGTGTCGACTCCGAGACGGTCGAAGCCGGTCACGCCTTCGGCGCGACGCCCGGGCAGATCCTGCGCGGCATTCAGCTGCCGCTCGCGATGCCGACCATCATGGCCGGCGTCAACCAGGTGATCATGCTCGCCCTGTCGATGGCCGTCATCGCCGGTATGGCCGGCGCACCCGGCCTGGGCAAGGAAGTGGTCGCCGCGCTCGCGACGATCAACGTCGCCCAGGGCATCGAGGCCGGCCTCGGCGTGGTGTTCATCGCCGTCTACCTCGACCGCGTCACGGCGGCCCTCGGCAACCCGGGAGGCAACCGCTCGTCGCTGATGGGCATGATGCAGCGGCGCCGCGACGAGATGCGCCGCGCGTCGGCAGCATCCGCGGCGCAGGAGGCCAACTCGGCAGCATCCGAGCTCATCGAGGGCGGCGCACGTCCCTCGCCGGGCGGCGCCTGACCCACAGAACGTCCCTTCCACACAGCACTACATACGGAACGCGTGAGATATACGTGAAGAAAGAAGGAAGCACCATGAACAAGAGGCACCTGACCAGCATCGTCGCGCTCGGCGCGGCGGCATCCCTCGTCCTCACCGGTTGCGCCGGTGGCGACTCCGGCGACTCGGGCGACGCAGGCGCACCCGCCAGCGACGAGATGGGCACCATCTCGATGGGGTTCCTGCCCGCATGGACCGACGGTCTGAGCACGGCGTACCTGCTCGCCGACCAGCTCGAGAAGCTCGGCTACGAGATCGAGATGGAAGACGTCGTCGACGCCGGCCCGCTGTACACCGCCCTGTCGCAGGGTGACATCGACATGTACCCGTCGGCCTGGTCCGAGGTGACGCACGCCTCGTACATGGAGGAGTACGGCGACAAGATCGAAGACCTCGGCACCTACTACGAGGGCGCGGCGCTCACGATGGCCGTTCCGGACTACCTGGACGACATCAATTCGATCGCCGACCTCAAGGGCAACGCCGACATGTTCGACGGCAAGATCATCGGCATCGAGCCCGGCGCCGGCCTCACCAAGGCCGTGCAGGAGAGCGCGATGCCCGAGTACGGTCTGGACGGCGAGTACGAGCTGCTGACCTCGTCGACCGGCGGCATGCTCGCCACGCTCGACACGGCTGTGGCCGCCGAAGACCCGATCGTCGTCACGCTGTGGCGTCCGTTCTGGGCCAACAGCGCCTACCCGATGAAGGACCTCGAAGACCCCAACGGCGCCATGGGTGCCACCGAGGGTCTGCACTTCCTGGGCAAGCTCGGCTTCGCCGAGGAGTTCCCCGAGGCTGCTGACTTCATCGGCGACGTCACCCTGACCGACGAGCAGTACGGTGCGCTCGAGAGCCTCGTCACCTCGGACGAGTACAAGGACAAGTCGGCTGAGGCCGTCGACGCGTGGATCGCCGAGTTCGGCGACCAGGTCGACTGGCTCATCACCGAGTAAGACCAACGCATTCCATCGAGGCCCTCTCCTGTCACACAGGAGGGGGCCGCGGTGCGTTGCGGGCGGCGTAGCCTGTGCACATGGACGGGTTCGCCGCCGTCGACTTCGGCTTCGCGCGTGAGGTGCTGCAGCGCGGCATCGCTGCGCTCTACCTGGTGGCGTTCGTCTCGTCGCTGAATCAGTTCCGGCCGCTGCTCGGAGAGCGCGGCCTGCTGCCGGCGCCGGACCTGCTCGCGTGGGTGGCCGAGTCGCCGAGAAGGCGGCGGATGCTACGGCCGACGCTCTTCTCGCGCCTGCGCTACACGGATCGGCGGCTTGCCGCGCTGTGCTGGGCCGGCATCGGCCTGGCGGCCCTGCTGGTGGTGGGCGTTCCGCAGTGGGGCCCGCCCTGGGTGCCGATGGTCTGCTTCTTGCTGCTGTGGGGCGGGTACATGTCGATCGTCAGCATCGGCCAGACGTTCTACGCGTTCGGGTGGGAGATGCTGCTGCTCGAGGCGGGGTTTCTCGCGGCTTTTCTCGGGTCGGCCGAACACCCGCCGCCGACGGTGACGATCGTGTTGCTGTGGTGGCTGCTGTTCCGCCTCGAGTTCGGCGCCGGCATGATCAAGATCCGCGGCGGTCGGGAGTGGCGTGATCTGACGGCGCTGATGTACCACCATGAGACCCAGCCGATGCCGGGCCCGCTCAGCCGTCAGGCGCATCTGCTGCCCCGCTGGTTCCACCGCGGTGAGGTGCTCGGCAACCACTTCGCCCAACTCGTCGTGCCGTTTCTGCTGTTCGCGCCGTTGCTGGGGCTGTGGATCGCCGGACCGGTGCCGACGCTCATCGGTGCTGCCGCCGCGACCGTCATCATCCTGACCCAGCTGTGGCTCGTGGTGACCGGCAACTTCGCGTGGCTCAACTGGGCGACGATCGTGCTCGCCTTCTCGGGGCTCGGTGTTGCTGCGGGCATGCTCGCGGGCATCCGCAACCCGGCGCCGCAGGCGACGATCCCGCTCTACTGGATCGTCGTGACCTCCGCCGTCGGTGCGCTCTACGTCGCGCTCAGCTGGCCGGCGCTGCGCAACCTGTTCGCCCATCGCCAGCTGATGAACGCGAGCTTCAACCGTTGGCAGCTTGCCAACGCCTACGGCGCGTTCGGCACGGTGACGAAGGAGCGCATCGAGTGGATTGTCGAGGGCACCGCGGATGCCGACCCCGAGACGGCCCGCTGGTCGGAGTACGAGTTCCGCGGAAAGCCGGGTGACGTGAACCGGGTGCCGCGTCTGTTCGCCCCGTACCATCTGCGTCTGGACTGGCTGATGTGGTTTTTGCCGCTCGGGCACGCCATCGACGACTGGTTCACGGCGCTGCTGGTGCGGCTGCTGCAGGCGGACGCCTCAACGCTGCGGCTGCTGCGTCATGACCCGTTCGGCGGCACGCCGCCGCGCTGGGTGCGGGTGGTCTCGTACCGCTACCGGTTCACGACCCGTGCCGAGCATCGCGAAACCAGGACCGTGTGGGTGCGCGATCGGCGGCGCGTGCTCGTGCAGCCACTGGGCCTCGGGAGGTGACGTCGGCAGCGGGTCAGTGCGGCAGCCGCACCGTGCGTCCGGTGCGCAGCGACTCGTAGGCGGCATCCACCAGGCGTACCGCGGCGATGCCGTCGGCGGGAGTGACGCGCGCCTCCCGCCCGGTGCGGATCGCGTCGACGAAATCGGCGAGCTGCTCCCGATAGGGATCGGATGCCGGTGCCGCGGCCTCTGCGGCGTCGATCTCTCCTGCGGAGAAGGCAGTGGCATCCGCGGTGTCGACGCGCAGGGTGCCGTCGGTGCCGATGACCTCGGCTACCGACCGGAAGGTGGACTCGGGGCCGAGCCAGTCGCCGCGCACGTGGCTGATCGCGCCGTTGGCGTGCGTGAGAGTGACGTGCGCCGACACCGGAGGCTGGATGCGTCCGTCGACGGCCGGGGGATCCTGCGTGGCCGTCACCTCGATGACGGGGCCGGCGAGCCACAGGGCCTGGTCGAGATCGTGGATCATCAGGTCGCGGATGAGCCCGCCGCCGGCGTCCTCCGAGAAGAACCAGGCGGCGTCCGGCGCCACCCCGGTGCGCCGCAGGGTCAGCTCGACCAGGGTGCCGATCGCCTCGATCCGCTGCTTCAGCGCGTGGTAGCCCGAGAAGTAGCGCACGACATGGGCCGGGAAGAGGCGCATGCCGGCATCCGATGCCGCCGCTGCCAACGCGACGGCATCCGCCTCGGTGACCGCCAACGGCTTCTCGCAGACAACGTGCCGCCCGGCGGCGAACGCGCGGCGCGCGATGTCGAGATGGGTACTGGTGGGGCTGATGATGTCGACGATCCCCACCGCGGCGATCAGGTCGTCGAGGTCGTCGATCACGCGGATGCCGTACCGCTCGCCGAGCTGGCGTGCGCCCGTGCGATGCAGGATGCTGACGTCGGCGCCCAACGCCTGCCACGCCTCGATGTGCGACGGGGCGATCGCCCCGGCGCCGACGATCCCGACCCGCACGGTGTCTCTGTCAGCCATTTTCCGAGCCTACGCGCCGGGGCGCGCGTTGCGCCCGGTGTTTCGCAGGACGATCGCAACTTCGCAGGATGCCGGGGGCTGGATCATCCTGAAAAAGTGGAATCGTCCTGAGTTCTTGGCGGCAGGGGAGCCTGCTTCGGAGCCGCCAGCTCGCCGGCGACCTTCTTCTTGAGCGCGTCGACGGCCTCGTCAGAGAGCAGGATCAGCCCGTCGAGCTCTTCGCGCACGCGCTTGTAGGCGACATTGCGCTCGGCCTGGGTCGCCGCGTCGTCGAGGGCGACGGCGAGCATGTGCTGGGCACGGTCCAGGCGCTTGCGCTCGTCTTCGCTGAAGCCCGAGTCGCGCACCCGGCGCGCGTCGCGTTCCGCGACGTCGAACGCCACGGCGTAGTTGCCGACGGCATCCAGGTACTCGGCGATCTCGGACTCGCTCACGGTGGCATCCGATGATTTCGGGCGCAGGGCGTCGGCGGCCTTCTTGGCGCGCAGGAAGGCGGCCGTCAGCGGCTGGCGGCCGTCGCTCATCGCGGGGAACGCGATGAGCTTGGCGACGTCGAGCTCGTAGTCGAGCCAGCGCGCAGTGATCTCGTCGTGCTCGGCGAACAGCTTCTCGAGCATCTGGCGGCTCGCGGCGCGTTCGTCGTCGTCGGCGCGACGCTTCTGCTCGCGGGTCGGGACGGTGCCGCGCGCGGCGAGCTGAGCGGCCTTGATCTCACCCTTCACCCGCAGCGTCTCGAGGCGGCGTTCGTGGCGCCGTTTGGCGGCGCGCTCCCACGCCTTGCCCGCTCCGCCGGCCATGCCCATGATCGGGAAGATCAGCCACCAGTAGTCGCGGGCGAAGTCCCAGAAGTCCTGGAAGAACACATCCATGATGCGCTCAGCCTACTGCGCGTCGCCGCCGCACTCAGCGGGGTCCGACCCGCCACGGTTCCTTGACCGTGCGGATGAACGAGTACGTCACCAGGTCGCGGTGGTGCACCTCGCGGGCGTGGTAGATGTGCTTTCCGCTCACGGTGACGCCGACCGTGGTCCACATCTTGGCCACTTCGCCCTCGGGCTGCTCCAGCTGCGTGGCCTCTTCGGCGGTGAGGGCCGTCACGCCGGCCGATACGACCTCCCACACGATGCGCTCCGACCACAGGTCCGCGGCGATGTCGAACACCGAACGGGTGGGGTCGATGAAGGGGCGCTCGGTGCCGGCGGGCAGAGGCAGGATGTACGTGCCGACCATGGCCGGCTGGTCATCGGCGAACCAGCGCAGCACGATGCGGGCCGAGACAGGTTCGACGTCGGGGTGCAGCAGCGGCGCGATGTCGGCGGGGGTGGGTTCGAACGAGGCCGACAGTACCTCGACCGAGGGGGTGTACCCCATGCGCGCCAGCACATCGCCGTACTCGACGCAGGCCTCGAACCGTGCGCTCAGTCGCAGGGCAAGCGGGTCGATCGTGGTCGCCGCGCCCTGACGCCGGGTGACGATCCCGAGGTTGCCGAGCTCGGCAAGGGCGTGGCGCACCTGCTGGCGAGTGCAGTCGAGAAGTTCGGCGAGCCGATGCTCGCCGGGGAGGCTTGTTCCGGCGGCGGCGGATTCGCGAACGTGGCGCAGGACTCCGCTGAGGATGCGCTCATCTTCGGTGAGCGGCGTGCGCGGCCTTCGCTCGCTCCACGCGCTCATCGTGCCATCGGTCATCTGCGTCCCCCCGCCTTGGACAGCATAGGCGTCGTCACAATCATCACAACAAGTCAACAAGTTGGGCGATGATGGAAATAACCTATCAACAAGTGCGGGTGAGTCTGTTAGCGTCAGTCGATCCCTACAAAGGAGTGAGCAGTGACGACGACGGAGAGCATCCGGGGAATCCACCTCTGGGACGGCAGTGCCTATCGCGGCACGAGCCGCATCGACTGGACCGGCGACCGCATCGATGCGGTGCAGTCCGACGAGGGGACGCTCGACGAGCTCTGCGTCATCCCCGGCCTCGTCGATACGCACGTGCACCTGGGCGCCTACTCGGGAACCGGGCATGCCGACTGGTCGTCATGGCCGCTGATCACCCCGTGGGAAGAGCAGGTCTTCCACATCGCCAACAACGCCCAGAAGGCCGCGCGCGCGGGTGTCACCACCCTGCGCGATCTGTCGGGCGACGAACGGCAGTTGGCCGTCAAGCGTGCGTTCGACGAGGGCATCCAGCCGGGGCCGCGCGTGCTCGTCCACGGCGCCGTCGGCATGACGGCCGGTCACGGCGACCTCTTCATCCCGCCGCACTACCCCCACCGTGGCCGCACGGCCGACAGCCCCGACGAGTGCCGCAAGCTCGTGCGCGAGTATGCCCGCATGGGCGCCGACGGCATCAAGATCTTCGTCAGCGGCGGCGTGCTGTCGATGGGCGACAAGGTCGGCTGGCGCAACCAGACACTCGATGAGATCCGCGCCACGATCGACGAGGCCCACGCCCTCAGCATGCCCGTCGCCGCTCACAGCCACTCCGCCGAGGGCAACGAGATCGCCCTCTCGGTCGGCGCCGACTCGCTCGAGCACGGCACGGGCCTCGAAGCCGACCAGTGGGAGCGCCTCGTCGCCGGCAACATCCCCGTCGCGCCGACCCTGCTTATCAACGACGCCATCGCCGATGGTCGCGTCGCCGTCACCGACGATGCCCGCGACAAGGCGAAGGACGTCGTGGCCTACCGCGACTCGCTCTTCGGTGACGCCGGTCGCGCGGGCATCCGCTTCGTGCTCGGCACCGACGCCAACGGCATCTTCGTGCAGTTCGGCGACCAGATGGAAGAAGTGCGCCTGATGGCCGACATGTTCGGCTGGGACGCGGAGCGCGCGCTGCGCGCCGCGACGTCGGATGCTGCTGACGTCGTCGGCCTGACCAAGCGCGTCGGCACCCTCGCGGAGGGCTACGGCGCCGACTTCGTCGTGCTGCGCGGCCGCCCCTGGGAGAACATCGCCGACCTGCGCGTCGAGAACATCGTCGCCGTCGTCTCACGAGGCCGCCTCGTGCACGGCGCCCTGCCCACCGCGGCCTGACCGCCTACCCGACCCGCTGGACCCTGAGAAAGGACGATCGTGAACACCCCCGTACGACACGCATCCACACGCTGGATCGCCGCCTTCGGCGCGGCTGCACTCGGAGCCGGTCTGCTCGCCGGCTGCACCCCCGCCACCACCGACGGTGGCGAGACGAGTGACGAGCTCTACATCGCCGTCCAGGACGACCCGGTGTGCCTCGACCCGCAGCAGGTCACGCTGACCACGGCGCTGAACATCAGCCGCCAGCTGGTGGACTCGCTCGTCGACCAGGATCCCGAGACCGGCGAGATCGTCCCGTGGCTCGCAGACGCATTCGTCGCGAGCGACACATTGAAGGAGTTCACGTTCACCCTGCGTGATGGTGTCACCTTCAGCGACGGCTCGGCGCTGACGCCCGAGACGGTCAAGGCCAACTTCGATGCGCTGGCCGCGCTCGGCAGCACCGCACCGCTGGCCTCGCAGTATCTCGCCGGCTACCAGGCGACCGAGGTCGTCGACGAGTCGACGGTGAAGGTCACCTTCGCCGAGCCCAACGCGCAGTTCCTGCAGGGCGCGAGCACCATCACCCTGGGCATGCTCTCCGATGAGACCGCCGCGCTGACCGCCGAGGAGCGCTGCCTGGCGCCCGTCGGCTCGGGCGCGTTCGTGCTCGACGAGTACACCGCGAACGACGCGGTCGTCCTCTCGGCCCGTGAGGGCTACGGGTGGGGCTCGTCGCTGCGTGCGAGCAGCGGCGACGCGGCGATCAAGAGCATCACGTTCGCGATCACGCCGGAGCCCGGCGTGCGCACGGGTGGTCTGCAGACCGGCGAGTTCGACATGATCTTCGATCTGCCCGCGATCGACGAGCAGCGGTTCAGCACGGGTGACTACGAGATCTACGCGCGGGCGAACCCGGGCATCCCGACCTCGCTCGTGCCCAACACCGAGCGACCGATCGTCTCGGACCCGGTCGTGCGCCAGGCGATGATCCTTGCCACCGACCGCACCGAGATCGCCGAGCTGACCGGCTCGAGCATGGTGCAGCCGGTCGCCGGCGTGCTCAGCTCGGCCACGCCGTCGTTCCTCGACCAGGCCGACGCGCTCGCCTTCGACCTCGACGCCGCCGAGCAGCTGCTCGACGACGCCGGATGGAAGGTCGGTGCAGAGGGCACCCGCGAGAAGGACGGCACGCCCCTGACGGTGTCGGTGACGGCGTTCTACGGGCAGGACGTGCTTGAGGCGACGCAGGTGCAGCTGGCCAAGGCGGGGATCGACCTGAAGATCAACATGGTCACCGCGGGCGACTTCTTCGGTGCTGTCGCGTCGAAGGACTTCGACTTCCTGTCGGCTGGCCTGACCCGCACCGACCCCGACGCACTGCGCGTCATGCTCTCGCCGGCATCCGAGGCGCACTGGGCTGTGATCGACGACGCCGAGCTCGAAGCGCAGCTGACCGCGCAGGCCGCGACGGCCGACCCGGTGGAGCGCACCGCGATCCTCGCAGAGGCGCAGCAGCGCATCGTCGAGCAGGCCTACCTGGTGCCGCTGCTCGAGGTCGCGCAGGTGCACGCCTCGCAGAAGGGCGTCTCGGGCGTCGCGTTCGACTCGTCGTCGCGGGTCAACCTGTACGACGTCACCGTCCAGCGCTGAGCCGGATTCGGTAGGAAGGTGATCAGGAGATGACGGGCACGACCTCATGAACGCGACACTGAATGCGCTGCGCTACATCGCACCGAAACTGGCGCAGTTCCTGTTCGTGGTGCTGGCGACGTACACCGTCGTATTCCTCCTGGTCACCTTCCTGCCCGGCGACCCGCTGCTCGCCGCGATCGCGAGCAAGAGCGGCGGCGACACCGTCGTCGATCCCGAGACGCTCGAGCGGATGCGCGAGCAGTACGGTCTGGCGGGCACCCCGTGGGAGCAGTACTGGCACCGCCTCGGGATGCTGGCTCAGGGTGACCTCGGGATCTCGATCGCCACCGGCCAGCCAGTCGCGACCATGATCGCCCGCGCGCTGCCGAACTCCGTCGAGATCGCCGCGATCGCCTTGGTGATCGCGATCATCATCGCGGTGGTCTTCTCGTTCCTCGCCTTCCTGGCGCCGACGCGCTGGCTGCGAAACCTGCTGCTGCAGATCCCTCCCTTCGGCGTGGCGATCCCGGCGTTCCTCACGGGTCTGCTGCTGATCAGCTTCTTCTCGTTCACACTGGGCTGGCTGCCGTCATCGGGCAGCCGTCAGCCGGGCAGCGCGATTCTGCCCGCGATCACCCTTGCCCTGCCGGTCGGGGCGATCCTGTTCCAGGTGTTCTCTGCGGCCGTGCTGGAGGCCCAGGCCAGCCAGCACGTGTTCACCGCGGTCGCCAAGGGCGTACCGCCCCGCCGAATCTTCACCGCGCACCTGCTGCGCAACGCGCTGCTGCCGACGATCACCGTGCTGGGATTGACGATCGGCTACCTCGCGGCGGGCACGGCCGTGGTCGAGACGGTCTTCTCCCGTGACGGCATCGGCCGGATGACCGTGAACGCCGTGCTGGCCAGGGACGTCAATGTCATTCAGGGCATCGTGCTCATGGTCGCCGCCGTCTATGCCACCGTCAACCTCATCGTCGACCTGGCGTACGGCGTGATCGACCCGCGCACGCGCCGCTCGGGCCGTTCGGCGGCACGCGGCACTCAACCGGAGACGTCGCAGAAGGAGGCGTCGGCATGAGACTGTTGCGTCAACCCGGATTCACGCTCAGCGTGCTGGTGCTGATCACCGTCGCCGTGGCGATCGTCGCCCCGTCGCTGCTTGCCACGCACGATCCCTACCTCTCGGTGCCGAAGGATCGGTTGCTGCCGCCCAGCCCCGACCACCTGTTCGGCACCGATAACCTCGGCCGCGACCTGTACTCCCGAGTCGTGCACGGCACAGCGCTGTCGATCGTGTCGGCGGCACTCGCCGTCGTCGTCGGTGTCGTGGTCGGCGGGCTGATCGGTCTCGCCTCGAGCTTTCTCGGGGGTCCGGTCGACTTCGCGATCATGCGCGTGGTCGACGTGCTCGTCGCGATTCCGGGCATCCTTCTGGCTCTCATCGTCGTGGCCACGCTGGGATTCGGGCCGATCTCGATCGGTCTGGGCGTCGGTCTGGGAGCCGCCGGTAGCTTCGCGCGCGTGATGCGCGCGCAGGTGCTGAGGGTGCGCAACGAGGAGTACGTCGAAGCAGCGCGCACGCTCGGCGCGCGCACGCCGGCGATCCTCTTCCGCCACGTGCTGCCCAACGCCGCCCGCCCGGTGATCGCGGTCGCCGCCCTCGAACTGGGCACCGCGATTCTTGGCGTCTCCGCACTCACGTTCCTCGGATTCGGCGCGCCACCGCCCGCGCCGGAGTGGGGCGCTCTGTCTTCGGCCGGCCGCGACTTCATCGCGACGCAGCCCTGGCTGAGCATCATCCCCGGCCTGGTGATCCTGGTGGTCGTGCTGTCCGTGAACCGGGTGGCGCGCGCAATCGGAGGTGAGCGATGACTGCGCCGCTGCTCAAGGTCGAAGATCTGCGGGTCGAGTACGCCACACGTGGCCGGAGCGCCAAGGTCGTGCACGGTGTGTCCTTCGAGGTGCACGCCGGCAAGGTCGTCGCGCTGGTCGGTGAATCGGGCTCGGGCAAGTCGACGGTCTCCCAGGCGCTGATCCGGCGTCTTCCCGAGAACGGCCGCGTCAGCGGGGGCGCGATCCACTTCGCCGGTGAGGACCTCGCGCGTCTTCCCGAGCGGATGCTGCGCAAGGTACGCGGTGCGCAGATCGGCTTCGTCCCGCAGGACCCCGGTTCGTCGCTCAACCCGCTGATGCGGGTTGGTGAGCAGATCGCCGAGACGCTGCGGATCCACCGGCGGATGCCGCGCGCCGCGGCCGCCGCGCGTGCGGTGCAGATCCTCGATGAGGTCGGCATTCCCGAGCCGGCGCTGCGGGCGACGCAGTATCCGCACGAGCTGTCTGGCGGTCTGCGTCAGCGGGCCCTGATCGGCATCGCCTGGGCGTGCGGGCCGCAGCTGGTCATCGCAGACGAGCCCACGAGCGCCCTCGATGTCACGGTTCAGCGGCACGTGCTCGACCAGCTCGACCAGCTCGTGGCCGACCATGGCACTGCGGTGCTGCTGATCACGCACGACCTCGCGGTCGCCGCTGACCGGGCCGACGAGATCATCGTGATGTACCGCGGTGAGATCGTCGAGCGCGGTGCCACGGCCGACGTGCTCAGCGCGCCGAGTCACGAGTACACCCGTCGCCTGGTGGCTGCCGCGCCGGGGCTGCGTCAGGGGCGCCTGACGCCCCAGGCGCCGGATGCTGTCGAGAGCGGCGTCTTCGCGGCATTCCGTGAGCGAGAGATGCGCCCGCAGAGCGGCAGCGACAGCATTCTCGAGGTGCGGTCACTGTGCAAGACGTACGGCGTGCGCGGCGGGTCGTTCCTCGCGGCTGACGACGTCTCGTTCGCGGTGCCCCGGGGGCAGACGCTGTCGATCGTCGGCGAGTCGGGGTCGGGCAAGACGACCAGTGCGCGGATCGCGGCCCGGCTCGTGTCGGCCGATTCCGGCACCGTGCTGCTCGACGGCACCGACATCACCCACGCCCGGGGTGAGGAGCTGCGTCAGCTGCGCCGGCGGATGCAGGTGGTGTATCAGAACCCGTTCGGATCGCTCGATCCGCGCATGACGGTGGAGCGCATCGTGTCGGAGCCGCTGCGGTCGTTCCGCATCGGTGATCGCGCGTCGCAGGCGAGCCTGGTGCGAGATCTGCTGGAGCGCGTACGGCTGGCGCCCGAACTGGCCGACCGTCGTCCGGTCGAGCTCTCGGGCGGACAACGCCAGCGCGTGGCCATCGCCCGGGCGCTGGCGATCGGGCCCGAGCTGATGATCCTCGACGAGCCGGTGTCGGCGCTCGACGTGTCGGTGCAGGAGCAGATCCTGCAGCTGCTCGTCGACCTGCAGGCCGAGTTCGGTCTGAGCTATCTGTTCATCTCGCACGATCTGGGCGTGGTGAGTCAGATCTCCGACCGCATCGTCGTGATGCAGAAGGGGCGCGTCGTCGAGAGCGGCGATGCCGAGCGCGTCTTCGCCGAGCCGGCGCACGATTACACGAGGGAGCTCATCGCCGCCATCCCCGGCACCCAGCGCGCATGATACCCTAGGGGGTATCTTTGAGCGCAAGGGGAGTCAGTAGATGCGCGTGATCATCATCGGGGGCGTCGCCGGCGGTATGTCCGCCGCCACACGTCTGCGGCGCCTCGACGAGTCGGCCGAGATCATCGTGATCGAGCAGGGCGACTACGTCAGCTTCGCCAACTGCGGCCTGCCGTACTTCGTCGGTGGGGTCATCCCCGAGCGGCAGGCACTGCTGCTGCAGACCCCCGAATCGCTGCGCGCGCGCTTCGAGCTCGACGTGCGCACCCGCCACGAGGCGGTCGCGATCAACCGTGAGGCCCAGACCGTCAGCATCCGCGATGCGCGCACCGGCGCCGTGATCGACGAGGCGTACGACCACCTGATCCTCGCCGTCGGCGCCACTCCACGCGACGCGTTCGAACAGATCGACGGCGGCCCGACGGTCTCGACCCTGCGCACCGTCGACGACGTCGACCGCATCACCCTCGCTCTCGAAGAACTGGCCCTCGATGAGGCACCGCGCGCGGGACGCGCGGTCGTCGCCGGCGGCGGCTTCATCGGTCTCGAAGCCGTCGAGAACCTCGTGCACCGCGGACTCGACGTCACGCTCGTGCAGAACGGCGCCCATCCGCTGAGCCCCCTCGACTCCGAGATGGCCGCTCTCGTGGTCGATGAGCTCGCCGCTCGCGGCGTCGACCTGCGCATGCGCACCTCGGTCGCCTCGGTGGATGCCGACGGCGTGCACCTCGATGACGGCACCACCGTCGCCGCCGACCTGCTGATCGACGCCCGTGGCGTGCGCCCGGCGGCATCCATCGTCACGACCGCGGGTCTCGCGACCGCACCCAGCGGCGGCATCGAAGTCGACGCCCTGCAGCGCACCAGCGACCCGCGCATCTTCGCCGTCGGCGACGCCGCGCTGAAGGTCGATGCGATCTCGGCCGAGCCGACCCTGGTCACGATGGCGGGCCTGGCGAATCGGCACGGCCGCACCGCGGCCGACGTCATCGCCTGGGAGCACGGACTGCTCGACGAGCGCCCCGCCGACGCCCTTCCGGCGGTCGGTACGGCGATCGTCGGGGTGTTCGGCCTCGCCGTCGCGATGGTCGGGTGGAGCGAGCGACGCCTGGCGGATGCCGGACGCGCGCACCGCGTCATCCACGCGCACCCCGCCGACCACGCCGGCTACTACCCCGGTGCCGAGCGGCTCACCATGAAGCTGCTGGTCGACCCCGGTACCGATCTGATCCTGGGCGCCCAGGTGATCGGCCGCAGCGGTGCCGACAAACGCATCGACATCATCGCCACCGCGATGCAGGCGGGGCTCACCGCCACGCAGCTCAGCCGCCTCGAACTCGCCTACGCACCGCAGTACGGTTCGGCGAAAGACCCGGTCAACATGCTCGGCTACATCGCCGACAACGCCGCGAGCGATCTGACCGGCAGCATCCAGTGGCACGAGCTCGACGCCGCCGTGGCGGCCGGCGCGACCCTGATCGATGTGCGCAGCGAGACCGAGCATGCGGGCGGCGCCATCCCGGGCAGCATCAACGTTCCGCTCGATGAGCTGCGCGCCCGACTCGGCGAGCTGCCCGACGGTGAGCTGATCGTGCACTGCCAGGTCGGCCAGCGCGGGCACACCGCCACGCGCCTGCTGCGCCAGCACGACCGTCGCGTGCGCAACCTCGACGGCGGCTACCTCACCTGGGTGGCCGGAACGCGGATGCACGCCGACACCCGCACGACTGTGAAGGAGTACGCATGAGCCCTCAGGCATCCGATGAAGAGATCCGCAAGGTCGTCAACCGTCTCAAGCGGGCCCGCGGCCAGCTGACCGCCGTCATCGACGCGATGGAAGACGAAGCCGACTGCCGCGACGTCGTCATCCAGCTCGCCGCCGTCGGCAAGGCCATCGACCGCGCCGGCTTCTCGGTGATCAGCACCGCGCTGCGCAGCTGCGTGACCGACGCCGAGCAGGGCACCGTCCGCGAAGACGACGCCCCCACCGTCGCTGAGCTCGAGAAGCTGTTCCTGACGCTCGCCTGACATCGGCGGATGCCCGAGACCGGCCGGTCTCGGGCATCCGACTCTGCGCGCGTGTCAGCGGCCGTCAGTCCATCTGCGTGGCGAGCTTCAGCCGCTCGTGTCCAGTGACGGGTCGCATGTTCGGGAAGTCGAACGTCACCTCGTGGATTCGGCCGGTGAACGGGAACAGTCCGCGGTCGTCGTAGTCGGCGCAGACCGGCGAGACGCAGTCCATGCCGACGTCCATCGTCTCGGTGCCGCACCGCATCGGGATCTGCTCGGGCAGGTGCAGATCACCCGCCGGTGCACCGTCGATCGTCATCGTGACGTCGGCGGGTCCGCCGGGGCGCGGTGTCTGCGGAGTGATCGTGACGGTGAGCGTGTGTCGTCCCGGTGAGAGGGCGGCATCCGACATCAGGTCGTAGCGGCGGATGCCGAAGAAGTTGTAGTGGAACCGGGCGCGGTCCTCCCAGCCGAACAACGACCACCCGGCGGCATCCCCACCGACGGCGAAGACGACTCCTTCCGCACCGGACTCCGGTACGTCGATCTCGGCGGTGAGCGTCAGAGGAACACTGACCATCCGGGGCCCGCTGCCCTCGGGCAGACGCACCATTCCCTCGTGGAAGGTGACCCGGTCGCGTCCGGCGAAGTAGCTCGGGCGCAGGGTGACATCGAGCCGTTCGGCGAAACTGTCGTCGAGGGGCAGCACGTTGTACCGCGCCGCCTCGGCCATGAACATGTCCTGCAGTTCGCGCAGGCGCTCGGGATGCTGGTCGGCGACGTCGTCGGCCTGGCTGAAGTCGTCGGTGATGTTGTACAGCTCCCACGTGTCGTCGTCCCAGCTGTACGTGCCCGAGGTCTCCCAGGGCAGCCGGCCGTGCCGGCACGAGGCGATCCACCCGTCGGAGTACATGGCGCGGTTGCCGAGCATCTCGAAGTACTGCTTGGTGTGCCGGCTGGGGGCATCGGCGTTGTCGTCGGCGAACGTGTAGGCGAAGCTCGTGCCCTCAATCGGCTTCTGGATGAAGCCGTTGACCTCGGTCGGATGCGCGACACCGACGATCTCGAGCAGCGTGGGCGTCACATCGATGACGTGATGGAACTGCGAACGCACCTTTCCGGTGTCGGTGATGCGCTCGGGCCACGACACGATCATGCTGTTGCGGGTGCCGCCGAAGTGCGATGCGACCTGCTTGGTCCACTGGAACGGGGTGTCGCCGGCGTGCGCCCAGCCGACCGCGTAGTGCGGTGAGGTGCCCGGCAGGCCCCACTGGTCGATGAACCCGATCGCCTCATCCATCGACGGCTGGCGTCCGTTCAGACTCATCAGCTCATTGGGCGTGCCCACCAGCGACCCTTCGGCGCTCGAACCGTTATCGCCGATGATGTAGATGACGATCGTGTTGTCGAGCTGGCCCATCTCTTCGATGGCGTCGACGACGCGGCCCACCTCGTAGTCGGTGTGCTCCAAGAAGTCGGCGAAGTTCTCGGCCTGGCGGGCGAAGAGCCTGCGGTGCTCTTCGGGCTGGCTGTCCCACGAGGGGATCTGCTCGGGCCGCTCGGTGAGCTTGGTGCCCGGCGGGATGATGCCCGCATCGAGCTGGTTCTGGTGTACCTGGCGGCGGTACTCATCCCACCCCATGTCGAACCGGCCCTCGTTGCGGCCGCGCCAGTCGAGCGGAGGCTGGTGCGGGGCGTGCGCAGCGCCGGGCGAGAAGTAGGCGAGAAAGGGACGGTCGGGTGCGATCGCCTGCTGCGTGCCGATCCACGAGATGGCCTTGTCGGCGAGGTCGCGGGTCAGATGATAGCCGTCCTCGGGGCGAGCGGGCGGCTCGACCGCGCGGGTGTTCTCGTACAGCGACGGATAGAACTGATCGGTCTCACCGGCGATGAACCCGTAGAAGTAGTCGAAGCCCTGATGGGTCGGCCAGTTGTCGAACGGGCCGGCGGGGCTGGTCTGGTTGTCGGGCACGTTGTGGTTCTTGCCGAACCAGGCCGACGTGTAGCCGGCGTGCTTGAGCATCTCGGCGAAGGTGGCCGTGCCCTTGGGGATGATGCCGCTGTAGCCCGGATACCCGGTCGCCATCTCTTGGATCACCCCGGTTGCGACGGTGTGGTGATTGCGCCCGGTGAGCATGGCCGCGCGGGTCGGCGAGCACAGCGCGGTGGTGTGGAACTGGTTGTAGAACAGGCCGCGCCCCGCCAGGCGCTCAGCGGTGGGCATCCGCACGAGCCCGCCGTTCACACTCGGCCAGCCGAAGCCGACGTCGTCGAGCAGCACGAGCAGGATGTTCGGCGACCCCGCCGGCGCTTCGCGCATCGGCGGGAAGTCGGGCTCGGAGTCGACCGCGTGGGTGCGGATGCGGGCCGACGGATACGTCCATTCCGGTTCGGGGAGGTGGTTCCGATCGAGGTGCACCGGAAAGTCGTCGTTGGGCGTGGTCGACATCGTTACCGCCTTCTGCTCGCGTCGGGGGAACTCACGGTGTTTCGTAGCGAGTGTGCCCCGGCAGGCGACGGTCGGCATCGGGGGCATCGCCCGGGCGGGGTGAGAGGGCGGCGTGCGTCCGGCGACGCGCTGCGTCAGCCGGCGTCGGCGACGCGCTGCGCGAGGTGCGGCAACACGCGATCGGATGCCGGTGGCGCCTGCAGCCCGAGTACGCGGGCGATCTCCAGGGCGAGCACGGCGTGGCCGGTTGCACCGGGATGGAACGGGTCGTTCAGCAGGTGGTGGGCCACGGCGCCCGCCCCGAGTTCGGTGAACCGGGCGAACTGGTCGATGAGGATGACGTCCTGCCTCGCGGCGACATCGCGGGTCGCCTGGGCGAACTCGGCGATGCGTGCGCGCTCGGGGGCGTGGGCGATGTCGATCGTCGGCGGCGTCTGCAGCACCGGGATCGCGCCGATCTTGCGCACGCGCTGCACGAACTCCGTCACCGATGCCGCGAACTCGTGCGGCGCGACGACGCCCGCCTTGGCGGTCGTCGAGCAGTCGTTGGTTCCGATCATGAGGGTGACGATGTTCGGATGCCAGTGCGCGACGCGCCGGTCGAAGTCCTTGAGCAGCTGCGTGACGCGCCAACCGCTGATGGCGGTGTTGATCAGGGCATCCTGCACGCGACCCATATCGCCGCGGATCAGCTCATGCAGGTGGTCGACGTAGTTGCGCTCGCCGCGGGTGTGCAGCAGGCCGTGCGTGATCGAGTCGCCGGTCAGTACCCAGGTGAGGGGCGTCTTGGATGCCAGGGCATCGCGCAACCGGTCGCGTTCGCCGCCCACGGATCAGCCGAGCAGCAGGGTCAGCACGGTAGCGCCGCCGCCGACGAGGATCAGCGAGACGATCGTGATCCACGCGACGATGCGGATGCGGCGCTGGCGTCCCTCGCTGTAGACGGAGAGGTCTTCGGCTTCTTCGTGGTGGGAGTTCATCAGGCTCTTCTCTGGTGCGATGCGGTTCGGGCGGGGGACGGCTCGGCGCCCGTCGAAACCCTGCACGAAGCGTATCGCGTGTGTTCCTTCCGGCGCCCGTCGCGCGGGCGCCGGAAGGAACGACCGTCACTTCTCGTCGGGTGACTCCGGGGTCGACGGCTCGTCGCCCGGGGCCTGCTCATCCGCGTGCTCCTGCTCGCGGCGCTGGCGGCGCAGCTCGCGACGGTTCTCACCGACGGTGAGCGACGCGTCGCCGGATGCCGTGTGCGTCGGATCGTCGGGACCCTTGTGCTGGATGCGTCCGGGAGTGAGCGTGCGGTTGATGTCTTCGGCGGTGACCATCGGGATCTGACCGGTAGCCGTCTCGTACCATTCGGTGAGCGCCGGGTCGTCCGAGTCGATGGATGCTCCCGCGCCCTCTTCGGCCGCGACCTCGGTCGCACCGAACACGAAGTCGTCGCCGTGCTCGGCGATACCGCGTCGCACGCCCTGCGCGATCGCGGCCTTCGCGTAGCGCTGACGCAGCATGTACGGGTCGGTGGCCAGTTCCTTCGCCCACGAGATCATGATGCCGATCACGATGAACGCGAAGGGCAGCGCCGTCACGACCATCATCGACTGCAGACCCGACAGGGCCGTCTCGCCACCGGCGAGCAGCAGCGCGAGAGCTGCGGCGCCGAGCAGGATGCCCCAGGCGAGTGTCACCCACGTGGCCGGCTCGGGCCGGCCGCGCTGGCTCATCGAGCCCATGACGATGGCGGCCGAGTCGGCCGAGGTGATGAAGAACAGCACGATCGAGACCATCGCGATCACCGACAGCACGACACCGAACGGCAGCTGGTCGAACAGCGCGAACAGCACGCCCTCCGACGAACCGACCTCGCTCAGCTCACCGTTCTGGCTGTCGAAGTACATCGCGGCGCCGCCGAGTACGCCGAACCAGACGATGCAGACCGACGAGGGCACCATGATCACCACGGTGACGAATTCACGCAGGGTACGGCCGCGCGAGATCTTGGCGATGAACATGCCCACGAAGGGCGTCCACGAGATCCACCAGGCCCAGTAGTAGTTGGTCCACGATGACATGAACGCGGCCTCGGCCTCGCCCTGACCGGCGTTGCGCGAGAGCATCACCCACAGCTCGCCGAGGAACGTCGAGACGCTGGCGGGGATCATGTTCAGCAGGAACAGGGTCGGGCCCGCGATGAACACGACGATGCCGATGGTGCCCGCGAGCACCATGTTGATGTTCGACAGGGCGCGGATGCCGCGCTTGATGCCCGACACGGCCGAGACGACGAACGCCGCGGTCAGCACGGTGACGACGATGATCAGCGCGCCGTTGCCGAGCGGTCCGATGCCCGCGACGAACTCGACGCCGCTGGTGATCTGCAGCGTGCCGATACCGAGGGTGACAGCCGTACCGAACAGGGTGACGATGATGGCGAACACATCGATGATGGCGCCGAGCCAGCCCTCGGTGCGCTGCCCGAAGATCGGGTAGAAGATGGCCGAGATCAGCGGAGCGCGGCCGCGGCGATAGGCGGCATAGGCGATCGCCCCACCGACGAGCGCGTAGAACGCCCACGCCATCGGACCCCAGTGCAGGATCGACTGGGCAAGAGCGTCGAGCATCGCGTGTGGGGTGCCCGCCTCGGAGTCGAACCCTGGCGGCACGGCGTTGAAGTAGCCGAGCGGTTCGGCCGGTCCGAAGAACAGCAGCCCGATGCCCATACCCGCCGAGAACAGCATCGCGATCCACGAAACCGTCGAGAACTCGGGCTCTTCGTCATCCGCTCCCAGGCGCACCGCGCCGGTGCGCCCGTAGCCGACGACGAGCATGAACGCGAAGACCAGGATGGCCAGGAGCGAGAACAACCAGCCGAAGTTCGCGGTGACCCACGTCAGCGAGGTCGACCCGGTGGCGCTGAGGTTATCGGGTGCGGCGAAACCCCAGACCACCACCGCGAGCACCAGAATGCCGGCGACGCCGAAGACGAACCAGTTGGTGTTGAAGATGCGAGGCGTGTCCTCGACACCGATTCCAGGAATCAGCGCGGGGTGCGTCACCTCTTTGAGGATCTTCTTGTCTTTGAGCAGCTTCTTCGGCGCGGGTTTCTGTTGTGTGTTCTCTGGAGGAGACATTCCCCCACGGTAGCGAACCCCCGTGCGGCGCACGGGGGAGGTTCCGCGGCGGGCCGCGGAACCCGCCTCAGGCGTCGGTGGCGACCGTCGGCCCGAACACGGCCGGCAGCGTGCCGCGCGAGGTCTCGCGCAGCTCGTCGACCGAGACGGTGAAGACGTCCTGCACCTCGAGTGCCGGCTCGGTGTCGGTGACACCGATGCGCAGCACCGGGTAACCGCGTCCCTCGCACAGGCCGCGGAACTTCACGTCGTCCTCGCGGGGAACGGTGACGATGACACGACCGGTCGACTCCGAGAAGAGCGCGGATGCCGCATCCACGCCGTCGCGCTCGATCAGCTCGGTCAGCCACACCCGGGCGCCGACGCCGAAGCGCATCACGCCCTCGGCGAGAGCCTGACCCAGGCCACCCTCCGACAGGTCGTGCGCCGACGAGATCAGCCACTCCTCGCGCGCAGCTCCGAGGAGCCCTGCCAGACGACGCTCGCCGGCCAGATCGACCTTGGGCGGCAGGCCACCCAGGTGGTCGTGCACGGTGTCGGCCCATGCCGAACCCGACAGCTCGGTCGAGGTGACACCGAGCAGGTAGATGTTCTCACCGGCGTCCTGCCAGCCCGACGGGATGCGACGCGAGACGTCGTCGATGATGCCCATCACACCGACCAGGGGAGTCGGATGGATCGGCACATCACCGGTCTGGTTGTAGAACGAGACGTTGCCGCCGGTCACCGGGGTGCCCAGTTCGTAGCATCCGTCCGCCAACCCGTCGACGGTCTGGCCGAACTGCCACATGACCTCGGGGTTCTCGGGGCTGCCGAAGTTGAGGCAGTCGGTGATGGCCGTCGGCGTCGCGCCGGTGACGGCGACGTTGCGGTACGCCTCGGCCAGGGCCAGCTGCGCACCCGCGTACGGGTCGAGCTGGCAGTAGCGGCCGTTGGCGTCGGTCGAGATCGCGAAGCCCAGGCCCGACTCCTCGTCGACGCGGATCATGCCGGCGTCGTCGGGGAAGGCGAGGGCCGTGTTGCCGCCCACGTAGTAGTCGTACTGGTTGGTGATCCAGCTGGTGTCGGCCAGGTTCGGCGAGCCGAGCATCGCCAGGAACTGCGCCCGCAGCACCTCGGGCTCGTTCGAACGGGGCAGGTCTTCGGCAGCATCCGCCTGCAACGCGTCGATCCACGTCGGGTACGCGACCGGACGGTCGTAGACCGGGCCGTCGACGGCGACCGTCGACGGGTCGACGTCGACGATGCGCTCACCCTGCCAGTCGATGACGAGGCGACCGTCTCCGGTGACCTCACCGAGAACGCTGGTCTCGACGTCCCACTTGTTGACGACGGCGAGGAACGCGTCGAGCTTCTCGGGGGCGACGATGGCCATCATGCGCTCCTGCGACTCCGACATGAGGATCTCCTCAGCGGTCAGGGTGGGGTCGCGCAGCAGCACGTTGTCGAGCGAGACGTGCATGCCCGAGTTGCCGTTGGCGGCGAGCTCGCTCGTCGCGCACGAGATGCCTGCGGCGCCGAGGTCTTGGATGGCCTCGACGAGCTCGTCGCGGTACAGCTCCAGGCAGCACTCGATGAGCACCTTCTCGGCGAACGGGTCGCCGACCTGCACAGCGGGACGCTTGGTGGGGCCGCCGTCGTCGAACGAGTCGGATGCCAGGATGCTGGCGCCGCCGATGCCGTCGCCACCCGTGCGAGCACCGAACAGCACGACCTTGTTGCCGACGCCGGTGGCGTTGGCGAGCTTGAGGTCCTCGTGGCGCAGCACACCCACGGCGAGGGCGTTGACGAGCGGGTTGGCCTGGTAGACACCGTCGAAGACGGTCTCGCCGCCGATGTTGGGCAGGCCCAGGCAGTTGCCGTAGAAGCTGATGCCGCTGGTGACGCCGTGCACCACGCGCGGGGTGTCGGGGTGGTCGATGGCGCCGAAGCGCAGGGCATCCATAACCGCGACGGGGCGAGCGCCCATCGAGATGATGTCGCGGACGATGCCGCCGACGCCGGTCGCCGCGCCCTGGAACGGCTCGATGAAGCTCGGGTGGTTGTGCGACTCGGCCTTGAACGTCACGGCCCAGCCCTCGCCCACGTCGACGACACCGGCGTTCTGGCCCATGCCGACCATCAGGCGCTCGCGCATCTCGTCGGACACCTTCTCGCCGAAGCGGCGCAGGTACTTCTTGGACGACTTGTACGAGCAGTGCTCCGACCACATCACCGAGTACATCGCCAGCTCGCCCGAGGTGGGGCGGCGGCCCAGGATCTCCCTGATGCGCGCGTACTCGTCGTCCTTGAGGCCGAGCGCGCCGTAGGGCTGCTCCTTCTCAGGCGTCGCGGCAGCGTTCTCGACCGAGTCGGGAACGTGAGTGGTGGTGGTGTTCGGGGTGGTCACGCGGGCTCCAAGCGAAGAGGGAGGCGGGGCAGGATCAGTCTACTGGGGGCGCGCCCCACCCGCCTTGCGGCCCTTGTTGTGTGCCCTTCCGCTGAGAAACCACTTCCAGTACGAAAAACCACCTGCCACGTGGTTTCTCACACGGGAAGTGGTTTCTCAACGGGTGAGACGGCGGGGCGGGCCGGACGGCGGGCGAGTAGGCGGGCGAGGGGAGGGCGGGGGCGGTAGCGTCGGAGCATGACGTCCAGCAACCCGTTGATTCCGGCCGGCTATGACATCGTGTGGACGGCGCTGGCGATAGCGGTCGTCGTGCTGGCGGTCGTGGCATTGGTCTCGCTCGCCCGTTCGGCGAAGAGGCTCAGCGCACCGCAGGCTTTGATCTGGGTGCTGATCGTGCTGCTCGTGCCGGTGCTCGGCCCGATCGCCTGGCTTGCCGTAGGTCGTCGTAGCACGCGGCCCGTGCGCCGCTGAGAAACCACTTCCCGCACGAAAAACCACCTCCCACGTGGTTTCTCACACGGGAGGTGGTTTCTCAGCGGATGGGTACGCGGCGGGCGAGCGCAGCGCGCCGCGTCAGGGCAGCAGGTGGGTGCGGAGCGTGGTGCGGATGCCCGAGATCGACGTGATGTCGGTCCACTCGGCGGCCAGTGCACGGGCGGCCACGAGCACCGAGCGGGCCGCGGGTGCGCGCAGCGCAGGCTCCAGCGTCTCGATGTCGGCGACCTTCGCGGCCCCGACGATGCGCCGTGCCATCTTGGCCGCGGCGAACAATGCCGATTCCCGCAGGATCTCGGCCACCCGGCGCCGCGCGAACGCGTCATCGAAGAGCTTCGTCTCGTGCCAGGTCGCCGCAGCGGCGAGATAGGCCTCTTCGAAGCCCTTCCAGGTCTGCTCGATCAGCGACAGCGCCCATGCGGCGCGTTCGTCATCGCCCTGGGCGCGGGCGCGGGCAGCGGCGAAGGCGTAGTTCGCGAACAGTGCACCGATGTCGAAGGCGACGGGGCCGTAGAACGCGAACTCCGAGTCGAACACCTTCACCGATTCGGTGGCCCCACCGCGCCGGCCGCTGCCGCGCACCATGACCGAGCCGGTGTGCAGGTCGCCGTGGATCAGGGCCTCGGCGCGGGTCATGAATCGCCACTTCGCTTCGCTCATCGCCGTCGCGAATGTGGCATCCGCCGCGAGAGCGGCAGCATCCGCCTCATTCTCGGGGAGCACCGCGTTGCGACCGATGTCGAAAACCGGTTCGGTGAAGACGAGGTCCTCGGTGATGACGCACAGTTCGGCGTTCTGCGAACGTGCCGCGGTGTCGGCGACCTCTCCGCGGCTCTGTCCGAGCACCGAGGTGCCGACCGCGACGCCGGCGACGTAGCGTCCGAGCTCGATGGCGACGCCGTCGTGGCATTCGCCGTCGTTCAGCGCGCCGCGCCACACGCGGTGGTCCGACAGGTCTTCGAGCGCGAGGATGTACCGGTCGTGGTCGTACTTGACGACCTCGACCACCAGGTCGGGGCTGATGGCGTGGTGCGCCACCAGAGACTCGGCCTCGCGCCGGGCCCGATCGGGCGTCATGGGCCAGCCCTCGCCCGTCATCCGCACGTACGGCAGTGCCTGCTTCAGGATCAGCGAGCGACCCGCCGCGTCACGCACATGAAAGACGAGGTTGAGGTTGCCGTCGCCGATCTCGCGGATCTCAGCCAGGGCGGAGCCGTCGATGCGCTGCTGAAGCTCGGGGTGAGCGGTGATGTACTCGCCGATGTTCGCCTCGGTGAGGAATTCGTACTCGTGGGACATTCGTCCGTTCCTTCGTTGGGGGACTGATGGTGGGGTCGGCCGCGGGCTATGTTGCCGGCGAGTACCGCGACTTGCGGCGCGACAGGGTGAACGAGAACAGCAGCGCCACGATCAGCACGAGACCCTTCGCCGTGTCCTGGAAGTAGTACTGGAATCCGGCCATCGTCATACCGGTCAGCACGATCGCGATGAGCACGGCGCCGAGCAGCGTTCCCCAGGCGTTCGGCTTGCCCATGCCGAGCACGGAGGTGCCGACCAGGGCGACCGCGACGGCTTCGAGCAGGCTCGACGAACCGGCGTTCACATCGCCCTGTCCGATGCGCGAGACCAGGATGATGCCGGCGACCGACGCGAACAGTGCCGAGATGACGTACGCGCTGCCGCGGTACATGCCCACGCGGATGCCCGAGAGGCGAGCAGCCTCGGGGTTCGCGCCGACCGCGTAGAGCACACGGCCCCAGGTGGTGCGGGTGAGCACGAACCAGGATGCGACGACCAGCACGAGCATGATGACGACGGGGATCGGCACCGGACCGATGGTGCCGCGGTCGATCAGCAGGAAGGTCGGGTCGAACTTGCCGGGAGCGGTCGAGCCGTTGGGCAGGATCATTCCGGATGACACCGACTGGCCGGCGACGGGGATGAGCTTCACACCCTGGATCACGAACATCACGCCCAGCGTCGCGAGCAGGTCGGGGATCTTGCACACCACGATCAGGAAGGCGTTGAGCACGCCGACCAGCAGACCGGCGATCAGCGCGACGCTCACGGCGGTGACGCCGGTGAGGTTGTAGAACACCATCGTGACGGCGACGAGCTGCACGGCCAGTCCGGCGACCGAGCCGATCGACAGGTCGAGGCCGCCGACGATCATGCTGAACATGACGCCGAGCCCGAGGATCGCGGTGACCGAGGCGAACTTCAGCATCGAGAACAGCGATTCCGACGTCGCGAATGCGGGCTGGGTGAAGGCGAAGAAGACGAACGCGATGACCGTCACGGCGATGAAGCCGTACTTCACCACGCTGTCGCGGACGACGTCGCCCAGATGGGTCTCGCGCTGCTGTGCGCGAAGGGTCGTGGTGTCGGCCATGTCAGGCCACCTCCGTCATGCTCTGGACGATCTCATCGTCGGAAACTGTGTCGATACGGGCGTCGAGGGTGATGCGTCCCTCGACGAGGACGAGGACGCGGTCGGCGATCTCACGCAGCTCGTCGACATCGCTGCACAGCATCACCACGCAGCTGCCGTCGGCCGCCTGCTCGCGTGCGCGCTTGGCGATCTCGCGCCTGGCGCCGATGTCGACGCCGCGGAACGGCTCATCGAGCAGCAGCACCTCGGGTGGGGTCTGCATCCAGCGCGCCACCATGACCTTCTGCTGGTTGCCGCCCGAGAGGGCGTCCACCGACTGCCCGGGGCCGGTCGAGACGACCCCGAAGTCGGTGATCGCCTGTGCCGCCCGGGTCGTCTCGGCACCCTGCTGCAGCAGCGGGCCGCGGGCGAAGCGTGAGAGGAACGGGAGCGAGAAGGTGCGCGCGATCGACCAGCCGGGCAGCATGCCCTGGGCGGCGCGATCCTCGGGGACGAGGAAGACACCGCGCGCGATCGCGTCTTTCGGATGCCGGGGTGCGTAGGCCTTGCCGTCGAGCTTCATCGTGCCGGTGCCCGCCGCCGTGGACTCGCCGAACACGTACTCGGCCAGCTCGGTCTTACCGGCGCCGATCAGTCCGATCACGCCGGTGACCTCTCCGCTGCGCAGTGCCACCGACATCTCGGGCGCTTCGGGGAACACGCGCAGGCCGTCGATCTCGAGGGCGACCTGCTCACCGGTCAGGTGCACCAGCTGCTCGATGTCGCGTTCAGCGCCTTCGCCCAGCATGGAGGTGACGGCGGCGGCGAAGTCGAACGGGCGCTCCTGCGTCGCCGTGATCCGGCCGTCGCGCAGCACCACGATGTCATCGGCGAGCTGGTCGATCTCGGCGAGCCGGTGCGAGACGTGCAGGATCGCGACGCCCCGGTCGCGCAGCGCGAGGATGGTTTCGAAGAGCCGCTCGGCCTCGGACTGCGACAGGGTCGAGGTCGGCTCGTCGAGGATGAGCACCTTGGGGTCGGTGACGAGAGCGCGCGCCAGCAGGAGCATCTGGCAGTCGGCGATGCCGAGTTCGAAGACGTCCTGGCGCAGGAACGCGTCGTCCCAGTCGAGTGAGAGCGCCGCGGCGACCTCGCGGGCACGCGGCAGCAGCGACTTCGGCGACGAGATCGAAGGCGTCTCGCCGAGGGCGATCTGCTCGAAGACGAGGTTCTCGGCGACGCTGAGGCCGGGGATGATCGCGTCGTCGATCCGCTGGTGAACGGTGCGCACACCCAGCCGGGATGCGGACATCGGGTTCTCCAGCTGCACCGGGGCACCGTCGAGAAGGATGTCGCCGCCGGTGGGCTGGTGCACGCCCGACAGGGCCTTGATGAGCGTGGACTTCCCGGCGCCGTTCGCGCCAAGGAGTGCGGTGATGCGGCCGGGGCGAAGGGTGAGATCCACGCCCTTCAGTACGGTGTTCGCACCGAAGGACTTGCGGATGTCGCGCAGCTCGAGAACGGGCGGGTGGGCGTCGCGCGGCGTGGTCATGATGTGGGTGCTCCTCGCTGAGCGGGTGTGTGCGATGGGGGCGGTGGGACGGCGTCGGGGCGCCGTCCCACCGTGGGATGCGTCAGAAGCTGACGACCGACATCCAGTCTGCGGTCGACACCTGCGACAGATTCAACTCAGAGACGGCGGCGCGCAGGTCTTCCATGTTCTTGATGTCGTCCTCGCGCAGCATCTCCTGCGTGACGAGCACCGGCGGGAACTCGACGAGCTCGGCATCGAGCTCACCGGCCATCGACAGGGCGAGCGTGCGCAGCACGGCGGCGCCGATCGCGTTGGGGTCGGTCGCGCCGGTGGCGACCCAGCGGCTGCCTTCCGCGCGCATGAGCTCGATGTCGGCGTTCGAGATGTCGGCGCCGTAGACGAGCACGTCGTCGCTGCCGCTGACCTGGTCGAGGCCGGTCAGCGTGCCCTTGGTGAACTCGTCGTAGGGGGCGTAGATCGCGGTGACCGACGGGTTGGCCTGCATTGCGGCGGCGACCATCGGGGCGCTGTCGCTGGCGGACGAGCTGGTGAACGAGCCGGTCTTGAACAGCTGGTCCCAGCCGTTGTCGGCGACGAACTGGCGCCAGACGGCGTCACGGCGGTCGAGCGGCGCGATGCCCTCGACGTTGACGTAGCCGACGGCCGCGCCTTCGCCGACGTCTTCGAGCATGCGGTCGAGCACGAGCTGGGCCATGATCTCGTCGGACTGCTGGGTCTGGATCACGCCGTCGGCGCACTCGGACACGTTGACGTCGTAGGCGATGACCGCGATGCCCTTGCTGATGGCGTCGTTGACGCCGGGGCACAGCGTGTCCGGGAAGCCGTGGCGCACGATGATCGCATCCACGCCCGACGAGATCGCCTGCTCGAGCTGAGTGGCCTGGGTGGCGTTGTCGCCCTGGGCGTCATAGGCCGACAGCTCGAAGCCGAGGGCTTCGGCCTGCTGACGCGTGCCGTTGAGGTACTGCTGGAAGTAGTCGCCCTGACCGGACTGCTGCACGATGGCGACCTTGGCGCCGACCAGCTCTGCGGGCATCTCGCTGCTCGCTTCGCTGACAGCACCGGAGTCGGCGGACTCCTGCGTGGCCGGCGCGCCCTGGCTGCAGGCGGTGAGTGCCAGTACGGCGGTCAGTCCGACCGTTCCGGTCGTGGCGAGCCTGCGCCGCAGGCTCCGGGATGACATGCGCTTCATTGCGATTCCTTTCTTGGATGCTTCGGCTGATCGCGTTCAGGCGAAAGCGGGTTGGGTGACCGTCGGTTCGACCACGCCGTGCTCGGTGACGATGCCGCTGATCAGGTCGTACGGGGTGACGTCGAAGGCCGGGTTGAATCCGCGCACGCCCGGGGCCGACATCGTGGTGCCGCCGAAGGCGAGCACCTCGTTCTCGTCACGCTCCTCGATCTCGATGAGGTCGCCCGAGGCCAGGGTGGCATCGACGGTCGACATCGGTGCCGCCACGAGGAAGGGGATGCCGGCGCGGTGCGCCGCCAACGCCACCGAGACCGAGCCGATCTTGTTGGCGGTGTCGCCGTTGGCGGCGATGCGGTCGGCGCCGATCACGGCGAAGTCGACCAGTCCGCGCAGGATGGTGCTGCTGGCGGCGCCGTCGACCTCGACGACGTGGGGGATGCCGTCCTTCGCGAGCTCCCAGCTCGTGAGCCGAGTGCCCTGCAGCAGCGGACGCGTCTCGTCGACGTAGACGAGCTCGAGCGCGCCGCGTTCGTGCAGTTCCTTGAGCACGCCGTATGCGGTGCCCCATGCCGTCGTCGCCAGGGCGCCGGTGTTGCAGTGGGTGAGCGCACGCAGCGGACGCTTGCCGATGCGCTCGAGCAGCCAGTCCGCGCCGAGCCGCGAGAGTTCGCGGTTCGCGGCCTCGTCCTCTTCGGCGATGCGGTGTGCCTCAGCGAGAGCCTGTCCCGAGCCGGTGCGGCGCACAGCGTCCACGCGGCGGGCGCCCCATTCGAGGTTCACGGCCGTCGGACGAGCCAGGGCCACCCGCTCGATCTCTGCGTCGAGTCGATCGGCGCTCCATCCTTCTGCGCCGCCCTGGCGCTCGGCGAGGGCGACACCGTAGCCGCCGGCCGCGCCGAGTGCGGGAGCTCCGCGAACAGCGAGACGCGCGATCGCGTCGACGAGCTGATCGACGGTGCGCAGGTCGAGGTAGGACTCAACGGTCGGGAGCACGGTCTGGTCGATGATCCGCACGGCCGGGCCGTCGGCATCCTCAATCCATTCGATCGCTTTAACCACCGTGTCTCTCCTTTCGCGTACTCCGTCGTCGGGGTACAGCCGGGACGCTAGCAGTTGTCAGACAACCATGTCAACAAGAGCAAACAACTGGGCGATCTGACATGATGTCTCTACGACCCGCGGCCGCACTGGAGCGGCCGGGTCGACAACGGCAGACCGAGCGATGGAGGGGTTCGCGATGGCACGGAGGGCATCCCGCGTCGATGCGGTGGTCGCGGGCATCCGCGCGGGCATCGGCGACGGCACCTACCCGGTGGGCGACCGCCTGCCGACCGAGTCGGAACTCGGCGAGTCGTTCGAGGTCTCGCGCCCGACGGTACGCGCCGCGCTGAGCGAGCTGAAGACCGCCGGGCTCGTGCACACGCGCCACGGCGTCGGCACCTTCGTCTCCGAGCCGCCGGCCGTCACCGCGGGACTGGAGCGCCTCGAATCCATCACCGAGTCGATCCGCCGCACCGGGCGCGAGCCGGGCATGCGCTACCGCAGCCGCACGATCAGGCCGCTGCTTCCGGAAGAGGCGGCGAAGCTGGAGCTGACGGCGAACGACCTCGCGCTCGAGACGCGCCGTGTGATCCTCGCGGACGACGAGGTCGTCGCGTACTCGTACGACCTGCTGCCGATCGGGGTCTTCCCCGAGGGGGAGTCCCCTGAGGTGCTCGACGGATCGGTGTTCGGGTATCTGCGCGAGGCTCGCGGCATCATCCCGGTGCGCGCGGTCGCCGAGATCCACCCCGTCGTCGCCGACCATGTGATCTGGGATGCCCCGCAGGGGCGCAACGGCCTGGCGCTGCTGCTCGATCAGGTGCACTACGACCAGACCGAGCGTGCGGTCGCCTACTCGCGCACCTACTTCATCGACGGGCGCTACACGTTCTCGATCATTCGACACGCGTGACTTCTCGTCGTCACTTTCGTCCAGTAGTGTTGTCAGACAACAGCTTCTGAGCGATTGGGACAGACTCGATGACGAACCACTCCACATCCGTTGCTGATGCCGTGCAGCAGCTCATCCGCGCCGGCTCTGAGATCGTGCAGTCCGGCTTGGCTCTGGCCAGCGCCGGCAATCTGTCGATCCGGCTTGACGCCGACCGTTTCGTGGTGACGGCGTCGGGTACCTGGCTGAATCGCCTGGATGAGACCTCGTTCACCGTCATGGACCTGGGTGGCAACGTCGTCGACGGCGCGACCAAGCCTTCGAGCGAGTGGAAGCTGCACCAGCGCGCCTATCGTGCGCGCCCCGACGTCGGGTCGGTCGTGCACGTGCATCCCGCTCACGCGATCCTGCTCGACGCGCTGCGCCGGCCCATCCGTCTGGTGACTCTCGACCACGCGTACTACGTGGGATCGGTCGGGCGCACGCCGTACTACCCGAACGGGTCGGATGAGCTCGCCGACACCGCCGCTGAGCAGCTCGCCGAACACAACTGCGTGATCATGGGCAACCACGGATCGACGACCGTCGGCGACGACTGCGACATGGCGCTGCGGCGCGCGCTGAACCTTGAGAACGCCGCCGAGCTGACCTATCGCGCGATCCTCGCCGGCAATGGCGACCTCGACTTCCCCTGGGAGTCGGAGCCCCACCTGCACCACGCCTGACCCGCCCGCTCGCGCCCGCGCTCGCGCGCCCGCGCTCGCGCCGCGCCCGCTCGCGCCCATCCGCTGAGAAACCATCTCCCGTTTGAGAAACCACCAGCCGCGTGGTTTCTCAAACGGGAAGTGGTTTCTCAGCGGGGGTGGCCGCCAGGCAGGCCAGGCAGGCCAGGCAGGCCAGGCGGGCGGGCAGCAGCGCGCGCGGCGGGCGCAGCGCGCCTACGCCAGCGGAGCGTCGCGGGCGGGTTCGGGGCCGAGTGCGGCCCCGGCGACCAGCAGGGCGGATGCCACAGCGAGCACGGCGCACACGGCGAGCACCGGCCCGAGGCCGGCCTGTAGGCCCGGCAGCCAGAACGGGTACAGGGCCGGCACGACGATCGAGAGCGAGTAGCCGACGCCGTACCCGCTGGAGCGCACCCCGGTCGAGAAGCGTTCGGCGAGGTAGGCGCCGACGGGGCCGTAGGCCGAGACGGTGACGACCTGCACGAGGGTCACGGCGGTGATCAGGCCGGCCCCGTGCGAGCCCAGCGCCCAGGCGAACGCCAGCGGAGCGGCGATGAGTGCGACTGCGCCGAAGATGACGAAGAACCGGCGGCGCCCGAGGCGTTGCGAGACCACTCCGGCGGTGCACATGCTCACGGCCGAGACGAGCGTGGCGATCAGCATGATGAAGGCGACCGCTGACGGCCCGACCTGCGGGGCGTCGCGCAGCATGCCGGTGAGCACCGGAATGGCCATCTGCGTGAACAGCCACAGTCCGGTCATCAGCACGAAGACCTGCCAGAGCTGACGGCGGTAGGGCCCGGCGAGGATGTCGCGCACCGGGTGCGCGCGACGGGGAGCGGATGCTGTCGCCGGCGCGTCGACGACATGCGCGGAGTAGTACCAGAGCAGTCCGAAGGCCATGATGCCGCCGACGATGAATGGCAGGCGCCATCCCCAGGCGGCGTAGGCCTGCACGCCGAGGGTCTGCACGAGCAGCAGGGTGAGGGCGGCGATGGTGGCGTTGGCCAGGGGCGACATGGCCATGATGCCGCCGCTGAGCATGCCGCGTCGGCGTGGCGTGGTCCATTCCATGGCGAGGGGGATCGCGGCGGTGTATTCGCCGCCGAGAAAGATGCCGCCGACGAACCGCAGGGCCACGAAGGCCCACAGTGTCCAGATGCCGCCGATGTCGTGGCCGGGGATGAACGCGATCATCAGCGTGGTGATGGCGATGCCGGCGATCGCGACCTTCGTGGTTCTGGTGCGGCCGTGGCGGTCGGCGATGCTGCCGAAGATCGCGGCGCCGAGGGGGCGTCCGAAGAGCGTGGCGACGAAGATGAGTCCGGTCTGGGCGGCCGCGCTCTCGGGCCCGAGCGCGAGGGCGGCGACGGGGGCGAGCGCGATGATCGGCAGAAAGATGTCGAACTGGTCGACGAAGTTGCCGAGTAGGCCGGCGCGCACGGCGGGACGGGACCGCGAGCGACGGGTGGTGGGCGTGCGGGTGGGCTCGGCGACGGTGCGCCACATATCGACTCCCTACGGCGGCATGATCCGCATCAGGTAAGACGGTCGGCGCGGTGGCAACGCCCTCTCAGCCCGTACCCGGGCTCCCGTGTGAACGACAACAGCCTAGCTACGGGATGAGCCGGTCGAGTGTCTGCGCCACGCCTTCTTCGGCGCACGTGGGCACGATGCGGTGTGCGATGGCCTGCACCGAGGGGTGTGCGTCGGCGACGGCGTAGGCCGTGCCGGCCCATTGCAGCATCGGGATGTCGTTGGGCATGTCGCCGAACGCGAGCACCTGTGCCGACGGCACGCCGAGGTCATCGCAGAGCCGTGCGAGTGCGCTGGCCTTGGTCACGCCGGGGGCGCTGATCTCGGCGAGGCCCTGTACCGACCAGGTGACTGTCGCGCGGTCACCGACGACGTCGGCCAGCCGCGAGGTGAACTCGTCGCCGGCGAGGTCGGGGTGGCGCACCAGCAGCTTGGCGGCGGGGGCGTCCCAGATGTCGGTCAACGCCGCCCGGCGCGGTGCGGCGCCGCCGCGCGCGCTCGCCGGGTAGGTGGGATCGAGGCGGATGCCGTCGACGCACTCGATGGCGAACTGGGCGCCCGTCATCTCGTCGGCGATGTGGCGGCACAGTTCGAGACCGTCGGTGGGGGTGATGCCCGCCAGGTGGGTGACTTCACGACCGGGCACGTTGAAGGTGATTGCGCCGTTGGAGGCGATCGCGACGCCGTGCGCGCCGACGTGCGGCCAGAGCCCTTCGAGCCAGCGCAGCGGGCGCCCGGTGACGAACACGACGGGCACGCCCTGCCGGTCGAGGCGTTCGAGCACGCCGGCGGTGAACGCCCGCACCGTGGTGCCGGCGTTGGGGATGAGGGTGCCGTCGAGGTCGGTCGCGATGAGCATGGTCTCAGTCGCTGTCTGGATGGGCCGCGGGTGCGTGGTGGATGCCGGGTGGCGGGGCAGCCGCGAGGAGTCGTCGGGAGACGACGAGGTCTGCGGCGGTTCTCTCGATGAGTCCGGCGACATCCTCGAATGATCGCATGTCGCGGATCAGGCTGACCAGCACGACGGTGGCGTGGGTGCCGTACAGGTCTCCGCTGAAATCGTGGATGTGGCATTCGACGCGGGTGTCGGTGACGTCGCCGAACGTCGGGTTGTCGCCGATGCTGACGGTCGCTTCGCGCCAGAGCGGCTCATCGGCGACGCGCGCCCAGGCGGCGTAGACGCCGTCGGGGCAGCCGACGTGAGGCACGTGCAGATTCGCGGTCGGGAACCCGAGTCCGTGCCCACGGCCGTCGCCGTGCACGACGGTGCCGGCCAGTGTCGTGGGCTGCACGTTCAGGCCACGATCGAGCGATAGCGGCTCTGGTGGAACACGAGCGGCTCGACCTCGTCGAAGTGTTGCAGGCCGTCGATGCCCAGCAGGGCGATGGTGTGATCGCCGGCTTCGACCAGGCGGTGGAAGTGGCAGGTGAGCCAGAGTGCCGCGCCTTCGAGGTGCACTGCTCCGCTCTCGTCGGCGACCCAGTCGACGTTCTCGAACCGGTCGCCCTCGCGGGCCGAGAGGCTGCGGCTTGCGTGCTCTTGCCCGTGACCCAGCACGCTGACGCCGACCGAGGTGGCTTCGGCGAGCCGGGGCCAGGTGCGTGAGGTGTTGGCGACGCTGATGGCCACCAGCGCCGGGTCGAGCGAGATCGACGTGAACGAGTTCATCGCCATCCCGACGGGGGAGTCTTCGCCGTCGGGCAGGGCGCAGACGGCGACGACACCGGTGGGGAACGACGAGAACGCGCGGCGCAGGCGCAGGGCGAGGGGCATCTCGGACGGGGTGGTTTCGATCAACACTGATCCTCCAATGAACTAGTCAAAGTTGTTCAGTCACGCTAGCACTCGATTCCTCGACGTGCGCAAGTCGCGACCTGTCGGGCGCTCGGCCCCGGGGTGGCCGCGGAATCCACTCTTGCATGAATCACTCAAACTTGACTAGAGTCACTCGAACCAGCCCTCAATGACGAAAGGCAGCGTTTGATGAACCTCACTACCCGAGAAAGACGAGCGGTCATCCTGAGCGGGGTCCTCCTCGCAGCGCTCACGCTCGCGGCGTGCAGCAGCTCACCGGCAGACAGCGGCGATACCCCGAATGACGCGCTGATCAGCCAGGAAGACTGCCAACGCAACGCCGATGCCGGCACCATCACCTACATCTCCGGCTATGGATACTCGGCCAGCGCCGGACAGCTCGATGTGTTCATGGCCGACGACCTCGGATACTTCGACGACCTGTGCCTCGACGTCGAGATCAATGCCGCCGGCGGCAACGGCCAGCAGCTCGTGTCGTCCGGCAAGGCGCAGTTCACCGCCCTCGGCTCGGCCGAGGACGTGCTGATGGCCGCCGCGAACAGCAAGAACCTCACCGCCGTCGCCACGTACGGCACGACCTCTCCGTTCTGCATCTTCGCGAACGAGAAGGTGAAGTCGCTCAAGGACCTCGAGGGCGGCACGCTCGGCTACTTCATCAACCTCACGCCGGTGGCGGGGGCGATGCTGGATGCCGCGGGTGTCGACGAGTCGAAGGTCGACTTCATCAAGATGACCAACTACGACCCCACCGTCGTGCTGCGCGGTCAGGTCGACGCGGTCGTCGGCTACGCCTCCAACCAGTGCGCCACTCTCGACGCGATGGATGCCGCCTACTCGAAGTTCCTGCCCGAGGATCTCGGCGTCGACGGCACCTACAACGTCATGGAGGTCAACTCCGAGTTCCTGGCGAAGCACCCCGAGGCCGTCTCGGACTTCATGCGCGCGAGCCTGAAGGCTCTGCAGCACTGCCTGGATGACGAGGCCGACTGCATGCAGCGCATCACGGCACTCGCCGAAGAGGGCGGGCAGGCCAAGGCGTTCCCGCTCGAGCAGCAGGAGCGCACCTGGGCCGTCGAGTCGCAGTGGGTGCGCGACAGCACCGCTGGCGCGCCGGGCGTGCAGGCGATCGAGGAGTGGCAGCACGCCGCCGAGATCGTGCAGCAGTACGGCACGGTCAAGGACATCCCGGCGGTCGACTCGGTCATCGACGTCGACCTCGTCGCCGACCTGTACGACGCCGATGGCGCCCTGATCTGGCCCGGTGATGCGCAGTGACGACCAACGCTGCCGGTGAGGGTGTGCAGATCTCACACCTGGTGAAGAAGTTCGGCCAGCCCGGACGCGAGATGCTCGCGCTCGACGATGTCAGTCTGACGGTGGCGCCCGGTGAGTTCGTGTCGGTGATCGGTCCGAGCGGATGCGGCAAGTCGACGCTGCTCAAGGTGGTCGCCGGGTTGCTGGATGCCGATGGCGGATCGGTCATGATCGGATCCGACAGCGTGCGCATGGCCACCAAGCGCAAGACGATCGGTCTGGTGCCGCAGGCCCCGGCGTTGCTGCCGTGGCGCACGGTACGCGAGAACGTCAAGCTGCCGGTGCGCATCAACCCGCGGGCGAACGCGGGCCGTTCGCTGCGCGACCCTGATGAGCTGTTGACGTCGTTCGGGCTCGGGCATGCGCTCGACAAGTACCCGAAGCAGCTCTCGGGCGGCATGCAGCAGCGCGTGGCGATCGCCCGGGCGTTCGCGTTCGATCCGAACATCCTGCTGATGGACGAGCCGTTCTCGGCGTTGGATGAGATCAATCGCGATCAGCAGCGGATGGGGTTGCTGGAGTTCTGGCAGTCCAACCGCAAGTCGGTGATGTTCGTGACGCACTCGGTGCCCGAGGCCATCGTGCTCTCAGACCGGATCGTGCTGATGGCCGCCCGGCCCGGGCGGATCGCCGAGATCATCGACGTGAACCTGCCCCGGCCCCGGCATGAGGATGCCTACGCCAGCGACGAGTTCCGCGACCTCGAGGCGTATGTGCGCGATCGGCTGGCCGCGGTGATGGAGGAGGGCGCTCATGTCTGACACGCTGAACATCTCCAACACGCAGGTGATCGCGGCGCAGGGCGCCCGCGCCGCGGAGGGCGGCGTGGCGCAGCTGCGTAGGTGGCTGCGCCCGGCGGTGTGGATGCCGACGGCTGTCGTGTTCGTCATCGTCGCGGCTCTCTGGGAGCTCGTCGCGCTGACGAACCCGTACATTCTGCCCTCGCTCGGGGCGGTTGCCGCGGCACTGCTCGACGACCCGGGCATGTACTGGCAGAACTTCTTCATCACTCTGCAGGAGGTGGCGGTCGGCGCCGGCGCGGCGATCATCCTGGGCTACGCGATCGCCGTGGTGATGAGCGAGTTCGAGATCGTCGAGCGCGCGCTGATGCCGCTGATCGTGCTGGTGATGGTCACCCCGGTGATCGCCATCGCCCCGGCACTGGTGGTCGCGTTCGGCTTCGGGATGCTGCCGAAGTACATCATCACCGGCATCGTGGTCTTCTTCCCGGTGCTGGTGAACTCGCTGGCCGGTCTGCGCAGTGTCGACCCTCGGGCGCGCGACGTGTTCCGCACCCTGCACGCGACGCGGTGGGAGATCTTCCGCGACCTGCGGTTCCCCGGTTCGATGCCGTACTTCTTCGCCGGGCTGCGCATCAGCCTGCCGTTGGCAGTGGTTGGCGCGGCGGTCGCCGAGTTCGTGGCGGCGGGCACCGCCGCCGGGCTCGGGTCGCTCGTGACCACCTCGGCGGCGCAGGCGAACCTCGAGGTCACCTGGGCCAGCATCTTCATGCTGTGCCTGATGGGGGTGCTGCTGATCAGCATCCTCGCCATCGTGCGCAAGCGCGTGCTGTGGTGGAGCGACGGCGAACCGACCGCGCAGTGACTGACACAACTCTTTGATCTGAAAGGAAGCACCGTGAGGAAACTCCACTTCGGTCTGTTCGAGAACGCACAGGCCAACGACACCGGCCGCGCCACCTGGCGCCACCCCGACAACGAGCGCGACCAGTACGACACGCTCGACTACTGGCTCAAGGTCGCCAAGGTGGCTGAGGAGGGCGGGCTCGACTTCCTGTTCCTCGCCGATGCCTGGGGCTGGGCCGAGGTCGACGGGGTGCGTCCCGATGTGGCGTCGGTCGAGGGGCTGGACCTGCCTCGACTGGATCCGTTCATCGTGGCATCCGCGATTCTCGCCCACACCGACAAGCTGGGCGTCGTGATGACGGGGTCGACTCTGCTCGAGCAGCCGTACGCGTTCGCGCGGCGGATGGCGACCCTCGACCAGCTCTCGAAGGGCCGGGTGGGCTGGAACATCGTCACCACGGGCACCGCCGACACCGCCGTGAAGGCGTTCGGCGTGCCGATGGTGGCGCACGACGAGCGCTACCGCATGGCCGATGACTTCGTCGAGGTCGTCTACAAGCTGTGGGAGGGCGCGTGGGAGCCGGATGCCCTCACCAAAGACAAGCAGGGCAACTTCGCCGACCCGGCCAAGGTGCACCAGATTCATCACGAGGGCCCGTACTTCCGCAGTGAGGGCTACGGCAACTCGGCGTACTCGCCGCAGGGCACGCCCGTGCTGTTCCAGGCGGGGGCCTCGCCGGCCGGTCGCGCATTCGGCGGCAAGCACGGTGAGTGCATGTTCGTCGGCGGCGGCAGTGTCGAGCAGCTGGCCGAGCACAGCCGTGCGATCCGTGCCGCGGCGGTCGAGTCGGGGCGTGACGCCGATTCGGTGCGTGTGATGGCCGAGTTCCGCTGCGTGATCGGTGAGACGCGTGAAGACGCGCAGCGCCGCTACCAGGAGGTGCTCGACTCGCAGACCCCCGAGGTCACGGTGGCGTCGTACGCGTGGTTCACGGGGCTCGACCTGTCGTCGTACGACCCGGCGACCCCGATGACCGATCTGCACACCGAGCTGTCGCAGTCGCAGGTATCGCGTTTTGCCGGCAAGACCGTGGGCGATGTGCTCAAGGACTGGCACGAGCACGGTGCCGGGTCGAAGGCGTTCGTCGGCACCGCCGAAGACGTCGCCGACCGCATCATCGAGCTCGCCGAGGGCGCCGACCTGGACGGCTTCCTGTTGGCGCCGGTGATCCAGCCCGGTTCGACGATCGACTTCGTCGAGCAGGTGCTTCCGATCCTGCGTGAGCGCGGGGCCCTGGGTGAGAGCGTAGGGGCCACCCTGCGCGAGCGGCTGGTCGGTGCCGATGAGGCGACGATCCCCGAGAACCACCCGGCTGCTGCGCACCGTGCGCGGGTCGCGAGCGCGGTCTGATGGATTCGGGCCCCGTCTGCGTCGTCGGAAGCATCAACGCAGACCGCTATGTCGGTCTCGCCCGGCTGCCTCAGCCGGGCGAGACCGTGCTCGGCGCCGGGCTCGGCTCGTATCCGGGCGGTAAAGGACTGAACCAGGCGGTATCGGCCGCGCGGTGCGGTGCTGCCGTGCGCATGTGCGGTGCGGTCGGGGCGGATGCCGATGGCGCGATGCTGCGGGACGCGATGGCGGCCAGCGGTGTGGACGGCGACTGCGTCGTCGATACCGATGCCGTCACCGGCGTTGCGTATGTGTTCTCGTTGCCGGGCGCTGAGAACAGCATCGTGGTGGCGCAGGGCGCGAACGGGCGGGTACGCGGTGAGGATGCGGCGGCCGCGGTGCGCGGCGCCCGCGTGCTGCTGACCCAGCTGGAGATCGAGACCGAGGTGGCCGCTGAGGCACTGCGCGCGGCGCGGGCGTATGGGGTCACGACGGTGCTCAACGCCGCGCCGGCGCACGTCGCGACGTGGCAGATGCTGCCGTTCGTCGACGTGCTGATCGTCAACGAGTCCGAGGCTGCCGCGCTCGGCGGACTGGATGCCCTGCGTGAGCGGACGACCGTCGTGCAGACCCGTGGGGCAGAGGGCGTATCGGTGTTCGGCCGGGGGGAGGAGCCCTTTCACGTGCCGGCGTTCCCGATCTCGCCGGTCGACACCACGGGGGCCGGGGATGCATTCTGCGGGGGCTTCGCCGCGGCGTTGGCGCGGGGTGACAGCATCCGCTCTGCCACGTTCGACGGTGCCGCCGCCGGGGCGATCGTGGCGCAGCATCGCGGAGCGCAGCCCGACGCGCTGAGCGCGGAGGCGGTGCGCGGTCTGGTGGCGGGCGTCTACTCGCCCGCGAACTGATACTCGCCCGCCTGCACGCGCTCGAGCAGGGTCTGCGCCCAGGTCTGCTCGGCGCGCAGGCGGGCCGAGGCGAGGTCGAAGATCTCACGCACGTAGGTGGGCGTCGTCTCAGACTTGAGGGTGTCCTCGACATGGAAGGTGTTGGTGGTGATCAGCGCGTCGATCTTGGTGATGCGGTGCTCGATGCCGGCGACCACTTCGGCACGGGTGAGCACGAACATGAACGACACCAGCGCCAGGGCGCTGCGGGTGTCGAAGGTCTGTACGTCCCACAGCACGTCGCGCACCATGCGCAGCAGCTCGACCTCACCGGTCGATGACATGCGGTAGGTCGTGCGGGCGGGGTAGTTGCCCTCGGAAGAGGTGCCGTCCTCTTCGATGTATCCGTCTTTGACGAGCGACTTCAGCGCGTTGTAGATCGAACCGGGCCGTGTGTTGGCCCATTCATCGGCGTGCCACGTCGACAGTTCGCGGCGCAGAAAGTAGCCGTGAACAGGCTGAAACTGGTGAACAGCGCCGAGCACCATCAGAGACGTATATGTGCGCATCGCCCCATGCTAGGGGGCGTGCGTTGTATTGACTAGTCAAACTGGCCGTGTGAATCGCGTGGGGGCCGCGGCACCGGTGCCGCGGCCCCCACGCCGCGGGCTGCTCACTGCGGTCGCATCATCCCCGCCGCACCAACGCGCGCACGCTGACAACAAGCGCGACGATGCACCAGATGGACAGCGTGGCCAGGTCTCGCGGTTCTGCTGTGTAGGTGTCTGAGAGAAGGCCGGCCCGGATGAGATCCGCGGCCGGGCGGAACGGCAGAACATCATGCACCATCTGAAACCACGCCGGCAGCTGGCTCTTCGGGAAGGTGATGGGCGAGAACAGCATGACGAAGAAGACGAGGACCTGCGTCACGAGTTGCGTCACCATCGGTGGTAGCGACACCGCGATTGCGTACCCCATCGCGGATGCGGTGATGGCGGTCAGGATGGAGGCGGCGATCAGCAGGGGCCAATCAAATGAGTAGTCGAACCCGTAGCGCCAGTGGGCCACGAGCACGGCGACAGCCACGCCCGGCAAAGCCACAAGAAGCCACACGGTGAGATCGGCAACGAGCAGCAGCGCGCGCGGAATGGGCAACGCGCGAAGGTAGGTGAAGGTGCCCGTGGTGCGGGATTGGGCGACGCCCGCCGAGACTATGGCGAGCCCGACGATCATCAGCAGCACTGTCGGTGCCCCGGTAGAGATGAACTGGGCTGAGGCGGTGTCGATGCCAGGGATCAGCAGGCCGAAGCCGACGATGATCCCTGCGGCCAGCGCTACCTGCACGACGACGACGAAGGGCAGCATCGGGCCGGACTGGGTGAGTGTCCAGCGCAGGAGAGTGCGAAACGTCACGCCCAGCCCCGGGTGAGGAAGAGGGGCGGCGGTTCGGGCCATTGGTGAGGTGGTCGTGGCCATCAGACGCCTTCTTTCGTGGCTTCAGCGAGTTCGTCGCCTGCGGAGGTGATGGAGAGATACGTGTCTTCGAGAGTCGTCGGGGTGATCGCGTAGCTCTCGACCTCTCCCCGGTCGCGGAGTGACGCAGCCCAGGCAACGGCGGTAGCTGCGTGACTGGCGGCGATGGTGAGAATTGTGCGTCTTCCTGCGGTCACCTGGCGTACGACCGGAAGCGGCGGCGAGATCGGTTCTGTCGCAAAGGCGTCGGTGCGGAAGAGCTCGACATGGAGGTCATTGTCACGGGTGCCGCGCAGCTCGCGGGGCGTGCCCGTGGCGACGACGCGCCCCCGGTCGAGGAGGACGAGCGAGTCGACGACTCGTTCGGCTTCGAGGACGTTGTGCGTGACCAGAAGCACGCCGGCGCCTTGGTCGCCGAGTCGGCGTACGGTCTGCCAGAGGAGCCTGCGACGTGAGGCATCGACGTCGTTCGTCGGTTCGTCCAGGACGACGAGGGGAACGGGGGCGACTGCTGCCATGGCGAATGCCGTGAGGCGACGCGCCCCGCCGGACAACCCACCCTCTGGTACTGCGCGCCGGGTGAACCACTCGCCGATGTCGAGGTCGTCGGCAAGCCGGAGCGCGGCAGCGCGGGCGTCGGAGGTCGATAGCCCGCGCAGGCGCGCGGCGATCTCGATCGCCTCTTTCGGGGTGAGTCCATCGAGTGGCGCTTGTGCCTGCGGTTGGAGCGCCACGGCGCGTCGCGCTGCCGCAGGATCCTTGATCGCGTCGATGCCTGCTACGCGGATGGCTCCATGGTCGGGGCGCAGGAGCCCGACAAGCTGCGAGACGAGTGTCGTCTTTCCTGCCCCGTTGTGTCCGAGCAATCCGACCACTTCGCCGGGTTGCACGCGCAGATGAATGTCCTTGTTCGCGACCACTTTCCCGAACGTGCGGGTGAGGTCGCTCACCTCCAGAACGGCGCTCACAGCAACCGCCCCCTTTCGCATACCGCTGGTATCTGAGATACCGACAGTATCTAGATTTGCGGAGGGGGTCAAGAAGTAGGATCGGGGGATGGCAGATTCCGGCTCCCGGCGCGCTCATGCGCAACGTCAGCAGGAGACCCGCAACGCACTGGTCTTTGCGGCGCTCGCAGCCTTTGCGCGGGACGGATATCACGCAGCAAGCCTCGAAGGCATCGCCAACGACGCTGGGTTCTCGAAGGGTGCGATCTACTCGAACTTTGACGGCAAAGCCGACCTGTTTCTCGCGGTCATGGATAACAACCTGGCAATGGTGCGAGGTGATGGGTGGGATCCGCTCAGTAACCACAGCCAGGGGAAGGATGCTGCTGACGAGCCGTCAGAGATGGATCTGCCCGCACTGGTTCGCGGCTTCGCTCTTGCCACGCTGGAGTTCATCGCGTCCGCCGCGCGTGACGAGAAGCTCGTCGCCGCACTGCGCGCGCGCAATCAGCTCATGATCGACGCCTATCAGCGCATCGCAGAAGAGCAACGCGCCGAAGGCGAGATGCTCTCGACAGGTGATGTCGCGCGCCTGATGGTCGCTCTCAACCAGGGCATCTCGGTGGTGGCGTTGAGCGGCATCAGCGATATGGACGACTCGCTCATGCGCGTCGGAATGCGCCGCCTGCTTGACCCGGCGGGGTCAGCAGGCGACGCTTCCCTGCGGACGCCGGGAGGGTTCCCGGGAGTCGAAGACGTTCAGAGAATGTTGCGAGACGCGGCTGAAAGCGAGAGATGATCGCTCGCCGCGGGCGCTGCCGTTGCGGGCTTACTGCACCGACCACCCGCCGTCCGAGGTCAGCACGGCGCCGTTGATGTTGACGGCGTCGTCGCTGAGCAGGAAGGTGATCGACGCGGCGAGCTGTTCGGCGGTCGCGACCGACGGGATCGCCTGCTGGAACGGCGCGAGGCGCGCGGACCCGTACTCGGACATGTGGGGCGGCATCGGGATGCCCGTGGCGACGCCGCCTGGTGCGACCGAGTTCACACGGATGCCCTTCGGTCCGTACATCACGGCGGCCGAGCGGGTGACGCCGATGATGCCGTGCTTGCTGGCGGTGTAGGCGTTGCCCGAGGCGTTGCCGCGCAGTCCCGCTTCGCTGGAGACGTTGAGGATCGCCCCGCGGCCGGCCTGTTCCATGAGCGGCAGAACGGCGCGCATGAGCTTGAACGGAGCGGTGAGGTTGATCGCGATGACGCGGTCCCAGGTGGCATCCGATGTCTCGCCTGCCGGAGAGAAGTCGTCGTTGATGCCGGCGACGTTCGCGAGGCCGTCGATGCGGTCGCCCGCCGCGGCGACGACGGCGTCGATCGCGGGCTGGGTGGTGAGGTCTCCGGCGATGACGGTGATGTCAGCATCCGACAGTTCGTCCTTGAGGGCGTCGAGCTTGTCGGCGGCGATGTCTGAGGCGATCACGCGTCCGCCTTCGCGCGCGATGCGCGCGGCGGTGGCCCGGCCGATTCCGGATGCTGCGCCGGTGACGATCACGGTCTTGCCGGCGAAGCGGGCGGGGGTGATGCGTTCGGTCCAGCCGGTGTCTTCGGTGTCGGTGGGCATCTCGCCGCCGTTGGCGGCGCGCACGAGGTCGTCGACGACCGACTGGGGCATGGCGCCCTGGCTCATGGCGACGAGTTGCTGCAGGGGCAGGCCGAGCACGGGGGTGAGCTGTTCGGGGTCGGCGCCCGATTGGGCGAGCAGGCCGCGGATGAGGTCGCCGCCGATGTCGTCGTTCAGCCACTCGCCGATGGTGGAGTGTGCGGTCAGTGCCATGGGTTCTCCTTCACTCGTGCGATAACGCAACGTTGCGTCTCGTAACTCGACTATACGCCCGATACGCTGAATGAATGCCCCGTCCTCGCAGTGAGAAAGCCCGCCGGGCCGTGCTGGAGGCGATGCGCACCGCGCTCGCCGAAGACAGCTACGCCGCCGTCACAATCGAGGGGCTTGCCGCCGAGGCGGGGGTGTCGAAGCAGACGATCTACCGCTGGTGGCCGTCGAAGGCCGCCGTGCTCGGTGAGGCGCTGCTCGAGGGGGAGCTTCCGGGAGCGGATGCTGTCGTGCCGATGACCGACGACCTCGACACGGATCTGCGGGCGTGGCTCACCGCGATGTCGGCGCGTCAGAGCGATGGTGCGACGCTCGAGATCGCGCGGGCGCTGATCGCTGTGACCGCCACCGATGCCGAGTTGGGCGCGCAGCTGAACGAGCGCCTGGCGGCGCCCGTGCGCGACTGGGTGACCGTGCGGTTGGCTGCTGCGGTCGCCGCCGGCGAGGTGCGTGCCGATGCGGATGCTGACGCCATCGCCGACCAGTTCATCGCCTTGGCCAGCTACGCCGCGCTGCTGGGGCAGCCGCTGGGAGAACAGCGGGTGGATGCCATCGTGCGGATGGTCATGCGGGGGATTGGGGTGTAAGCTCCGACGCTACGCGCGCGGGGCTGTGTCGTCCAGCCAGCGCAGCACATGCTGCATTCGTTCTTCGACGACGGCGAAGTAGTCGCGCATGCGCTGCAGGTTGCGGGCTGCCGTCGAGTCCGGTGGGAATTCCTCCAGGGCACCTCTGGCGAGTGCAGAATAGTCCTGAACGCCGCGCATGCCGTCCTCCTCGAGGCTGCGCCACGCGTCGGGATGTAGCTCCATTGCGGTATGCCTACTTCCGGGGACGCCTACGCGTCTTGCCAGGCGCTTGGCGATCAACTCGCGGCTGGCAGATGAGATCGCACCGACGCTGGCGAGTAGCTCTTCACGGATCTCCGCTTGTGTGACCGGATGCTCGGCGACGAGGAGGAGCCCGAGCATCCGGCCAGACATGCGTGGCATCCATCCGGCCGACTCGACCTGCAGGCCGACTTTCTCTATGAACGCTGCTCGTGTCGCCTTGTGGACGTCGTCGCTCGGGGTGCTCATCCAGTCATTCTCCTTGATTCTCGACGTGAGTAGCTATTTGTAACGGTAACGTCACGAAGTTTCAGTAACCACTGAAACAACTGATACAAAGGAGCTCATCTCGACAAAGAAGTGAGTGTGCATGTCAGCTGTGACCCTCTTGACGCCCCCTGAAATTGCTGTGCGCGAAGACGCAGTGCGCCGTTACCTTTGGCTCCAGAACGATGACGCGGCCGTGGCCGACTGGGTGGCAATGCAGAATGCCCGCACTGCCGAGCACTTGACTCCTCTTCCGCAGCTTGACGGATTCCGCGACGTGCTGACAGAAGTGCTGGGAGCCGAGGTCCGCCAGCTCCCGGTCGTTCGCGGCAACCGGCGCTTCCAACTGCGTCGCGGTGCGAACGACCAGCAGTTCTCGCTGTGGGTGAGTGACGAGACCGGCGACCGCATCCTCATCGATGCAGCGACGATTGGCAGCCCCCAGGACTCGATCACTGAGTTCTGCCCCTCCCCGGACGGCCTTACCGTTGCCTGGGCGATGTCGTCAGGTGGCGCGGACTGGATGGTCGGTCGGTTCCGCAACGTCCTCACCGGCCATGACAGCGACGATTCGCTGCACGGGATCAAATGGCCGGCGTTCGCGTGGCTCGACGATGAGCGTGTCGCCTACATGTCGTGGGGGCAGCCCGTCGAGGGACAGGAGCTTCTGGCCCGCAACGACGATGCCTCGGTTCGACTGCACGTGTTGGGGCAGCCGCAGCGCGAAGACGTCGAGATCTATCGCCCCGACTCCGCGGCCTGGTCTATCCCCGCCGTCTCCGAGGATCGTAAATGGATCACGGTTCAGGTGAACGACGGTACGACTCCCGCGCACGTCTATCGCCAGCCGACCACACTGCCAGGCGAGTGGGAGACCGTGGTTACGGGCGACGGTCCTGACGGAGTCATCACCGTCTACGGCGACGAGACTCTCGTGCTGTCCTTCTCCGCGAATCCGGCGGGGAGCATTCTCGCCTACGCGACAGGCGGACACCGACGCGTCGTGTACGAAGCGCCGCAGGACTCGTCGATCGCAGATGCGCAGGTGATCGGCGATCACCTGGTTGTGCTGAGCCACCCGCTTGAGGGGAGTCTCCTTCGTATCCAGCCACTCACAGCCGTCGGCTCGGCGTCGTCACCGGTCGAGATCCCCATCGCACTGGGGAGCACCGTGCGTGATTTCGGCGGCGGTCGCGATGGCGCGACCGTGCTGATCGACATCGAGCACACTGGCGGTGCGCGTCGTGTGGTCGAGTTGCCTATCGCCACCGACCGCGAGACCCTGGCCCAGGCGCTCGCTACGGATGCCGCGGAGTACGTCACGACGCTCGTAGAAGTGCCGAGCAAGGATGGGACTCTGGTCCCGATGCGGATCGTGCACGTGGCCGGCTTCGTGCCGGATGGCAGTGCGAAGGTTTTTCTCTCTGTTTACGGAGGGTATGGCGTGCCCTATCTCGCCGTCGGATATGACGACTGGCATCTTGCCTGGCTCAGAGCCGGTGGTGTGCTGGCGTACGCCGGTGTGCGGGGCGGCAGTGAGCGTGGCGAGGACTGGCACACCGCCGCGACCCGTCATCAGAAGCAGAACGGGGTCGATGACCTTGTGTCGTGCATCGTATGGTTCGAGAACAACGGGTGGTCCACCCCGCGATCGGTCGCGGTTAACGGGATGTCGAACGGCGGGATGATGGTATCCATCGCCCTCACCCAGTCACCTGAGCTGATCGGTGCGGCAATCCCAGAGGTTCCCGTCGCAGACATGTTGAACTTCCACCGCTACACGGTGGGACATGGTTGGATACGCGAGTTCGGTGATCCCGACATCGCGGAAGATCGTGCTGTGCTTGCTGCGTACTCACCTCTTCACAACGTGCGCCCGGACGTCAGCTATCCGCCGACGCTCGTCATCACTGCAGACAAGGATGATCGCGTTCCGCCCGGCCCGCATGCCTACAAGCTCGCAGCCGCGCTTATGGATGTTCCTGCCGCGCGGGACGAGGTCTTCCTCCGCGTCGAAGCCGACGCGGGCCACGCCATCGGGCGATCGCTGCAAGCAAAGGTCGACGAGCGCGGGGCGGTACTGGCATTCGCGGCCGCAGCGCTTGGGCTCTGAGCTTGCCTTCAGCTTCGGCACCCGCTGGAGCTTCCTAATGTACTTTCCCTTGAACTGGATGGAGCATCCGTGAACATCGGTTTCCCTTCGCGCCGCAGAATGTCTCTCGCTGCCGGAGCTCTCGTCGTTGCGACGAGTCTTCTCGTCTCTTGTTCCGCATCCCCCGACGGTGGAACAGGTTCCGCCGCGACGACCTTCACTGTCGCCGGATCCGATCCGGCAAACCTCACCCCGGGCAATACCTGGGCGTGGAACGAGCAGATGTTGATCTTCACGCCGCCGATGGCGGTCGGTGAGAACGGTGTGCCCGTCCCCGCCGCCGCGGAGTCGGTCACCTCGGAGGATCAGAAGGTATGGACCTTCAAACTCCGTGAGGGATGGACCTTCCACAACGGCGAGCCGGTGACGGCGCAGAGCTATGTCGATTCGTGGAACGCGACCGCGCTCGGGTCGAACGGATGGCTCCAGAACTTCAACTTCGTGAACATCGAAGGCTACGCAGATCTCAACCCCGCAGAGGGCGACCCGACAGCGACGGAGCTGTCCGGCCTCGAGATCGTGAGCGACACGGAGTTCACTGTCACCCTCACTGAGCCGTCAGGACTCTTTCCGTACTCGGTCACATCGTTCGCCTTCGCCCCGATGCCGAAGGCCGCGTTCGAAGACCCCGAAGGCTACGACAAGGCGCCGATCGGAAACGGGCCATACGCGATCGTGGGTAGCTACTCTCCGAACGAGCCGATCGTGCTGGAGCGGTTCGAGGAGTACCTGGGTGAGGCCGGGCAGAGCGATGAGATCGTCTTCTCGCCGTACCAGTCGATGGATACCGCGTTCAACGACCTCCTCGCCGGCAACGTCGATGTCGTCTACCCCGTGCCCACGGACCGGTTGGCCGATGTCGACCAGCGTGTCGATGGACGCACTGCCGTCGCGAAGATCCCGAGTCTGAGCTACTTCGGGTTCCCGACCTGGGACGAGCGCTTTACGGACCGGCGTGTGCGTGAGGCGTTCTCGATGGCCATCGACCGCGAGGCGCTCACCTCCACCATCCTCAAGGGGTCGGGTGTGCCGGCGAAGTCGCTGGCCGAGAGCTCTACCTTCGGCGGCGTCGAAAACACCTGCGCCGCGTGCCAGTTCGATCCGGACGGTGCCAAGGCGCTGCTCGAGAGCGCCGGCGGCTGGAGCGGACCGCTCACGCTGTGGGCATACCAGTACGGGAACAACGACCAGATCCTTCAGGCGGTTGCCAATCAGTTGCGCAACAACCTCGGTATCGAGGACATCACCTTCCAGATCGACCCGTTCGCAAAGTTCACAGAGACCATCGGCGCGCAGGCCGCCGATGGCCCCTTCTTCGCCGGATGGGGCGCCTACTACCCGCACATCGAGGCGATGCTCGATCCGTTCGGAAGTCCTACCGGTGCTGCCAACGAGAGCGGATTCTCGAATGATGAGTTCAACGCCCTCATGAATACTGGCCGCGCACTGCCGCTCGAAGAGGGACTGCCATACTTCCAAGAGGCGGAGTCGCTGTTCTGGGAAGAGTTGACGGTGATGCCGTTGTACTTCGGGAAGTACACCGTCGCATGGTCGGAGAAGATCGAGTCGGTTCCGGTCGGCTTCGCAGGGCTGGGTAGCCTTGCCGCCGTGGAAGTCGTCGAGTAGCCCAACCAGGATCCCGGGTGAGGCGAGCTCCTGTTTGCCTCACCCGGATCATGAAAGCAGTGACATGTTCGGCTACGTGATCCGCCGCCTGTTCCAGGTCATTCCGGTCTTTTTCGGAACGACGTTCCTGATCTTCGTTGTCGTGTTCGCGTTGCCCGGTGACCCCATCGCCGCACTCGGCGGCGGGGTGCACCACATCTCTGAATCTGCGCAGAACGCTTTGCGCGAGCGCTACAACCTCAATGACCCGCTGCCCGTGCAGTACGCGAAGTACATGCTGAACCTCCTTCAGGGGAACATGGGGACGGACTTTCTCGGGCGCGATGTCTCGGACATCATCGCTCGCAACTGGCCTACGAGCATCATGCTCGGCGTGACCGCCTGGGTGCTGCAGATCATCGTTGGCATTCCGCTCGGGATCTGGGCGGCGCTGAACCGCGGTGGATGGCAGGACAAGCTGGTCGGCGTCCTGACGACGCTCGCCTTCGCGGTGCCGTTGTTCGTCGTTGCCTACGTGTCACAGATCCTGTTCGGTGTCGAGCTCGGATGGTTCCCGGTTGCCGGCGCCAGCGCCGGATGGCCCGTCGCGTTCATCCTGCCTGCGGCAGTGCTCGCCCTGCTCGGTCTCGCCGCCGTCGCCCGCCTCACCAGGACAAGCTTGATCGAGAACCTCTCCACCGACTACGTGCGAACCGCGATCGCTAAAGGGATGCCGCGCAGGCGGGTCATCGTGCACCACGCGCTGCGCAACTCGCTCATCCCCGTGATCACCTTTCTGGGGATCGAGTTCGGCGCGTTGCTCGGCGGCGCCGTGATCATCGAGGGCATTTTCAATCTCCCCGGTCTGGGCAACGAGGTCTTCAAGGCCATTGGACAGCAGAACGGACCTGCAGTCGTGGGCATATCGACGCTGCTCGTGCTGGTGTTCCTTGTTGTCAACCTGATCGTCGACATCACCTACGCATATCTCGACCCAAGGATTCGACGTGCTTGAGACCAACGTCACCACCGTGCATGACTCATCTCCGTCGCCGGCCTCCCCGAAGCGGACGAATGAGACGAAACGGCTCTCCGCCGTGCGCAGAGCCTGGCGGGCGCTGCTGATTCCCCGGTTCGCAATTCCCGGTTCGGTCATCGGTCTGCTGGTCGTGATCTCGCTGTTCCCTGCCCCGTTCGCAGGGTTGTTCGGGCACGGCGACCCCCGGCAGTGCGACCTGACACGAAGCGGAGCTGAACCCGAGCCGGGACACCCCTTTGGGTTCGATGTGCAGGGCTGCGATCTCTATGCCAACGTGATCTACGGTGCCAACCCCTCTATCACCATCGGCATCGTGGTCACGGTGTCGGCCATGGCCATCGCCGTGGTTCTCGGACTGCTCTCTGGGTTCTACGGCGGCTGGTTCGACAACGTGCTGGGACGCATCACCGACGTCTTCTACGGCTTCCCGTTTATGGTCGCCGCGATCGTCATTCTGACGGCGATCGGCACGCGGAACGTGGCGACCGTGTGCATCACACTGGCGATCTTCTCATGGCCGACGATGACCCGTTTGATGCGTTCGAGCGTGATGAGCGCGAAGAACATGGAGTATGTCCGCGCGGCTCGTGCCCTCGGCGCATCCAGCGGCCGGCTGATGCTGCGTCACATCCTGCCGAACTCGATCGCACCGGTGATCGTGCTGAGCAGCCTCAGCATCGGAGGGATCATCGCCGGAGAAGCCGGACTCACTTATCTCGGGGTGGGTCTGCAGCCCCCGGCGATCTCCTGGGGACTGCAGCTGAACACCGCGCAGAACTACTTCAACTCGCATCCGCATCTCCTTCTCTTCCCGTCTCTGTTCCTGAGCGTCACTGTCCTGGCGTTCGTGCTGCTCGGCGATGCCGTGCGCGATGCACTCGACCCGAAAGTGCGCTAATGATGAACCCCAGCAACGCCAGCCCGACCGAGCCGCTGCTCGCGGTCGAGAATCTGCGCGTCGATTTTGTCAAGTCGAAGGAGCGTCCAGTTCACGCAGTGCACTCGATGAGCTTCAGCGTGCAGCCGGGGGAGTGCGTCGTGATACTCGGGGAATCCGGTTCGGGCAAGTCGGTGACGGCGCAGGCCCTGCTCGGCTTGCATCCCACCGATACGACGGATGTGAGTGCGGAGTTGATGCGCTTCAGCGGTGAATCGCTCATCGGTTCAGACAGCACGCTGAAGAGCATCCGCGGGCAGCGGATGAGCATGGTTTTCCAGGATGCGCTGTCGGCATTGAACCCGGTGCAGCGGGTCGGGCGGCAGATCGCTGAGATGTTCACCGTGCACCGCAAGATGGGAAGCCGGGAGGCCGAAAGAAGAGCCGTCGAGCTGATGAAGGCGGTGCAGATTCCGGACGCGGAGCGTCGTGCACGCGACTATCCGCACGAAATGTCGGGCGGCATGCGCCAGCGCATCGTCATCGCCATGGCCCTTGCGCTTGACCCCCAGCTGCTCATCGCCGACGAGCCGACGACTGCGCTCGATGTGACCGTGCAGGCACAGATTCTGACGCTTCTCACGGAGTTGCGGCGAGAGAAGGGCATGGCACTACTACTGATCACCCATGATGTCGGAGTCGCAGCTGAGATCGCCGACCGAATCATCGTGATGTACGCAGGTGTCTTGCTCGAGCAGGGCACGGCGGAGCAGATTCTGCTCGACCCGCTGCACCCGTACACCAGCGGGTTGCTCGAGTCGGTGCCGCGCCCCGATCAGGATGTGCTGCCCACGCCGATCGGCGGTGGACTTCCCGATCCGTGCGATGAGCTCACCGGGTGTCCGTTCGCTCCTCGGTGTCCGCTCGCCGAACAGAGATGCCGCACGACGGTTCCCGAGCTGAGGCATGCGGAAGACGGTCGTACCGTCGCATGTCACCTCGTCGGGTCCGCGCAGCAGACCAAGGAGGTCAGTCATGCCTGAGCCGCTCATTGTCGCCCGTAGCCTGACCAAACACTATCCGGTTCGCCGAACAGGACTACGCGGGCCACGAGCAACGGTCAAAGCCGTCGACGGCATTGACCTCGACCTCGCTGCTAGCGAGTGCCTTGCGCTGGTCGGAGAATCCGGATGTGGCAAGAGCACGCTCGCGTCGTTGATCACTCGCCTGGAAGACCCAAGTGGAGGGAGCATCAAGGTCGACGGAGAGCCCATTGCTGGCGGTCGACGGGATGCGCTGCAGTTTCGTCGCGATGTGCAGATCGTGTTGCAAGATCCGTTCTCCTCACTCAACCCCCGACTCACGATTGAGTCGGTGCTACGGGAGCCGTTTGAGATCCATCGGGCGCTCGTGCCCCGGTCACGGTGGCGTGAGCGCAGTATTGAGCTGCTCGAGATGGTGGGCTTGACCGAAGAGCACCTCGACCGCTACCCCCACGAGTTCTCCGGCGGTCAGCGGCAGCGCATCAGCATCGCCCGTGCTCTCGCCGTCGAACCGAGGGTGCTGGTGCTCGACGAGCCACTGTCGGCACTTGATGTGTCGGTGCAGGCGCAGATCGTGGCGTTGTTGAAGGAACTGCAATCAACGCTGGGGCTGGCTTACCTGTTCATCTCGCACGATCTAGCCGTCGTCCGCAGTATGGCCGACCGAGTCGCGGTGATGTACCTCGGTCGGATCGTCGAACAGGGGGCTACGCGTGATGTCTACGAGAACCCCCAGCATCCCTACACACAGGCACTGCTCTCGTCATCGCCGATTCCCGATCCCCGCATGCGTGACCAACCAGGGCGGATCGTATTGCACGGCGACGCGCCGAGCCCGATCGACCCGCCCAGTGGCTGCACGTTCCGCACCCGGTGCTGGCGTGCAGTCAGCGCTTGCGCGGGGAGCCCGCCCGAACTGTCGGGCGAGGACCAACTCGTCGCCTGCTTCCGGCCCGGGCCCGAGACCGGCACTCGGATTGTCGAGGCCATGAGCAGCCCCTGATTTGCCTAGGAACATCCGCGGGCGCCCGGATGAGTTCCTCCAGATGATTCGCCGTGCACCAGCGCAACTCTGCGTGTTCTGACGCGACTGGTGTGCCGCTCGCAAGCTCGGCGAAGTACGTGTCGAGGGTCACTCGGGCAAACGGATACGAGTGGATCGTCGTATCGAAATGAGAGTCGACGCGGACGTCCATGTTGAGTTCCTCGCGGATTTCACGAGCAAGCGCGGTGGCTGGCGCTTCACCCGTTTCGACTTTGCCCCCAGGGAACTCCCACATCCCGGCCAGCTGTCGACCGACGCCGCGCTGTGCAGCCAAGACGAGGCCGTCACGAACGATGATTGCGCCGACGACATGAACCATGTGGGTCAGCTTCTCACGGGCACGAGATCGCCGGTTGCATCCGCGTTCTTGAGCACTGAGCCCATAGGATCAGAAACTGACGGCGTCTGCGGTTCGGACGCCCGATCGCGGCAACGCATAGAAGGGGAGCGCGCCGATGCCACTACCGCTCATACCGCTGGCAGTCGTCGGCGTTGTCGCCGCTGCCGGTGCGATTGCCACCGCCGTTGGTGTGAGAGCGGCCGCATCGCCCGCGGACAAGTCGGTGGCAGTGCTCGGCGCCAAGGGCGTTGGAAAGACGACTCTCTTGGAGGGCTTGTGTGATCGGCGTGCCGGGGCAGGTGCCGAAGACAACGACAATCCCGCGAAAGAGTTCACCTTTGATGCCAATGGGACGGCAACGAAGTTTGCGATCGTGGACGACGTGTCGGGCGACCCGCAGGCCAAGTATGCCGCGTGGAAAGACGCCTACCACCAGTCCGATCTGGTTCTGTATCTCTTCCGGGCTGACCTCATCGAAGTGCGCGACGCTGCTCACATCGACCTTGTGCGCAATCACCTTGCACTGCTGAAGCAGTGGTCGGATGCGATGGGCAAGAAAGCTCCGAGACTCGTGCTTGTCGGAACTTGGGCTGATCGCAGCCCTGCCTTTCTAGAAGACGCGGAGCGGTATGCGAAGCGTGTTCGTGCGTCTGACCCGATCAAGCTCGGGCGCAAGAAATTCAAGACGTCAGTGACGGTAGTGACGGGCAGCCTCGGCAGCGAACACGTCGAGAAGCTGCTGACAGATCTTGAACAAGCAGTTGTCGGTTCCCGAAAGGCAAGCGAGCAGCAATGACGAGCTCCGAGATCACAGCGTTTCGCCCGCGTTCCGTTCTGGTCGCGACGGACGCGACATACCGGAAGATGGCCGATACGAGAGATTCGATCGCGCTTCTGGAAGACACAGAGGCCATGATCGTGCCGTTTTCAGAGGAGCCTCAAGCGAACGAAGCGAGGGTGCTGGCGGTGCGGGAGCTTCTGCGCCGCGATGGAAAGCTCGCGTCGGGCGTGCTGTTGATCAAGAACCCGTACGACGCCGATGGCTATGAGCTGGCAGAGCACGCCGTTGAGACGTTTGCCAGCGAGAAGTATCACCACCTCGCGAACGTCGCGCGCATCCTCGGGGCAACAGAGGTGCAGTTCGTCGAAGCCAAGATCGAACGGGCTGAGTCCAATACGCAGGGCGGGGTAAAGGTCAAGCTCCCGATCGGCGGTGGAGATGCGAGTGCAGGGCGTGACGTGTCGAAGAAGCTGGAACAGCGGCTCGCGGGTCAGATGACCTTTCCGGGTGCTGAGTCTGCTCCGGAGGTGGCCGCCGCGTACGTAGAGAAGCACAACCTAGGCAACGACCACCAGCTGATCGCGTTGGTTGAGATGCGTTCAGGGCTGAATCAGATCAATCGATACAAGATGACGCTCAGCGGAACTCGCGAAGCCGAAGCTAACCTCAAGAGCGCGCTGCGCATTGCGGCCGCAGGCACTGGCGAGGTTGCCAAGATCGGCGCGAACTTTGCGCGCACGACGGGTGCGATCAACAGCGTCGAGATTACGACGGAGATCACTTTCTAGTCGGACTGTCAAAGGCGCACTTCGGTCGCACGTGGCTGGACTCCGTGTGCGCTTGCGTGAGTCAGCGTGTTGCGATGAGTTGGTGTGCGCGTTGATGCGAGATGCCGAGGATTGCGCCGATGTCGCGCACCGGAACGTTCACCGCGGCGAGATCGCGTGCAAGCTCCGTTGACTGGGTAGACGCAGCCCGCTCTAGTTCAGCCGCGCGATTGCGTTCGTCGACGATGGTGGCGACCCGGTCTTCGATGTTGCGCAATCCGCCGATGGGTCCGAAGTGGAGCGTGACAGATACGTTCTCGATCGCGATGTCTTGAGAGGCGGCGATGTACTCGCGTGCCATATCGGTAGCTTCGCTGAGTCGGCGGGCTTGAGTCAGGCCGTCGATGGCAGGGATGCTGACCATCCACCATTTGCCATCGCGAATCACGGTCGCTTCGTAGGTAGTCATTGCTCGTCCTGGTGCAGAGCCTTCAGTAGATTTCGATATACGCCGGGGCTGATCGTGGTGTGGCCGTCGGGGAGCGTGAACGTTGTGCCGTTCGGCCCTTGCCACGTGGTGTGGCTTCCCGCAGTTCGTAGCGGTCGCCAGTTGCGGCGCTTGAGTAGCTTGATCACCTTGCGTGTCGGTTGTTCAGAAACCAAAGTCTACCTCGCTAGACGTTTTCTCGGAAGGGGTCGGCGAACAGGATTCGCCGACCCCTCGTCACGTCACATGCCGCGACAATGTGTGCACAGCCGCCAGTTATTGGTTCCCGACCGGCGGTTGCGCTCGGGGATCTGCCGCCCGCTGGGGCAGTCGCTGTGCACGTGGTGCACGTCAGGGTCGCTGGCGTTGATCGAGTGGTAGGCGGGTACTCGCATGGTGGACTCCTTCGTCGCAGTCGTTCTGTGCCTTCTGCACAAGGCTGAGCGTAGGAGAGGCCGCCGACATGAGCGGTCGTGGGAGACACTCGTGCTCACTTGGTAAGGCAGTTGTCCGGGATGCGAGAGCATAGACCCATGTCTGTCTCATTCACGTCGATGTCGGATGCTGCTTCGTCAGATGGCGCCGAGGCCACGGGACTGTTGCGTCGGTCGCTGAGGCCGACAAATCCGCAGGTGACGCTGTGGCATCTGCTGGATGACATGTATTTCTCGGCGACGAACGAGCGAGATAAGGGCTCAAAGTTCGAGCGGTTCCTTAAGAGCTACCTGCAGACCGAGCCGAAGTATGTGGACTTGTTCTCGGATGTGTGGATGTGGCAAGAGTGGCCGGGGCGTGCGGGCCGACCCGATACGGGCATCGATCTGGTGGCGCAGGATCGCTACACGGGTGAGCTCACCGCTATCCAGGCGAAGTTCTACGACCCGGCCCGGTCGTTGCCGAAGCAAGAGATCGATTCGTTCTTCACTGAGCTCGGTAAGGATCCGTTCACCAGCGGGATGATCGTCACGACGGCGCGAAACTGGTCGAAGCACGCTGAGGCGGCGCTGAACGACCAGTCAAAGCCCGTGCAGCGCGTCGACTTGAACAATCTTGCCGACTCGCGGATCGACTGGTCGCTGTTTGACCCGCGCACCCCCGAGGTTCTCTACAAGGGCGCAGGCAAGGCTCCACGTAAGTACCAGCGCGAGGCGATCGACGATGTGATCGCCGGGTTCGAGACGCACGGCCGCGGCAAGCTGATCATGGCGTGCGGCACGGGCAAGACCTTCACGTCCCTCAAGCTCGTTGAAGAGTACGTCCCCGTCGGAGGCTCGGTTCTGTTCCTGGTGCCATCGATCGCGCTGCTGCAGCAGACGTTGAACGAATGGACGGCACAGGCCGATGTCCCAATCCGGCCGTTCGCCGTGTGTTCGGATTCGTCGGTGGGGCGCAAGGAGAATGAGGACGTCTCCGCCCACGACCTTGGGTTTCCCGCGACGACCGACCCGGCGAAGCTGTTCCATCGTTTCCAGATCTCCACCGGTGCGGAGACGGTCTCGGTAGTGTTCTCCACTTACCAGTCGATCGATGTGATCCATCAGGCGCAGCAGCTCGGCCTCCCCGAGTTTGACCTGGTCGTCTGTGACGAAGCACACCGCACTACCGGCATCTCCCAGCCCGGCAGTGATGACAGCGCGTTCGTGCGCGTGCACAACACCGAGTTCCTCGCGGCGAAGAAGCGACTGTACATGACGGCTACCCCGCGAGTGTATGTCGAAGACTCGAAGGCGAAGGCCGCGAAAGACGGTATCGTCACCTACTCGATGGATGACGAGCACACGTTCGGTCCCGAGTTCCATCACCTGGGGTTCGGGCGGGCGGTCGAGATGGGGCACCTCTCTGATTACAAGGTGCTCATCCTCGCCGTCGACGAAGAATCGGTCGCGACCAGCTTCCAAGACCTCCTCGCCCGCGAGGGTGACATGAACCTCGATGACGTCGCTCGGATCGTCGGATGCTGGAACGGTCTCTCCAAGCGCGGTGTCAACGGCGAACGCCTCTCGATCACGGATGACGCACCGATGCAGCGGGCGGTCGCGTTCGCGAGGAACATTAAGGAGTCCAAGGCGATCGCGAATCAGATGAACGTCATCGGCCGCGAGTTGCTCATGAACGCTCGCGACGGCGATTCGGCCCTCGAGTTGCAGGCGAAGCACGTCGACGGCACGTTCAACGTTCTGGAACGCTCCGCCCGGCTGGACTGGTTGCAGGGCGGAGAGGCAGCTGATGAGTGCCGCATCCTCACGAATGCGAAGTGCCTCACCGAGGGTGTGGATGTTCCGAGCCTCGACGCGGTGCTGTTTCTGAACCCACGCAACTCGCAGGTGGATGTGGTTCAGGCCGTCGGGCGGGTGATGCGCCGCGCCGAGGGCAAGGAGTACGGGTACATCATCCTGCCCATCGCGGTGCCCGCGTCGCAGGATCCCGAGACGGCACTGAACGACAATAAGAAGTACAAAGTCGTCTGGGACGTGTTGCAGGCACTGCGCGCGCACGATGACCGCTTCGAGGCGATGATCAACAAGATCGACCTCGACAAGAAGGCCAACAACCGTATCGACGTGATCGGCATCGGCGGAGGCGGTAACGACCGCGACGCCGGCACGGCATCATCGGATGCTGACGCGAACGCTGCCCTGTTCTCGATGGCGAACGCCGCCGAGTGGCAGGATGCGATCTTTGCCCGCATGGTGAAGAAGGTCGGCGACCGTCGGTACTGGGAAGACTGGGCCAGCGACGTCAAAGACATCGCCGACCGTCAGGTCACCCGCATCCAGACGATTCTCGATACCGTGCCCGACGCGCAGACCGAGTTCACCCGCTTCCACGAAGCCCTGCAGGCGAACCTGAACGACGGCATCACCAGCCGCGACGCCGTCGACATGCTCGTGCAGCACCTCATCACGAAGCCCGTGTTCGATGCACTGTTCGAGGACTATGCGTTCAGCGAGCACAATCCGGTCTCCCAGGTGATGGACCGCATGCTCAGCGTGCTCGACGGCTACCACCTGGACTCCGAGACGGCGCACCTGGAGAACTTCTACCGTTCCGTACGGGTGCGCGCTGAAGGTATCACCAGTGCGGCGGGCAAGCAGAAGATCATCACCGAACTCTATGAGCGGTTCTTCAAGCTCGCCTTTCCCCGTGTCGCCGAGAGCCTCGGCATCGTCTACACCCCGATGGAAGTCGTTGACTTCATCCTCCGCGCCGTCAACGACGCGCTCGGTGAGCACTTCGGTGCGAGCATCAGCGACGAGGGTGTGCACGTGCTTGACCCGTTCACCGGTACCGGCACGTTCATCGTGCGGCTGCTGCAGTCCGGGCTGATCGACCAGGCGGATCTGCTGCGCAAGTACACGCAGGAGCTGCACGCGAACGAAATCCTGCTCATGGCGTACTACATCGCCGCGATCAACATCGAAGCGACCTTCCACGCCCTCCAGCAAGACCAGGCACGTGAGCGCGGCGACGACGTGGATGCTGTCGGCTACGAGCCGTTCGGGGGGATCGTGCTCACCGATACGTTCCAGATGACCGAAGACGGCGACGCGCTCGACGAGCGCATGTTCACCTCGAACAGCGATCGCGTCGTCGAACAGAACGCCCTCGACATCCGCGTGATCGTCGGCAACCCGCCGTACTCGGTCGGGCAGACCAGCGGCAACGACAACAACGCCAACCTGAAGTATCCGACGCTAGATCGCACAATCGAAGAGACCTACGCGGAGCGGTCACTCGCGTCATTGAAGCGCAATCTCTACGACTCCTACGTCAGGGCTATTCGCTGGGCTTCCAACCGCGTGCTGAGATCCGACCAGGGCGGCATCATCTGTTACGTCTCCAACGGCGGCTACATCGATTCGAATTCGGCGGATGGGCTTCGCAAAACCCTCAGCCGCGAGTTCCACGACATCTACGTCTACAACCTCCGGGGCAACGCCCGTTCGGCCGGCGAGATGCGTCGCAAGGAGAAGGACAACATCTTCGGCGAGGGGTCGAAGACCACCGTCGCGATCCTGCTGCTCATCAAGCGTCCCGGCGCTGTCGCCGATAGCACTCTGCACTATAAGGACATCGGTGACTACCTCACTCGCGACGAGAAGCTCATCACTGTTGATGGAGCACGCCTCCGCACGCTCGATTGGCAGACGATCACCCCGAACGTCGAGGGTGACTGGATCAACCAGCGTGATCCAAACTATGACGCCTATCCGCCCATCGGGAGTCGCGACAAGACTGATGAGAAGCTATTCGACCGCTTCGGCACAGGGGTTGCCACAAGCAGGGATGCTTGGGTGTACGGGGCGGATTCAAGCGAAGTTGCCGCTCGAGCCGATGGACTCATTGGAGTTTTCAACGCTGAACAACGAGCCTGGGTCAATTCCGATAGCGCTGAGCCGCTTGAACGGATGATCACGAGTGACAAGCGCAAGATCAGCTGGTCAGTTGGCCTCAAGAACAGACTCTTGCAGGGGCAGGCGATTGATCCCAGCTCGGGGAGCATCCGGATCGCTGACTATCGCCCTTTCAATCGCCAACACTTGTTCGTGCACTCTCAAATCCTCGAACGGCCCGCAGCGATCGAGCGTTACTTTCCAGAAAGGGCCGGCCTCACTCTCTCGATCTACCTCACTTCCCCCTCTACGCACTTTCCTGACTTTGCTGCGTTGATGAATCGCAACATACCCGACCTTCATCTGCTTGACTCCGGACAGGTATTCGCCCGCTATTCGTACACTCAGCCGGATGCCAATCAGCTCCTCGCTGATCCGGAACGCATCGACAACATCACCGACTGGGCACTCGGCGAGTACCAGCACGAGTACGGTGTTCAGGTCACCAAAGATGGCATCTTCTTCTATGTCTACGGGCTGCTGCACTCACCCGAGTACCGTGAACGCTACGCTGCCGACCTGAAGAAGCAGCTGCCCCGCATCCCGATGGTGCCGGGCCGTGAACGCTTCGAGGCGTTCGCCAACGCCGGGCGGAAGCTGTCGGACATGCACATCGGATACGAAACGGTGGAACCGTATCCGCTCACCGAGACCATCCACATGGGTGCTCCGGAGGATGCGTACGACCGGTTCACAGTGCAGAAGATGAAGTACGCAGGCAAGGCCGGCGCGTGGGACAAGACCCGCATCACTTACAACACGTTCATCGATATCGACGGCATCCCCGAAGATGCCCAGCGCTACATGCTCGGTAGCCGGTCGGCGCTCGACTGGATCATCGAGCGCTACCAGGTCAAGACCGACAAGGCTTCCGGTATCGTCAACGACCCCAACGACTGGTCACGCGAACACAATGAGCCGCGCTACATCATCGACCTCATCGGCCGCATCGTGACGGTCAGCCTCGACACGATGAAGATCGTCGACGCCCTGCCCGACCTCGGAATCTGAGACCGCGCTGTCCCTGAAGGCAAGGAGACACGACATGTCTGAAGCAGAATCACTCGTTCCTATCTGGCCCATGCTCGTCGTGCCGACGCTGCAGGTACTCTCGGACGGTCAGAGCCGCCACCGCCGCGAGGTCTTCGATGCCGTTGCCGACTACGCGAACGTGGGAGACGAGGCTCGCGCCGAGACTCTGAAGTCCGGTGGCACCCGGTTCGAGCAGCGCATGGGCTGGGCGCTGAGCAATCTGAGCAAGGCGCAGTGGGTGGATCGTCCCGAACGCGGACGCTACGTGATCAACGACGCTGGACGCACTGCCCTCGCGCAGTACCCGACCGGGTTCGACTATGCGTTGGCGAAGAGGGTATTCGCTCCGTTCTGGCCCGAGAAGACAGCATCCAACTCACCTTCCTCGACCAGTGACCGTCCGACGGACGAGCTTGCTGACCCCATCGAGGTCATCGAGGATGCGATCTCCCGCATCGAGACCACGGTTGGCGAAGATCTGCTCGAGCGGCTGCGCAACAGCCATCCTGATTTCTTCGAGCAAGCCGTGGTCGACCTGCTGCTGAAGATGGGGTACGGCGGGGCTGCCCAGCGCGGGCGGCGCATCGGCGGGAGCAACGACGAGGGCGTCGACGGATTGATCAACCAAGACGCGCTGGGTCTCGATCAGGTGTACATCCAGGCCAAGCGCTACAAAGAAGGCAACAACGTCGGGCGCGAGGCGATACAGGCGTTCGTCGGAGCGCTGCATGGCTTCGGGGCATCTCGGGGTGTGTTCCTCACGACCAGCGCTTTCACCAGTGGTGCCAGCGAGTACGCGAACAAAGTGCCGTCGCGGATCATCCTGATCGACGGCTCCCGGCTCGTCGAGCTCATGATCGCGTATCGCGTCGGTGTGCAGGAGGAGAAGTACTTCAGCGCGGTCGAGGTCGACGAGGACTACTTCAACTGAGTTGCCGATGAGTCGGGTCGTCCGTACTCGCTAGCTCCGGCGCCTCACCTCACTCAGGCTTGATGCCAGACGTGACAGAGCGGTCTTGATCACTTCGGCCTCGTTGGCATCTAGTTTCGAGAACCACAGGCTTTCACGCGCGTTGTAGTCGCGGTATACCTCGGCCATGAGAGCGGCGCCCTCAGGTGTCGCTTCGATCAGGATGCTGCGCCCATCATTCTCGGAAGGCGTGCGGCTGACCAATCCTTCAGCTTCTAAGCGCTTCAATAGCGCGGAGACGGCGGCGCGGCTCATGCCCGCAAGCTCGGCGACGCGCAACATGGTCATCCGCCCCGCAGTGACGAGAACTATTAGCACGCGCAGGCCGGCTGGAGTCAGCCGTTGCTCGAGTTCGCCCCGGATGTCGTAGACGATCAGCTCGAAGGCGCGGTGCAACGTCATGAAGAACGTCGCAGCCTCGAGATCGAGCCACGGCATCTTGCCGTTCGCCTCATGGCTGAAGCGTTCGACAAATGACCAGTACGTCACGTCGTCGAACGCCATGCCGATGTGAGACGCAGCTTCGTTCTCGGGGTTGCTTTCGTCCACAGGTGGTGCCTCCAACGCAACTGTGAGCCAGGTCGTCCTTGGAGCTTAGCGTGGACCGGCTCAAGATAGTCAATATGTTGACTATCTTGTGAAGCGACGATAGCGTGCTGAACAACCCCCTCCAACGAAAGGAGAAGCAATGAAGCTTCGTACTCCCAGGGCAGTCGCATTGGCAGCGTCGCTCGCGCTCGCCGCGTCACTCGCTGCTTGCTCGTCCGCAACTCAATCTGGATCGTCTGACGTCTCAAGTGCACCCGGTGAGATCGACCTCGCCGGCGCGCTGAGCACGCCTGGCGTTCTCGTTGCCGCAGACAGCGGTAGCGTAAAACCTCTCAAGTACACAGACACTGGTAGCCCCGAGATGAAGGGGCTCATCGTCGACCTGACGAAGGAGTACGCCGAACGGCTGGGTCTCGAAGCCCAGTTCGAGAAGGTCTCCTCGGACGCCGTGATTCCTGGCGTGCTCGCTCAGCGCTACGACGTTGCGCTCGCTGCTGGCGACTTCGCCGAGCGGCGTAAGACGCTCGACTTCGTAGACCTTGTCGAAGGCGGCGTCGTCCTCATCGTGCAGAAAGGCAACCCGGCTGACATTGCAGGCAGGGACGACCTTTGTGGTGCCCGCCTTGCGATCGTCAAAGGCAGTATCCAACAGGGCTATGCCGATGAAGAGCAGCAGAAGTGCCTCGATGCGGGCCTGCCCGCCATTGACATCCAAGGCTACGCTGACGGCCCGACGGCAACTCTCGCTTTGCAGAGCGACCGCGTAGACGTCGAATGGTCCGATCTGGCGGTTGCCAATGAGCTTGTCGCCGACCAGCCGGACCAGTTCGAGCTTGCCGGCGAACCGGAGCACCTCGCCCCGTACGGCGTCGGCATCCCGAAGGCGAACACCGAACTGCGCGACGCCATCTTCGAGGTGCTCACGGCAATGAAGGACGATGGCACCTACGACCGCATCCTTGCGGAGTGGGGTCAGGAAAGCCTTGGGCTGGAAAAGATCGAGATCAATGGCTCAAAGTTCTGAGACTGCGCTGCGGTCGGCGCAGAGCATGGAGCAGACCGACTCAGTTGCGCCAACTTATCGATTCGCCAAGCCACGACGTACCTCGTGGTGGGTCTCCGCCGTCGTCGTTGCCGTCATGGTCTTGGGACTGATCGACTTCTTCATCCGAGGGCAGAACTGGCAGTGGGATGTGGTCTGGGAATACCTGCTCCACCCAGACATCCTGGCCGGACTGCGCAACACCATCGTGCTGACCGTCATCTGTGCGCTCAGCGGCCTGGTGATGGGAGGACTTGTTGCTTACTTGAGGATGTCCGTGAACCCTGTCTTCCAAGCGGTCGGTGCAGTGTACATCTGGTTCATCCGGGCGATTCCAGCGCTGGTGCTGCTGCTGTTCATCTTTTTCCTCTCAGCGTTGTTGCCGCAGATTCCAATCGGGCTACCGTTCCTGCCTCCATTGGCGTCATTTCCTACGAATCAGTTGATCTCGCAATCGACGGCAGCCATTCTGGGGCTCACGCTAATCCAGGGGGCATACATCGGCGAGATCTACCGCGGAGGCATTCTGTCGGTGCCGCGCGGGCAGCTCGAGGCAGCCCGTTCGATGGGGATGACCAGCTGGCAGTCGATGCGTCGGATCATCGCTCCCCAGTCGATTCGCGTGATTATCCCCTCGCTCGGCAACGAGATGATCACGCTCTTCAAGAACACATCACTGGTGTTCGTGATCGGGTACACCGAGTTGCTTACCACCGTGCAGCTGATCTACGGAGTTACGTATCAGACCATTCCCCTGCTCGTCGTTGCCTGCATCTGGTATCTGGTGCTGACCAGTCTCGCGATGGTTGGACAGCGACAACTGGAGCGCAAGTACGGAAAGGGATTCCGAGGTGTCACTGACTGAATCGAATGACCGCCCTCTGATCCGCGCGCGTGATGTCGAGAAGATCTTCGGTGACAACCATGTGCTTAGAGGTATTGATCTCGACCTGCATCACGGCGAGGTGATATCGCTACTCGGCCCATCGGGCTCAGGCAAGAGTACGTTTCTGCGTTGCATCAACATGCTTGAGACGATCGACTCGGGGGCGGTTCACTACCAAGACGAGTTGCTTGGATTCAATCTTCGGGCAGGTGTCTATCACCCGCTACCGGAGAAGAAGCGCGCGCGGCAACGTGAGCACTTCGGAATGGTGTTCCAGCAGTTCAACCTTTTCCCGCACATGACCGCTCTTGAGAACATCTGTGAGGGTCTGCGCGTGGTGCACCGGCAGTCCAGGTCGCAGGCTGAAGAGCGGGCGCGATACTTGCTCGACCGCGTGGGCCTCGCAGACAAGGCTGACCAGTACCCCGGCATGCTGTCGGGCGGTCAGCAACAGCGCGTCGCCATCGCCCGCGCACTTGCACCCCACCCGAGTGTGATGCTCTTCGATGAACCTACGTCCGCCCTCGATCCAGAACTTGTTGGCGAGGTCTTGGATGTCATCCGTGAACTCGTCGGCGAAGGCATGACCATGCTCATCGTCACTCATGAGTTGAACTTTGCGCGTGAGGTCAGCGACAGAGTGGCGCTGCTCGATGAAGGCCGCATCGTTGAGTTCGGCGCTCCGGCCGATGTGCTTACCAACCCCCAATCGACGCGTGCACGCGCGTTCGTCAACGCAATGAAAAGGAAGTAAAAGATGCGCAACATCGGAAAGAGTGACATTGCAGTCAGCGAGCTTTCCCTCGGCTCATGGCACACGTATTCGCGGCTGTCATTCGAAGCCAACGTCAACTTGATCAACCACGCCTACGAGCGCGGCATCCGGTTCTTCGACGTCGCGTACTACCGCGACAAGCCGCACACCGAAGTTCTCTTCGGACGGATGCTTCAGGAGGCGAGCTTCTCGCGGGATGACATTGTTATCGCCGAGAAGGTTTGGTACTTCGACTACCCCGAGCGCTCGTTGACGGCGCAGCTCGATGCGTCCATGCGACGACTTGCCGTGGAACGAGTCGACGTCATCATCGTCGAGCATCCGCGTGCTGAGATGAGCGTTGAGCGGCTTGCCCGGGACGCGGCGGAGCTCGTGACATCCGGGCGGGCCCGCGTCTGGGGTGGCCTCAACTGGCGGCCGGAACTGATTCGTCAGGCGCACGATTTCTGCGTTGCAGAGGGCTTGCCTACCCCGGAGCTGGTGCAACTGAAGTACTCGGTCGTGCGCCAGAATGTCGTCGACGGGCCTGACTATCAGGCGGTGCTCGCGGATACCGGCATGTCGGTGCACGCCTCGGACTCGCTCGAAGGCGGGATTCTCACGGGCAACCTCTCCCCGTCTCGACACATCGGGCTTGACATCGGTGGCATCCGCGATGACATTAAGGCGCGCGTTCCCGCAATCGAGAAGGCCGCCGCATCTCTCGGCGTCACCGCTGCGGAGTTCAGCATCGCTTTTGCTGTTGGCAGCCCGAACGTGTGTTCTCTGCTGTTCGGCGCGACGCGTCCCGAGCAGATTGACTCGAATCTCCGAGGACTGGAGCTCGCTCGCACTCGTGGTGAGGAAGTGCGTGCGCTCGCACGTGAGCTGGGCGTGGACAAGCACGAGATCGATCCGCCCTACGGGCATGACGTGCCTTTGACGGCCGACTTCGTCGCCTGATGGTGATAGCAGGGGCGGCGCTCATAGATGCGCCGCCCCTGCGTCATGAGCCCGTTTCCTCCACTTCGGTGATGCACAACGTCTCAGGCACCGGCTCCCGCAGGGCGCTCCGGCTGCGCCGGCCCATCAACAGCGGATGCCTGTGCCGGAACCCCCGGCCACTCCGTGCGGTCGGCGAGAAAGCCGTTGCCCGCCCACTGCGCCGGTGCCACAGCGGTGTTCCACGTCGACTTGCTCAGCCCGATGACGCCGAACCATGCCGTCGGGATCAACCAGAGTGCGACCAGCGCCGGCTCCTTGCCCGTTTTGAGTCCGACGCGGTACGCGGCCACACCGCCGCCCACGAACAGCGCCAGCGAGAAGATGAACCCGATGCCCACCCAACTCAGCACCACGGCCCCGGCGAAGCAGTACAGCACCAGCCACGGGCTGAGGTCGCCGAGCTTGAAGAAGACCATGAAGTTGTAGACGGGCACCCACGCCCGCCACGTGCCCTGCACGCCCGCCTTGGCGAACACCTTCGACATGAAGAAAGCCGTGACCACGTAGACAACCACGCCGACGACAACCATTCCGACCATCGCGGCCAAGTACGCCGCGAGAATTCCCGTATAGGTATCCATCTGCTTCCCCTCTCAGAATGCGCATCACCCGCAGACAGATGTGCGTCATGTCGACACCCAACCATCGGCCGCTCACAGACGACTCACAACGTGGGCGACCATCGGCCAGGCAGAACGATGTGAGCGGTCTGTGAGCGCCGGATGCTGAGATCGAACAACCGGACGCCACCGGGGATGACTGGGGAGAAGATGATGGCAAGATCCATGCGGGTTCGACTCGTGACCGGCGCGCTTGCGATGGGGGTCGCAGCGACGCTGACCGGTTGCTTCGGCAACCCGATCGACGCGCTCGTCGACCAGGCGGCGCATGGCGGCGCCGAACAGGTCGCCGAGGACCTCATCGAGGGCATGAGCGGCGGTGGGGCATCCGTCGACTTCGGAAGCCTGCCTGAGGGGTTCCCCTCCGAGATCACGCTCGTGTCAGAGAACATCATCCAATCGATGACCATGGATGAGGGCATGGTCGTCGTTGTCACCGACCCGCGCAGCAAGGACGAACTGGTCGCCCAGGTGAAGTCCGACTTCGCCGGCTGGGAGCAGCAGGGCACGGCTGACATGGGCGAGATGGCCGGCTTCAACTTCCGCAAGGGAGACTCACTGACCGTCAACGTGTCGATCATCGCGCCGTCCGAGGGTGAAGAGGCGACAGTCGGCTACACCGTCATTCCGGGGGAGTAGCCTCCGTCGCGTCGACGGCCCACAGTGCGGCCGTGCCCGGCTCTGCCGGTGCACGGCCGCACGCCAGCATCGCCCGCGTGTCTGCCGCGGTCGTTGCGAGACCGAGCGCGTCGGCTTCGGTGGCGATCGTCCCGAGCGCCACAGAATCATCGGATGCTACCGCCACGGCGTGACGCAACAGCAAAGCCAGCAGGCCTCCACCGCCGATCGCGTGCGCCTCTTCCAGCACCCGGACGGCATCAGTCACCAGCGCTGCCTCTGCCCGAACAGCCCCAGCCCGAACAGCACAGTGCGCGAGGATCCCCGCGAAGAAGGTGTGCTGTGCCGCCAGCATCCCCTGGGCCGCGTCGAGGAGTAGGCGCGCGGCGTCGTCGCGCCGACCGGCGCACTTCGCCTCCCATGCCGCCGACCAGGCCCGCAACATTGCCACCTTCGGATCGCCCTCGGCCGCTGGCGGGATGGCCTCGACGTCGGCCGCGCCGTGGGGCTGCCCGATCACGCGCGCGGTGGTGTCGACCAGGGTCAGCGCAGCCGGCAGCAGCCCGCTGATGTCACGCCAACGCAGATGGGCGACGGCCGAAACGGCGACCTCGTGCGCGTGCGCGACATCGCCCGACAGCAGATCCGTGAACGCCAGGGCGTACTCCCACGCGCCGAGTGCGGCAGGACGATCCGTATGCGCTTCGCTGATCGCCGCCAGCAGGCGCCGCCGCGCGGCCCGCACATCACCCGAGTTCGACAGCGCCATGATCTCGGCCAGCTCGATCAGCTCGGCGCCCGACGGCACGGCCGCGATGATATCGGCCGGGGCCCCGCGCAACCGCCGTAGCGTGCGCACGGCACCCTCGTGCGGACCGGTGACCGTGCCCGACAGCGCCGCGGTGATGAGGCTGACCACCGCCACTGCGTCACGGGTGTCGCCCGGGGCATCCGCGATCGCCCGGGTGTGCCCCGCGACCGTCGACCAGCGCAGGGCATCGCGTTGCAGGTGGGCGGCCTCGACGGGGTCATCGATCGTGCGCAGCGCGCGCTCGATGACGTCGAGCGCGGCACCCGCGTCGTAGTGGCGCAGGCCCAGATGGCGGGCATGAGCCAGCGCGGCCGCCGCCCGCTCGCTCGGAGTGCTCGCTGCCGCCGCCGCGTTCTCGAAGTGGGTCGCAGCGCCGTCGGGATCACCCAGAACGGATGCTGCCGAGCCAGCCAGCCGGTGCGCCGTCGCGTTATCCGGGTCGAGCTCGATGACCGCCGTGGCGGCACGCAACGCGAGCCGTTCATCGAACGCCGCCAGGGCGTGCGCGGCGAGCTCGACCGTAGCCGGCACCTCGATCTGTTCACCCAGCTCGAGCGCGAGGATGTGCGCACGACGCCGCGCCGCCGGCGACGTCCGAGCCGCATCGCCGCGCAGCACGGTGAGCACATCGAGTGACAGATCACGCCACAGGGCGTCCGAGCACCGACCGCGCAGATAGACGAGATCGAGCGGATGCGACAGCACGAGCCACCCGGGCGCCGAGTATCCCACCACATCGGCGCGTGCCAGCATCCGACGCTCTGCCGTGCTGAGCGCGCCGGCGGGGTATTCGCCGGCGATGCCGACCATCGTCGCCGCGTCGATGAGCGCATCGTCGAGCCCGGTGAAGCGTTCGCCGACGAGCTGTGTGAGCCGCGCGCTCGATGCCGGTGCCGCCTGCAGCTCCCACCCGTGCGGTGTGCGCAACAGACGCTCTTGCTCGACCGACGCGGTGAGAATCTCGCGCAGATGCAGCGGGTTGCCGCCCGACAGCGGAACGATCTGCTGGCGCGCCGACGGGGTCAGCGTGCCGCCGATCGTGTGCAGCACGAGCTCGTCGGCATCCGAATCCGAGAGGGGCACGACGCCGATCTCGGCGAGCTCGCCGCTGTCGTAGAGCGCCTCGATCTCAGCGGGCACGGCGGTGAGGTCGGTCGCAGTGAGCACGACCGGCACCGACGCATTGCGAATGAGCTGTCCGAGCACGAACAACGATGCCTCATCCAGCTGTTCGACGTTGTCGATCAGCAGCGCCGCCGTCGTGCGGTGACGCGTGAAGTGGTCGACCAGCGCGGTCGGGGTCAGCGTCTGCTCGGGCACGACCACCGCGAAGACACCGAGCGGAACCGACCGGCTCAGCGGCGTCGCCGTCAGCAGGGTGATGGCATCGCGCACGCTGGCGTATCGGCTACGGATCGCGCGCAGCAGGTGCGTCTTGCCGATGCCGGACGGGCCCGTCAGCAGCGTCGCATGCCCCTCGCGCAATGCCGCGGCGAGCAGGTGCGGCTCGTTCGAGGTGAGGTGGCGCACCGAAGTGTCCGGCGCCGGTGGGTTCCGGTTGCCGCCGGCATCGGTCATCATCGACAGGCGCAACAAGCTCTCGGGCGGCTGCTCGCGCAGGATCGCCAGATGCAGGCGACTGAGCTCGGTGCTCGGTTCGGCGCCGAGCAGATCGGCGAACATCGACCGTGCCCGCTGAAAGACCTCGAGCGCCTCTTTGGCGCGCCCGTCGCAGTACAGTGCCGAGATCAACTGGCCCCAGTGGCGCTCTGAGAGCGGGTCCTGCTCGACAAGAGCATGCAACTCTGACGTGACCGCCGCGCTGCGCCCCAGGGCGAGGTCGAGGTCGATGCGGTCGGCCAACGCCGCCGATCGCACCTTCTCAAGCCGCACCGACTCGGCCCGCAGAGCCGTCAGATCCCACAGGCCCGAGTAGGCCTCTCCTTGCCAGAGCTCCAGCCCGCCGGCGATCAGATCCGCGGCACGTGACAGGTCGCCATCGGCGATCGAGGAGTCGCCCTGTCGCACCAGATCCTCGAAGCGCGCAGCATCCGTCCGCACCCCGGCAGGGTCGATGCGGTACCCGCCGTGCGAGAAGACGATCGGCACCGGAATCGCCGAACGCAGTCGCGACACGTGCGCCTGCAGTGCGTGCCCCGGATCGCGCGGAGCCTGATCGCCCCACAGTTCATCGATGAGCCGATCGGTCGTCACCGTGCGCCCCTGCGAGACGACGAGGCGGGCGAGCAGGCCGCGCTGTCGGGCGCCCCCGAGCCGGTGCTCCCGCCCGTTGCTGCTGGCTCTCACGGTGCCCAGCACCGACACGTCGAGCACGTTGCATCCTCCCTCATCGGCAGATCAGGTCACCATAGCAGTGCGTGAAAAACGGCTCGTGGCCGGTTGCGGCGGGGCTGCCCGCGGCCGTCGTGAATGGCTACCCTGACTCACATGACCGCCATCGTCCCCTCATACACCGCCGCGCAGGTGCGGGCCGCCGAAGCGCCCCTGCTGGCTGCAGGAGTGTCGCTAATGCGCCGGGCCGCGGCCGCGCTCGCCGCGGTGATCGCCGAGGGGCATCCGCGACGGATGCTGGTGCTCGCCGGCGCCGGAGACAACGGCGGTGATGCGCTGTTCGCCGCCGCGGTCCTCGCTGGGCAGGGCGTGGACGTCGACATCCTGTGCACCGCTGACCGGGTGCACGACGAGGCCCTCGACACGGCGACTCGTGCCGGGGCAAGGGCCATCGCTCTCGGCGACCTCGACCCGGATGCCTACGATGTGATCGTCGACGGCATCCTCGGCATCGGCGCCCGTGGGGCACTGCGCGCGGCCGCCCGCGACGTCGTGAAGCGACTACAACGGGCATCCGCGCTGGTCGTCGCCGTCGATCTGCCCAGCGGAATCGACCCCGATTCGGGAGAGAACGACGGCGTCGTGCTCACCGCAGCGACGACCGTCACCTTCGGCGCGGTCAAAGCCGGCCTCACCTCGGATGCTGGCGCTCAGCACTCCGGACGCATCGTGCTCGTCGACCTCGGGCTCGACCTCTCCACCGCTGAGGCCACGGGAACAGCATCCGTTTCAGAAGTGCGCGACGGAACGCGCTGACGGCAGCGTTTCCGTAGATTCGCGCCAGCGTTTCCGTTGTTTCAGTTCAGCGTTTCCGTCGCTATGGGCGTGATGCCGGGGTGGAGCTGCAGCCCGTAGAACGTTCGTTTGACCAAGTCGCTCGTGGCTCTAAGCCAGATGCCATTCGTCGATCAACAGGCCCGTCAGGTCGCGTTGCCGCGTAGCCACGATCTCTGGCGTCCACTCGCTGTAGCTCAGCACCTGCGTGGTCAATGCGAACACTGCTGATCCGGATCCGCCCTTGAAGTAGCGGTCCTTCTTGCGTGCAAACTCGAAGTTGCGCGCTTGCGAGTTCTTCCGGTGATTCAACAGCAGCAGGTTGCCGAGTTTGTGAACCCATTCTTCACGCGTCGCATCGTCGAAGTCGTCGAGCCAGTGGCTTCCCGACGCAGGGTTCTGCGGAAGCACATGTTCGATGCTGATAACGCTGTGGTCGTAGGTGGCGCCGGCACCGTGGGCGAGCAACTCGTCAAGGCGCAACAGCACGTATCGGGCGCGACGTGTCTGCATGCGGTACACGTCGCCTTCGATCGCAACGCGTGCTTCGGTCTTCTCGTGCTCACTGAGCTCGAGCGACGGGGAAGCGAGGCCCCGTCCCGCTTTCAGATCGCGCAGGATCTCAAGATAGCGGGCGATGCGCGGTGTGGTGTACTCGCCCCGAAGAAGTGAGATCGCCGCCACACGTTCGAGTCTCCGCAGGAACTCTGCGAGGAAGTCCGGGTCATCGGAGTGGTGCTTGATCGCCCAGACCGCCGAAGGTCGCCAATCCTTGTTGTCGATACGGACGAGGCGCTTCAACCAGTCATTGACAGTGCGCCACTCGGGGCCGGGGCCGAAATCTTGAGCCGCAGTGCGCGTGAATGCTGCGGCGTACGGAAGCAGCACGTCGTCGATGAACTCGCCTGCACGGGCGTTGTCGACATAGTTGTCGAGTACCTGCTCAGGGAACTCCTTCAGCAACTCCTTGCGCGCGCGTTCACCGCTGAAGATCGTACGGATATCGCGGAACAGGTCGGTGAAATCGTCGGAGCCCAGCGACTCTTCGGCGTCCTCCCACTGGCGTGCGAAGTCAGAATCCTCGTCCAGTGAACCGATGACCTTTGACTTGAAGATATCCGTGGGGGCGAGGTCCAGCCCGCGCGCGTTCATCACGCTGAAGATGCGATACGCGCTGTTCAGGTCCGGGGTGGTGACGACCACGAGGAATGTGCGGGAGCTGGCGAGCTGCGACAGGGCATCGAGTTGAGCGGTCTCCCTGTGGCGAAGACGTTCATACAGCGCCTTCGCGTTGTCGCGAATTGCGCGCTGGGACTCTGACGGCACCAGGTTGTCGGTGAGCGCGAACAACTCGTGCATCCGGCCGGTTTCCTGCACGTACTTCCGGAAGAATGCGGCATCTTGTTTGCGGAGATCGAGGCGGGGCCGTGCGGGAATTCCCGCCAGGGCGCTGCCTGGCTCCATCACAAGCGTCGCGAGTTCGTGCGCGATCGGGCCCGCGCTGAGCTCGCGCAAGACGCTGAACAGGAGCGTGAGGGTCGTCAGGCGCTGCTGCCCGTCAATGACGTCGAACGCGCGCTCGGACTGCTGGACGAGAACCAGTGAGCCGAGGAAGTAGGGCTCGTCTTGGTCGCGGTTCGCGCTCTCCTCCAGATCCTCCAAGAGCTGAAGCGCCTGTTCAGTTCCCCAGCGGTACGGACGCTGATAGTCGGGGATGGAGAAAGCGAAATCGCTTGAGAAGACCTTTCGCAGCGGTTGCTCGTGTGCTGTGAGCTTGTTCGCGTCCACCAGACTCCTTCGATTCTCGGCTGTTCCCAACTAAGAGCGTATCGGCCGCGCGCACAGCGACACCCACCCCCGCTAGCATCCTGGTCATGACCCGGATGATCCCTGCCCGCCCCCGCGGCGGTGCGAACGTTTCTGAGAAGCGCATCTTCGACGCGTTCGCCGGTGCGCACGACGCCGACGACTGGATCGTGCTGCACAGCCTCGAAATCCGCCGCCACCTCACCCGCATGCAGGGCGAGGCCGACTTCATCGTGCTGGTGCCGGGGCGCGGGATCGTGATGATCGAGGCGAAGAGCCCCGAGTACGTCGAGTACAAAGACGGCGAGTGGCGGCTCGATCGCGTACCGAATCCGGGCAAGAGCCCGTTCGACCAGCTCGACGGCAGCATCCGCAGTCTGCGCGGATATCTGAAGCACCGCGAGATCCTCACCGGCGACGAACCAATCATGCGCCTGGTCTGGTTCACCTCACTGGAGCGCTTCCAATTCAACAACGCCACACCCGGAGACATGCAGTTCTTCGAGTGGGAACTGGCGTGGCGGCCCGATCTGCAGCATCCGATCAAGACGATCCTCCACGCGCTAGACGAGCACGACGCGTGGTACCGAGCCGTCGATGACGTCGCGCACGATCCGGCGTCGATGACCGCCGAGCACACCGAGGCGATCGCCGCCGCGCTACTCGGTGACTTTGCGGGCGGGCGTTCCCCCGCCGACCGCAAACTCGAACGCCTCGACGAAGAACGCGGGCTGCTCAAGAAGCAGGCTCGCGTGCTCGACCTGATCGAACGCAACGACCGCATCTACTTCGACGGGCCCGCCGGCACCGGCAAGAGCTACCTGCTCGCGCAGCTCGCCAAGCGCTGGTACGGCGACCACCGCACGCTCGTCACCTGCTGGAACCTGCTCATGGCCGACGAGCTGCGCGACATGCTGCGCGGCAAGCCCGGCCTGGTCGTCGACGATCTCAACGCACTCATGCTTCGCCTCGCCGGCCTCGACCAGAACCCCGCCGACGCCAACCAGGTCTGGTACACCGAAGAGCTGCCGGCGAGGGCGCTCGCCGCCGTGCGCGCCGACCCGTCGATCGGCAGCTACGACGCGATCTGCGTCGATGAGTTCCAAGACATCGCCGGGTTCCCCGCCGTGCTCGACCTGCTCTTCGCACTCACCGCGTCGGGCGCGGTCGAGGGCACCAAGCTGGCCTTCGCCGGCGACGCCCGCCAGCAGATCCTGCGCCGTGCGGACGCCCACGTCGACCCCTACGCGGTGGCGCGCGAGCGCGTGCCCGGGCTGGTGCACGTCGCCCTGCGCCGCGGGCTGCGCCAGGTCAGCGGGCTGACGGCATCCGCCGAAGCGTTGCTGTCGCGCAGCTTCGGCTACCGCGGCCACCGCGTGACCTCGACCATCGACGGCCCGCTGGTGGTGAAGCCCGTGGCATCCGAGACTGAGGCGTCGCGCGCGCTCGCCGAGGCGCTGCGCGAGTTGCTCGAGCATCATCAGCCCCACGACATCGTCATCCTCAGCCCGTTCGGCGCGCGCAACTCGCTGGCCGGGCGGCTGCTCGCCGCCGAGCACTTCTCGAAGGAGGAGCGGTGGTTGCGTGATCGGTTGCGGGTGGCGGATGCCGGTGTGCCCGACCTGGGACGCGTGGATGCTGTGCAGACCGCGACCACGGTGCAGGTCGACGCGCCCGCAACCCCCGCGGTACCTGCCGCGCCCCTGCCGAAGGTGCCGCACGGTCGCGTGCGCTGGGGGTCGATCTTCAAGTACAAGGGGCTCGACGCCGAGGCCGTCATCCTCACCGATATCGGCGACGACGGCCTGACGTTTGTCACCGGCGAAGGCCTCGACTGGTTCGACCTGCTCTACGTCGGCCTCACCCGCGCACGATACCGCTGCGTGGTTGTGCCGAACTGACCAGCCGCTCCACCGCGCTCTGCAGGAACGCCTGCGGCGCGAAGCCCGTCAACGCCGCGCGGATGTCGTCCCACGCCTGCGGTAACTCCGCGCCGCGGTGCTTTCCGCCGTACAGCGCCGCCACCGCTGCCGTACGACTGCGCCCCTCAGCGCAGTGCAGGAAGACACGTTTGCCTTCGGCGCGCAGCGCGGCGACAGCGTCCGCGGCCTCAGCGAGCACGATGTCGAGGTTCGGGTTGCGGCCGGGCTGATCGATCAACCATACCTGCACGCCCTCGCAGTGCGCGGGCACCTGCGCGGTTCCGACCCGGCACAGCGAGACGACCGCATCGACCTCTGCGGGCAGGCGGTCAAGAGCGGCGAGCGACCCGATCCACACGCCGTCATCATGTGGGTGGCGGGCCAGAAAGTCGCTGCGCGGATAGGTGGGTTGACGCGCCGCGGTCGGCCAGCCTTCGGCATCCGACGCCCCGTTCCGCGTCGCGAGCGCTGCCTGCCGCACCAGATCGGATGCCCGATACCCGGGCCACCCGTGCAACCGGCGCTGCCAGTCCAATGGCACCGCCGAACCACCCCAGACGGCGCCTGCGAGCGCCCCGGCGATCGCGGCGACCGTATCGGTGTCGTTGCCTCCGCGGATGGCGCGTTCGACGGCATCCACCAGCGACGTCGCGCCGGCGACGGCCGTGAGAGCCGCCTGGAAAGCACGCACCACCCACCCGTTCTGGGCGCTGAAGTCACGCGGGTGCGCGCCGGGCATGAGCGACTCGTCGACCAGCGCTGCCCAACGGTCGCGTCGCGGCGCCGCCAGGTGCACCAGCTGGGCGCGCACGTCGAGTTCGCCGGTGAGGATCGCGTGTCGGATGGTGAGGCACCACAGTGCGCACGCGTCGGCGTTGTCGTCCTCCCAATGCGTCAGGCGGGCGATCGCGCCGGCGGCCCCGACCAATTCGGCCGGTGGTCGGGTCAGGTAGCCGAGCGCGACGGGACCTGTGCGCATCAGTGACCCGTTGCCGGCGCTGCGCCCGTGCTGCTCGTGGCGGGTGCGCGAGGCGCGCAGCGCCGCATCCGCCGTCACATCCCCTCGGATGCCGGTGAACACCGACCGTGTCTGCGCGCCGACATCCTTCGCCTTGCGCGACCACTCGATCCACCGCGCGACGATCTCGGATTGCGTCGCCGAGTCGCCGAGGTCGTTCCCGGCGGCGAGGGCGTCGAGCAGCGGGATCGCCATGCTCGTGTCGTCCGTCCACTCGCCGGCCGCATGCCCGAAGACACCCTCACCGAACTGCGGAACCATCGTGTCGGGATGCTGCGGACCGAACTCGTACTGCGAGCCCAGGGCGTCGCCCGCGGCGGAAGCGACGACCGCGCCGATCGCGCGGTCGAGCTGGATGCTGTCAAGGCTCATGATGGATCCTTCGGTTCAGAGGAACGATGCTTTGGTGCCGACGGGCAAGCCGGGGTAGACGGTCTTCGCGTAGAGGAACTCCCAGGTATCGTCGGGAGACCCGGGGGCGGGGCAGATGTACACCGCGTGGGCGGCGGTCTCTGCCGGTTGCGAGAGGGGGATGCTCAGGCGCGCGCCCTTGACGGCGTGGCCGGGATTGGGAACGTCGCCGTATCGGGCGCCGTCGAGCGGCCCGCCCGAGAGGCAACAGCGGATGCTGCCAGTGATCTTTCTCTCAGCCATCGAACACCCCTTTAAATCAGTTCTGCGCTAATTGCGTGATGTCAGTATGCGCCCACCTTCCGACATTGCGCAAGTGTGCGTAAAATAATCGCGTGGCTTCGCTCGACTCCTTCCCCCGACCGTCCGTGGCCGTCGACGCGGCTGTGCTGACCGTCACCGATTCCGGTGAGCTGGCCGTGCTGCTGCTACCACCCGCGGGAGACGTGCCGTCGCGACTGCCGGGGACCTTTCTGCACGAGGGGGAGGAGTTGGCGGATGCTGTCCTGCGCGCACTGCGTGAGAAGGCGGGCATCCGCGGGCTCGCGCCCAGGCAACTGCACGTCTTCGACGCGGTCGATCGGGATGACCGCGGCCGCGTGCTGAGCGTGGCGCACGTCGACGTCGTACGAGCCGCGACGCTGCCGCCGGACGCACTTGTCGTTCCCGTGTCCGCGCTACCGGCGCTTGCCTTCGACCATGCGCAGATCGTCGCCTTCGCGGTCGCCGATGTGCGCGCTCAATACCGCGAGAAACCCGACCCCGGTGCGCTGCTCGAAGAACCATTTACGCTCAGTCGTCTGCGCGCCGTGCACGCGGCGGTGTTGGGCGAGAATCTGCTGCCCGACACGTTCCGCCGGTCGATGCTGCCGCACCTCACCCCGACCGGCGAACTCGAGCGAGCCGGGCGCGGCCGCCCGGCGGAGCTGTATCGGCGGGGGTAGGCGCGCGCCCAGGATGCCTGGAAGCTTGCGTTTGTGGTGCCTATCGGAGTGCGCCAGCGTCGCAGCGGACAGGGCTTCCCCTCCGCGGGTTGAGGCCCTGTCCGCTGCCGCCGTCGATCAGAGCGCCGCGTACGCCTCGTACTTCGTGTCAGCAGGCAGCGGGTCGAAGAACGTGACTTCGAACTGTGCCGCGCCGCCAGCCGGCAGGCGATCGATGTAGCCGGTCTCGCCGCCGATGATCTTTCCCGAGCCGTCTCTCGCGACCACGACGATCTGCACGAACTCCTGATCGTCGCTGAAGGAGCTTGTCACCTTGCCCCGTACCTCTGTGGAGTACGAGTCGGTCGTTGGCGCAACTTCTGCGATCGTGAACGTTCCGGTCTCAGACGCGGGAGACCGTGTGGAGTCCGTCGCGCCCGGGCCGCGCAACTCGATCTCAGCGATCTGGCCGTCCCCGACAGAGAAGAGGGTGCCTGCCACGGCCGACTTGCCGGAGAGGATCGTGCGGTACTCGCTCGACGAATCGAGGATCGTGCCGTCGGCATCCACCGCCTCGATGGTCAAGCCCGTGCTCGGAAAAATGTAGTCAGCGTTGGGGTTCTCGAAGATCGAGACGTACCACCATGTACTGGAGTCGTAGGTGCTCTTGCCGAAAGCTGTCTCGAGGAGGACCATCTCCTGGCGGGAGTCAGCAGGCTCTGCTGCGGGCTCTTCGCTGTCATCCGCGGCCTGCTCTTCGCTCGCCTGGGAAACGGCAGTCTCCGGTGCGAAGGCGTCGTCGAACGCGTCATCGAACGCTGTCGACACGACCGCGAAGAACACGAAGAATCCGACAACCGTACCGACGATCGAGACGATGAGTCCGACGACGCCCATCCACTTGCGCTTTCCCTTCAGGACGAGCGAGACCACGCTGAGGACGAACGCTATCGGCAACAGAACCCAGCCGACGATCAGGGCTCCTGGGATGCAGGCGAAGATGAATCCGACGAACGCGACAATCATTGCGATGAGTGCGAGGACGTTGTTCTTCGAAGGGCCTTCCGCGGGTGATCCCCCGGGTGGGGGCGGGACGGTTCCGCCGAGCGGTCCGCCCGCCTCAGGTGGAATGGCGCCCACCGTGGGTGCAGTCGGGGCGAGAGGCGCACCACCGGCGGGCGGAGGAACGCCGTACGGCGTCGAGGAGGGAGGCGTCGGCTGGCCAGACGCAGGAGAGTTCGGAACGGACATGGGTATCCCCTTGTGAAGAGGTGCGTGGAGCACCGGCCTGCCCCACGGCGAACGCCGCAGGGGACGGTCTGCGTGTACGCCGACACCGCCCCGTTCAGGGCGTGAAATGCGTTTCCCCAGGAGGTGCACGTCGTACGCGTGGACCGATTGACCGTCACTGTAGGAGCATGCTCCGACATTGCCGTCGTGGGGATCTATCCGGGGCGTTCACTCCAGAGGGAGCAGTTCGACAGCGCAGTGATTCGCCGCGGCTTTCGCCAGTCGCCGGTCGTAGGTGAGCAGTGGGCATCCGAAGGCCTCGGCGAGAGCGACATAGCTTGCGTCATAGGCCGAGAAGTTGCGGCGGAGGGCGAGCGCCCGAGGGGCGAGGCGACAGGGAGCGGCAAAACCCACCGTTTGTGGAGAACCCGATGAACCTATGAATTGTGCAGAGGGCTCGGCGGACCGCTCCTGTCCCACCTACACCAGTACCGCTTTCTTCTCCCGTCGCATGCCGTGCAGCAGCGGTTCGGTGTATCCGCTCGGCTGACTGGCGCCTTCCAGAATCAGTCGCCGTGCGGCGGCGTACGCGATCCTCGGTCCGGCACCAGAGAGGGGCTCGTATGCGGCATCCGATGCGTTCTGCCCGTCGACGACGGGTGCGAGGCGCTGCAGGGCGGCGTCGACGTCGGCCTCGGTGATCACGTCGTGCTGCAGCCAGTTCGCCAGCAGCTGGCTCGAGATGCGCAGCGTCGCGCGGTCTTCCATGAGGGCGACGCCGTGGATGTCTGGCACCTTCGAGCATCCGACGCCCTGATCGATCCACCGCACCACGTACCCCAAGATCGACTGCACGTTGTTGTCGAGCTCGGTCGCGACGACGTCGGCCGTCAGATCGCCCGCGTCGGCGAGCGGCGGCTGCAGCAGCACATCCAGCGATGACGGCTCATATGCCGGCAGCGTCTGACGCACCGCGAACGGGTCGACCTGGTGATAGTGCAGAGCGTGCAGTGTCGCCGCCGTCGGCGACGGCACCCACGCCGTCGACGCCCCCGAACGCACGTGACCGATCTTCTGCTCGAGCATGTCGTGCATCAGATCGGGCATCGCCCACATACCCTTGCCGATCTGCGCCCGCCCGCCCAGACCCGACGCCAGCCCGATCGCGACATTGCGGTCTTCGTAGGTCTGCATGAACGGCTGCGCCTTGATGCCCGACTTCGGCAGGAACGGCCCGGCGTGCAGCGACGTGTGGATCTCATCGCCCGTGCGATCGAGGAACCCGGTGTTGATGAACACCACCCGATCGGATGCTGCCGCGATGCACGCCGCCAGATTCGCCGACGTGCGCCGCTCCTCATCCATGATCCCGACCTTCAGCGTGCGCTCCGGCAACCCCAGCAGCGCCTCGACCCGCCCGAACAGCTCGACGGCGAACGCCACCTCGTCGGGGCCGTGCATCTTCGGCTTGACGATGTACATCGACCCGGTGCGCGAGTTCGCACCGCGCCGAGCGCCCGTCAGGTCGGGCAGCGCACCCAGCGCGGTCATGATCGCATCGAGGATGCCCTCGAAAACCTCACCACCGTCGGCATCGAGCACAGCATCGGTGCGCATCAGATGCCCAACGTTGCGCACGAACAGCACCGACCGACCCGGCAGCACCAACTCACCGCCCGACGGCGTCGTGTACCGGCGGTCATCGTTCAGCCGGCGCGTGAACGACTGCCCGCCCTTGCGCACCGTCTCGGTCAGCGTGCCATCCATCAACCCGCGCCAGTTGCGGTACCCGAGCGCCTTGTCGTCGGCGTCGACGGCGGCGACCGAGTCTTCCAGGTCCAAGATCGTCGTGATCGCCGACTCCAGCACGACGTCTTGCACGCCCGCAGCATCCGTCCGCCCGATCGCGCCGTCGCGATCGATGACGATCTCGACGTGCAGTCCGTGATGGCGCAGCAGCACCGACGTCGGAGCATCGGCCGGCCCCGCGAAACCGACGAACGTCGCCGGGTCGCTCAGACGTCGGATGCCCGATGCCGTCGCCACGGCCAGGCCTTCGGCATCCACCCGGTAGCCGGTGGCATCCGCGTGCGAACCCTCGGTGAGCGGCGCAGCCTGGTCGAGCAGCGCGCGACCCCGCGCGATCACCTCTGCGCCGCGAGCGGCGTTGTACTCGCGGCCCGGGGCGAGCTCGACGGTCTGCTCGATCGCATCGGTGCCGTAGAGCGCGTCGTACAGCGACCCCCACCGGGCGTTCGCGGCGTTGAGCGCGAAGCGCGCGTTCAGCAGCGGCACTACGAGCTGCGGGCCGGCCATCGTCGCGATCTCGGGATCGACGTTCTCGGTCGTGATCCGGAACGGTGCCGGCTCGGGAACGAGGTAGCCGATCTCGGTGAGCAGCGCCCGGTACTGCGTCGGGTCGGGGCGCCCGGGGGATGCCCGGTGGAACGCGTCGATGCGCTGCTGCAGGTCATCGCGAATGCGCAGCAGCTCGGCATTGCGCGGCGCGAGGTCGTGGACGATCTCGGCGACGCCGCTCCAGAAGGCGCTCGCATCGAGCCCGGCATCGGCCAGGGCGGTCTCGGCGAACTCGGCGATCGGATCGGCGACCGACAGGCCGGCACGGTCGAGGTACGTGGTCACAGTCCTTGTCCTTCCCTGCGGGCGCCCGGACGGCGCTGACTCCCACGGTAGGCAGGATGCTCGATTTCGGAGCGCCGATTTCATATCGTGGAACGCGTGACAGCATCCGACAGCTCTCCCGCACCCGGCGGCGTGCAGTCCGTCGCCCGCACCTTCGCCCTGCTCGAAGCCCTCGCCGACGCCGGGGGAGAAGAGGCGCTCGCCGCGCTCGCCGCCGCCACCGGCCTCGCCGTGCCGACCGCGCACCGCCTGCTCAAGACACTGCACGGCCTCGGCTACGTGCGCCAGCTCGAAGACCGCCGCTACGCCCTCGGCGCCGGGCTCATCGCCCTCGGGCAGCAGGCCGTGCCGCCGCTGGCCGATGCCGCACTACCCGCACTTCGGCAGCTCGAAGACGCCTTTCACGAGACCGCCAACCTCGCCGTGCTCGACGGTGACCTCGTGCTGTACGCCGGACAGGTGGCCTCGCGTCAGCGCATGCGCATGTTCACCGAGGTGGGCCGGCGCGTGCTGCCGCACTCGACCGGCGTCGGAAAGGCGATGCTCTCGACCATGCCCGAATCGCACGTCCGTGCCCTCATCGCCCGCACCGGGCTGCCGCGCTTCACCCCGCAGACCCTCACCGACCCGGATGCCTTCATCGCCGACCTGCGCCGATCGCGCAGCCGCGGGTTCGCCGCCGACGACAGCGAACAAGAGGTGGGCGTGCGCTGCATCGCCGTCGCCGTGCCCGGACTGGGTCAGCCCGCCGCGATCTCGGTATCGGGTCCCGCCGCCCGCATCACGGATGCCCGAGTGCCCGACGTTGTCGACGCGCTGACGCAGGCGGCCGAGCAGCTGGCAGCTGCCGGCCGCTGAGCCGCGCGCCACCTGCGGTGCTCGATACACTTCCTTCGACCCCGACTCGAAGGATGCCCCGATGCCGCGTTTCGACCTGCCGCCCGAGCAGCTGCGCACCTACTCGCCCGACGTGACCGAACCGGCCGACTTCGACGAGTTCTGGCAGCGCACCCTCGCCGAGTCGCGCGCCGTCGCGACCCCGCCCGTGCTGCGCCGGGTCGACTCTCCTCTGCGCACCGTCGAGGTCTACGACGTCACCTTCAGCGGCTACGCCGGTGACCCCGTGCACGCCTGGCTCGTGCTGCCCGCGCACATCGACGGCCCGCTGCCGGGCATCGTCGAGTACGTCGGGTACGGCGGCGGTCGCGGTGTCGCCCACGAGCAACTGCACTGGGCATCGTCCGGATACGCGTACCTGCGCATGGACACCCGTGGCCAGGGCAGCGTCTGGGGCAACGGCGGCTCGACCGCCGACCCGCACGGCACCGGTTCGTCGTCGCCCGGGTTCATGACCCGTGGCATCCTCGACCCGCACGACTACTACTACCGCCGCGTGTTCACCGATGGCGTGCTCGCCGTCGACACGCTGCGCTCGCTCGACCGCGTCGACGCCAGCCGTGTCGCCGTCGTCGGCTCGAGCCAGGGCGGGGGCATCTCGATCGCCGTCGCCGGCCTCACCGAGGGGCTGATCGCCGTGATGCCCGAAGTGCCGTTCCTGTGCCACTTCGAACGCGCCATCGGCATGACCGACCGCGACCCCTACCAAGAGGTCGTCCGCTACCTGTCGGTGCACCGCGACGCCGTCGAGCCGGTCTTCCGCACCCTGTCGTACTTCGACGGCGTCACCTTCGCGCGCCGGGCGACGGCCCCGGCGCTGTTCTCGGTCGCGCTGATGGATGCCACCTGCCCGCCCTCCACGGTGTACGCGGCCAAGAATGCCTGGGCGGCCGACGCCGAGATCATCGAGTACCCGTTCAATGACCACGAGGGCGGCCTCGGCGTGCACTGGGTGCCGCAGGCGCAGTTCCTCGCCGCGCACGTGGGGGAGCCCGTCTCCGCCGGGTAAACGCCCTCCCGAACGGCGAAGGGCGGAGCGAAAAGATAAGAGCGATGTTCATTCTCATTGCGTAAGTGCATGCTCATGCGTGGCGGGCTGCGCTTTTTGCTCCCAGATTTTGGGAGCAAGCCCATGCGGGCGCATACTCGTGACACCCCATCAGCCTGTTCTTGGGAATCACAATGACGTCCTTCGCACCCGCCCCGAGCGACACGACCATCGCCATCATCGGCGCCGGTCGCCTCGGCACCACACTGGCTCGTGCGCTCCGCGCCGCCCGCTTCCGCGTCTTCGGCCCCCTCGGGCCGGGCACCCCGCCCCGCGCCGACATCGCCCTCCTCTGCGTCCCCGACGCCGCCATCAGCGAGACCGCGCGCGCAACCAGGCCGTTCGCCCGCCTCATCGGTCACGCCTCGGGTGCGACACCCCTCGACGACGTCGACTTCAGCATCCACCCGCTCCAGACCTTCATCGGCACCGAGCCGCCCGAGATCTTCCACGGCATCACCGCGGCCATCGCCGGACGCACCCCCGACGCGCTCGCCGCAGCCGACAGCATCGCGCGCGCCCTCGGAGCCCGCCCGATCGCGATCGACGACGTGCACCGCGCCGAGTACCACGCCGCGGCCTCGTTCGCGTCGAACTTCGTGCTCACCGTGCTCGACGCCGCCGAGCAACTCGCAGAGCGGGCGAACATCCCGCCCGCCGACGCGCGCGAGCTGCTGGCACCACTCATTCGGCAGAGCGTCGACAACTGGGTCGCCACCGGGGCGGGCCCCGTGCTCACCGGCCCCATCGCCCGCGGAGATGAGGCCACCGTCGCCCGCCAGCGCCAGGTTGCCGAGGCAGCCGGACTCGACGAGCTCTTCGACGCACTTGCCGATCACACCCGCGCACTCACCGACAGACCCGCCGCATGAAGATCGTCCGCACGATCGCCGAGGTGCGCGCCGCCGTGCGCGACATCCGCAGTCGTGGCGGGCGCATCGGCCTCGTGCCGACCATGGGCGCCTTCCATGACGGGCACCTCTCGCTGATGCGTCACTCCAGGCAGCACAACGACCTCGTCGTCGTCTCGCTGTTCGTCAACCCCACCCAGTTCGGCCCCGCCGAAGACCTCAGCCGCTACCCGCGCGACGAGCACCGCGACGCCGCCCTTGCCGAGCAGGCCGGCGCCGACGTGCTCTTCGCCCCCGATGTGGCCGAGATCTACCCCGATGGCTTCGCGACGAGCATCCACGTCTCGGGGCTCACCGACGTGCTCGACGGCGCCGCCCGCGGTGCGCACCACTTCGACGGCGTCGCCACGGTCGTCACCAAGCTGCTCGGCATCGTGCGGCCCGACACCGCGTACTTCGGGCAGAAGGACGCCCAGCAGGTGCTCGTCGTCCGCCGCGTCGCGCGCGACCTCGACCTCGACGTGCGCATCGAGGCGCTGCCCACCGTGCGTGAACCCGACGGGCTCGCCATGAGCTCGCGCAACATCTACCTCGATGCGGATGCCCGCCGCCGGGCCGCCGCGCTGAACCGGGCGCTCACGGTGGCATCCGACCTGCACCGCTCGGGCGAACGCGACGCGGCCACCCTCGTGGCCGCCGCTCGACGGGTGCTCGATGCCGCAGGGATCATCCCCGAGTACCTCGAACTGCGCGACGCGACTGACCTGCGCGCGCTCACCCGTGTCGACGACGACGCCCTGCTCGCGGTCGCCGCGCGCGTCGGCGACGCCCGCCTGATCGACAACCACCTTCTCACCGCCTCGCCGAAGAAGCCGTCATGAGCTCCCACGCCGCCCCGCGCCGACGCGTCACCCTCGCAGACCTCGCCGCCAAGAAACGCGCCGGCGAACCGATCGTGATGGTCACCGCGTACGACCACCCCGGCGCGCAGATCGCCGAGGCGGCGGGCGTCGACCTCGTCCTCGTCGGCGACTCGGCCGCGATGACCGTACTCGGCTACGACAGCACCGTGCCGGTCACCGTCGACGAGATGCTCGTGCTCACCAGGGCTGTGCGCCGCGGACTCGACGCGCCCCTGCTGGTCGGGGATCTGCCGTTCGGCTCGTATGAGGCATCCGACGCCCTCGCGCTCGCCACCGCCCAGCGCTTCGTGAAAGAGGCCGGTGTCGACCTGGTCAAGATCGAACGCGGCGGCACGAGTGTCGCCCGGGCCCGCGCCCTCGTCGACGCGGGCATCCCCGTCGTCGGCCACGTCGGACTCACCCCGCAGAGCGTCGCCGCCCTCGGCGGCTACCGCGCGCAGGGACGCACCGCCGAGGCGGCGATCGCCGTGATCGACGACGCCATCGCACTGCAGAACGCCGGATGCTCGCTACTGGTCGTCGAAGCCGTTCCCGCGCCCGTCACGGCGGCGATCGTCGACCGCGTCGACTTCCCGGTGATCGGCATCGGCGCCGGTGCCAGCGCCGTCGGGCAGGTGCTGGTGTTCCACGACCTGCTCGGCATCTACGACGGCCCCGCCGCCCGGTTCGTCAAGCGCTACGCCCACTTGCGCGACGCCGCGATCGACGGCGTCGCTGCCTACGCGCGCGAGGTGCGGTCGGGTGCCTACCCCGCGCCCGAGCACGGGTACACGATGGCGGATGCTGAAGAGCAGCGCCTGCGCGAACTGCTCGATCGGCGCTGACGGCGGGTGATCACGCAGCCGAGCCCGCGGCACCCGACTCGGCCGTGATGCGCGCCGCCATTGCCCGCCGCCATCTGCCCGCCGTACGTTTGGCGGGAGTGTGAACGTCTGGCGGGCGACACGCCGCGTATACCGCTGGCATCCGTACAATTCCCCGCCAAACGTACGTGACTCCAACTCGGCACGGGTGTCACCCACCCGAACCGGCGGCACCCGACTCGGCCGCGGCCGTGATGCGCGCCGCCATGCCGGCGAAGATGAACCCGTGGAACGGCAGCACGGCCAGCCAGTACAGCCGTCCGGTGAGCCCGCGAGGAAAGAACACGGCCCGCTGCTCATAGCGCGTGCCCGTGGCATCCGGCACAGCTCTCAGCTCGAGCCACGCGGCGCCGGGCACTCTCATCTCGGCCCGCAACCGCAGCAGGCCGCCCGCTTCTGCATCAGCGGTCGGCTCGCGAACCGCCTCGACCCGCCAGAAGTCCACGGCGTCTCCGGGGCGCACGCGGGTGCGGCTGCGCCGCCCGCGTCGCAGTCCGACACCGCCGATCACGCGGTCCATGATGCCGCGCAGCGCCCACAGGAACCGTGATGAGTACCAGCCGTTCTGCCCGCCGATGCCCACGATCACCCGCCAGACTTCTGCCACGGGCGCGCTCGTGTGCACGGTGCGCTCATCGGTGAACACGGTCCGCCCCGCCCAATCCGGGTCGCTCGGCAACGGGTCGCTCGGGGCGCCCGACACCTCGGCATCCTGCCAGCTCGTCTCGACGCCATCCGCGTCGACCCGGCCGAGCGCCAGCGACACCGCCCGCCGGTAGGGCATCAGCCCGCCTTCGGGGCCGGGGATCAGGTCGTCGATCGCCCGGTTCTTCATCACGCACTCGTTCTGCAGCGACTCCACGAGCGGGCGCGCGATCGCCCGCGGCACCGGCGTCACCAGGTTGACCCACAGCGACGCCAGGCGAGGAGTCAGCACCGGCAGAGCCGCGATCGCCCGCTGCGGCAACCCCGCTTCGAGCGCGTACCCGTTCATCATCTGCCCGTAGCGCAGCACATCGGGGCCGCCGATGTCGACCGCGGCGTTCACCGTGGCATCCACCCGCGCCGCGCCCAGCAGGTAGTGCAGCACGTCGCGGATCGCGATCGGCTGAATGCGGTTGCGCACCCACTTGGGGGCGGGCATGTACGGCAGCACCTCGGTGAGGTGGCGGATCATCTCGAACGACGCCGATCCCGAGCCGATCACCACGCCGGCCTGCAGCACCAGCGTGGGCACTCCCGAGGCGAGCAGGATCTCACCCACCTGCACGCGCGAGCGCAGATGCGGCGACAGCTCGGCGCCGTCCGGGTGCAGGCCACCCAGATAGACGATCCGACGCACCCCGGATGCTGCGGCGGCATCCGCTACGGCGTGCGCGGCCTCGGCATCGCGGGCGTCGAAGTCCTTGCCGCCGCCCATGGAGTGCACCAGGTAGTAGACGACGTCCACATCGTGCATGGCTCGGGCGACGGCATCCGCGTTCTGCGCCTCTCCCTCGACGATCTCGACGTCGTCGCCCCACGCGAACGAGCGTGCGCGGGCCGCATCGCGCGCAAGCACGCGCACGCGGTAGCCGGCGTTCAGAAGGCGGGGGGTGAGGCGCCCACCGATGTACCCGGTCGCGCCGAGGACGAGCGCGCGCGGTGCGGTGCCGTCATCGCGGAGCGCCGCGCGCAGTTCGCGTTCGCGGCCGGTCGGTGCGGTCAGGTCGCTCATGCACACAGGGTAGGTCGAGTGAGCCGCACGGCAAAAGGCCGACCCACCCTTGCCGAACGATTCATAGCGACATATCGTTAACCATCGTCCAATTCGAGGAGGACATCATGAGCAACGCATTCCCCAGCGGCGGCTTCGGCTTCGGAGCCAGCAACGGCGCAGGAAACCCGCTCGCGGGTGTGTGGGAGGCGATGGACCAGCTGCGCAGCACCTTCGAGCAGCGTCCCGGCACCTCGCGCATGGCCCGCGGCGACGTACGTGCGGCCGTCATCTCGCTGCTCGCCGAGAAGCCGATGCACGGCTACCAGATCATCAGCGAGATCGGCGAGCGTTCGGGCGGCGCCTGGAAGCCGAGCGCCGGATCGGTCTACCCGACGCTGCAGCTCCTCGCCGATGAGGGCCTGATCACCGCCGAGGAGCAGGGTGGCCGCAAGACCTACTCGCTCACCGAAGCGGGTATCGCCGAGTCGGAAGAGGCCGCCGCCAAGCCCGCCCCGTGGGAGAACGCCGGCAACCGCGCGCCCGGACACCTCGCGCTGCTCCCCAAGGCCGGCATGGAGCTCGCCAGCGCCACCGCGCAGCTCGCCCGCACCGGAACCCCCGAACAGGTCGACGAGGGCGTCGCCGTGCTCGAAGACGCGCGCCGCAAGCTGTACGCGATTCTCGCCGAAGGGTGACGATCGACGAGGGGGCATCGATGGCGGATGCCCGAGACTCGCGCGTCGCCGAACCGCGCGCCGGCAGGGATGCCGCGGGACGCGCCCGCTACCGGCGCATCCTGCGCTTCGCGGCGCGCGCGTTCGTGCAGATCTGGTGGTTCGAACTCGTGCTGCCCCGGGTGGGGATGGCGCATGTCGCCGAACGCACGCGCGACGATCGGATGCTGGCGCTCGCCCGCCGGTTCCGCGCGCTCGCCGTCGCGCTGGGCGGGCTGATGATCAAGATCGGCCAGTTCATGTCGTCGCGGCTCGACGTGCTGCCGCCCGAGATCACGGCCGAACTCGCCGCATTGCAGGACGAGGTGCCCGCGGTGCCGTTCGAGCAGATCCGCGTGGTGGCCGACACTGAACTCGGCATGCCGCTCGAGCGGGCGTTCGCCTCGTTCGATCGGATGCCCGTGGCTGCGGCATCCCTGGGTCAGGCGCACCGCGCCACCCTGCTGCCGGCGGATGCGGCCGAGACCGGTCTGGACGCGGTGATCGTCAAGGTGCAGCGTCCCGGCATCGACCGGATCGTCGAGGTCGACCTCGCGGCGCTGCGGCGGGTCGCCCGCTGGGCCCAGCGGGTGCGTATGGTCTCGGACCGCGTCGATGCGCCCGCGCTCGTCGAGGAGTTCGCGCAGACCTGCCACGAAGAGATCGACTACCTGCACGAGGCCGTCAGCGCTGAGCGCTTCGCGCAGGACTTCATCGATGATGACCGCGTCGGTGCGCCCGCGATCGTCTGGGAGCGCAGTACGCGTCGGGTGCTCACCCTCGAAGACGTCACGGCCATCAAGATCAACGACACGGTGGCGCTGCGCGCCGCCGGCATCGACCCGGCCGACGTCGCTCAGGTGTTCGCCGGGGTCATGCTCGATCAGGTCTTCACCCACTCGTTCGTGCATGCCGACCCGCACCCCGGCAACATCTTCGTCACCCCGCTCGACGGCAGTGCGCGGGGCTGGCGGCTGACGTTCATCGACTTCGGCATGATGGCCGAGGTGCCCGACGATCTGCGCGCCGGGCTGCGCACACTGGTGATCGCGGTCGCCGCCCGCGACAGCCGCGGACTCGTGCGCGCCGCGCAGCAGATCGGCGTGCTGCTGCCGTCGGCCGACACGGTTCAGCTCGAACGTGCTCTCACCGTGCTGTTCGCCCGCTTCGGAGGGATGGGCTTCAGTGAGCTGCGCGACGTCGACCCCGAAGAGCTGCGGCAGTTCGGCATGGAGTTCGGTGACACCGTGCGCAGCCTGCCCGTGCAACTGCCCGAGAAGCTGCTGCTGCTCATGCGCGCCGTCTCGCTGACCTCGGGCATGTGCAGCGCGCTGGATGCGTCGTTCAACATCTGGGAGCCCGTCGAGCCGTACGCCACCAAGCTGCTGCGCGACGAGAGCGGAAACCTGGTGCAGGATCTCGTCGCGCAGTCGACCTCGAACATGGGTGCGCTGTGGCGCATGCCCGCACGCGTGGACGGACTCATCGACCGCTTCGACGCCGGCACCCTCACCTTCGACATCTCCAGCCTGGAACACCGACTCGACCGGATCATCCGCGTGGCGGTGCGGGCCGTGTCGGCGGTGCTGTTCGGTGGACTGCTGATCGGTGGCGCGCTTCTGCTCGGCCCGGTCACCTGGCTCGGGGTCACGCTCATGAGCGTTTCGGTGCTGCCGCTCCTGCACGCGGTGTTCGGGCGGCGGTAGGTTCTGCGGGTCGGGATGGGGCAGCCCGGGGCGCGTCAGGGCAGGGCGCGTCAGCCCTCGATACGCGACTGCGCGCTCAGCCGGTGCCACCCGCGGTTGTGGTAGACCAGCGCGTCTCCCGGAGCACCGGGATCGACGTCGCGTTCGATGTGCGACTCGAGCGCGTGAGCGGCGATGACGGTCGAGGTTCCGGCATCCATGCGGTTGATGACGGCGCACCGCACCCACGCGCGGACGTCGGCGTACACCGGCTCGCCGGTGCTCAGGCGAGACCAGCGGTGTGTCTGAGCGAAGCGATCGATGCCACCGGTCGCGCCGAGCTTGGCGAGGTTGAGATCCTGCGCGTCCAGCAGGTGCACGACCACGCTCTCCGCGCGTGAGAGAACGTCGGATGCTGACGACAGGGCCGAGACCGAGAAGATCAGCAGCGGCGGCTCGGCGCTGACCGACACGACCGACGTGGCGGTCAGCGCGACCGGCCCGTCTCCGGCATCCGCGGTGATGACCGCGACGCCACCGGGGTGTCCGCGGAACAGTGCCTTGAACTCGTCAGCCGAGAGCGAGGCCGAGAAGCCGTGCGCCGACTCCTCGGCCCACGCCGCGGCGGGATACGCGTGGAACACGGTCAGACCCCTCGGCCCGCGAGTTCTTCGCGAACGATGCTCGCGCCCGCGCTGAGCGCGCTGAGCTTCGCCAGCGCGACATCGCGACGCAACGGAGCCATTCCGCAGTTCGTGCTCGCGACGAGCTTGTCGGCATCGACGAACGCGAGCGCCTTTCGCAGCGTGTCGGCGACCTCTTCGGGGGTCTCGACCTGCTCGGTCGCGACGTCGATCGCGCCGAGCATGACCTTCTTGCCACGCAGCAGTTCGATCAGATCGGTCGGCACGCGAGAGTGATGCGACTCCAGCGAGATGGTGTCGATGCTCGACTGCTGCAGCAACGGGAACGACTCCTCGTACTGCCGCCACTCCGACCCGAGCGTCGTCTTCCACTCGTTGTTGGCCGTGATGCCGTAGCCGTAGCAGATGTGCACGACCGTCTCGGCACGCAGTCCTTCGACCGCGCGCTCCAGTGCTGCGACACCCCAGTCCTTGACCTCATCGAAGAAGACATTGAAAGCGGGCTCATCGAACTGGATGACGTCGACGCCGGCGGCTTCAAGCTCTCTGGCCTCTTGGTTGAGGATCGTCGCGAACTCCCACGCCAGCTTCTCGCGGCTGCGGTAGTGCGCGTCGTGCAGGGTGTCGACCATCGTCATCGGGCCGGGCAGAGCCCACTTGATCGGGCGGTCGGTCGCCGCGCGCAAGAACTTCGCGTCGTCGACGAACACGGGGCGCTCGCGCGTGACCGCCCCGACGACGGTCGGCACGCTCGCGTCATAGCGGTCGCGGATGCGGACGGTCTCACGCTGCTCGAAATCGACGCCGCTGAGGTGCTCGATGAACGTCGTGACGAAGTGCTGGCGGGTCTGCTCGCCGTCGCTCACGATGTCGATACCGCGCGCCGTCTGCTCCTGCACGGCCGAGCGCAGAGCATCCTGCTTGCCCTCGGCCAACTCGGTGCCCTGCAGCTTCCACGGCGACCAGAGGGTTTCGGGCTGCGCGAGCCACGACGGTTTCGGCAGGCTGCCGACGGTGGAGGTCGGCAGGAGCGTGTGCGCGCTCGACGCCTCGTGACCGGTCATGCGGCGGGGGTGAGGTAGTCGGCGGCCCACCGCTCAAGGACGTCCTTGTGCGGGGTGATGAAGTGCTCTTCGGTGTACTTGCCCTGGGTGACAGCGAGCTGGCTGCGCTCGACCCGGTCGTACGCGATCCGCGTCTGCGAGTAGTCCTGCTGCTGCAGGCTCGGGCGGTACACAGCCGGAGCGGCCGCGTTGGCGTTGTAGATCTCGGGGCGGTAGATCTTCTGGAACGTCTCCATGGTGCTGATCGTGCCGATCAGCTCCAGGTCGGTGTAGTCGCCCAGCAGGTCGCCACGGAAGTAGAAGGCGAGCGGTGCGACGCTGCCACGGGGCATGAAGTACCGCACCCGCAGCCCCATCTTGCCGAAGTAGTCATCGGTGAGCGACGAGTCGTCCTGCTCGTACTCGACGCCGAGAACGGGGTGGTGGTTGCCGGTGCGGCGGTACGTGCGGCTCGTCGAGACGCTGATGCAGATCACGGGCAGCTTCTCGAAGCGCTCCCGGTAGGCGTCGGATGCCAGGAAGTGCGCGAACAGCTTGCCGTGGAGGTCTCCGAAGTCGGCGGGGATGCCGGCGTCGGCGGACTTGATCGCGGGCAGCAGCACGCTGAAGTCGAAGTCGCGCACGTAGGACGAGAAGTTGTTGCCGACGATGCCGTGGTGGCGGGCGCCGGTGTGCCGGTCGACGATCCAGATGTCGAGCACCTCGAGCAGCGGGAACTCCCGGTCTTCGTCTGCTGCGGTGAACTCCAGCTGTGCCGAGACGATGTCGAGCTCGAGTGCGTAGCGGTCGCCGTCCGGGTTGTCCCAGCCGGCGAGGTCGTTGAAACGACGGTCGATCATGGTCAGCGCATTGCGCAGGTTCTCCTGACGGTGCTCGCCCCGGGCCAGGTTGGCGAAGTTCGTCGTCGCGCGCGAGCTCTGCGAGGGGGAGTAGTCCTCGTCGAAGCGAGTGGTGGTGATGCTGAAAGCGAAGTCGTCCGCCATGAGGGGCCAATCCGGTGTCGAGGGGGCCTGGTGCGGCCTCCGGGAGAAGATTGATCCATCGTGCGTGAGGCACTCGGATATCGGGTAACTCGACTTGGGTATGGGTTGCCATAGAGTTTGCCTATGGCACAAGGATCGAGCGGTCTCACGCTGCAACAGCTGCGCTATTTCATCGACGTCGCAGCGGAGGGATCGATCTCTGCCGCGGCCGATCTTCTCTTCGTCGCGCAGCCCACGATGTCGGCGGCGATGAAGGAAATCGAGGCGCGCGTGGGCCGTGCGCTTCTCGTCCGCTCCGCGCGTGGCGTGACTTTAACCCCTGATGGTGCGGAGTTTCTGGGCTACGCGCGGCAGGTCGTCGAGCAGGTGGCGCTCCTGGAGCAGCGCTACCTCGGTAGGGCGCCGTCCCGGCGACTGCTCGGCGTCTCGACCCAGCACTACTCGTTCGCCGTCGATGCGTTCGTGCGGATGGTGAAGGCCAGCGGCGCGGCCGAGTATGAGTTCTCACTGCGCGAAACGCGCACGTGGGACATCATCGAAGATGTCCGCACATTACGCAGCGAGATCGGCATCCTGTACCGAAACGAGTTCAACCGCCGCGTCATCGACAAGCTGCTGCGCGACTCGGGGCTCGTGTTCCACCCGCTCTTCCTCGCCGAGCCGCACATCTTCATCTCGCGGGGAAACCCTCTGGCCGCGCAAGAGCGGGTCACGCTCGACGACCTCGCCGAGCTCCCCCGACTCACGTTCGATCAGGGCGTGAACAACTCGTTCTACTTCGCCGAAGAGATCCTCTCGACGCTGTCGAGCAAGCAGGAGATCCGCGTGTCCGACCGGGCGACGATCTTCAACCTGATGATCGGTCTCGGCGGGTACACCATCTCGACGGGCATCATCAGCGACGAGCTCGACCCCGCGATCGTCGCCATCCCGCTCGACGTCGACGAACGCATCGAGATCGGTTGGATCGACCATGCTGCGATCCCGCTCACCGAACTGGCGCAGCGCTACCTCGCCGAAGTGCGAGCGGTCGTCGCCGGGTTCGGTGTCGAGGTGCTCGGGTGAGGCAGTTCACGAATCCAGGACACCTTCACGTTCTCAGGAAGATCAGGGCGCCAGCATCCTGAGAAATGCACTGCGTCCTGAGAAGTTGTGGGGGCCTACCTCTTGACACGCTCCTCCTCGAGGCATAACGTACAACCAAATGGTTGCACAACGAGAACTCAGTGAGGCGGAGGTCGACCGTGTCTTTCATGCACTGGCGGCGTCGACGCGGCGCGACATCCTGCGCCGCACCGTCGAACGCGAGCAGTCGGTCTCGGCGCTCGCCGGCGACTACGACATGTCTTTCGCAGCCGTGCAGAAGCACGTCTCGGTGCTCGAAGCCGCGGGCCTCATCATCAAGCGTGCCGAGGGACGCGAGCGCCTCGTGCGCGCCAACCCCGAGATGATCGCGAAGGCGCGGGCTCTGCTGGCCCGCTACGAAGAACTCTGGCGGGCGCGCATCGCCAGACTCGACGACCTGTTCGCGGCCGAGCACCCGCCTGCGTCGCGCGGCCGATCGCCGCAAGATCCCACCGAGCAAGACCCTTCCCTATAAGGAGAGTGAAATGCCTGTCATCGATATCGCCACCGACACAGAGAACCTGACGATGACCGTCACCGCCGAGTTCGCCGCGCCGATCGAGCGCGTGTGGGACGCCTACAGCGACCCGCGCCAGCTCGAGCGGTTCTGGGGTCCTCCCGGGTGGCCGGCCCGCTTCTACACCTGGGACCACACGGTCGGCGGGCGCGCCGACTACGGCATGACCGGCCCGCGCGGTGAGAGCTCACGCGCCTACTGGGAGTTCCTCGCCATCGAGGCGCCGCACCGGTTCGAGGTGCTCGACGGTTTCAGCGACGACAACGGCGATCCCAACCCCGACTTCCCCTCGATGCGCATGGAGTTCGCGTTCGAATCGGTCGGCGAAGCGACGCGCATGGTCACCACCTCTTACTTCGACTCGCTCGAAGCACTCGAGCAGATCGTCGAGATGGGCGCCATCGAGGGCACGCGCCTGGCCATGTCGCAGATCGACGCGGTGCTGCAAGACCTGCGCGAGTACGCCCAGGGCAAAGGCACGCGCGTCGAGCTGCTCGACGACACCCACGTGCGCATCACCCGCCTGGTCGACGGGCCGCGTGAACTGGTCTGGCGTGCGCACACCGAACCCGAGCTGATCCGCAAGTGGATGCTCGGGCCCGACGGGTGGGAGATGACCGAGTGCGTGGTGGGCAACGCCCCCGGCGAGAGCTACCGCAACTCGTGGGCCCCCGTCGGCGACACCGAGGGTGAGCCCTTCGGATTCGAGGGCGAGACGCTGCTGGTCGAGGCGCCGCGCCGCTCGGTCACCACCGAGCGGATGCAGGGCATGCCAGCCCCTGAGATGCTCAACGATCTGAACCTCTACGAAGAGGACGGCGCGACGCTGATCACGGTGCTCATCGAGTATCCCGACAAGGACACCCGCGACATGATCCTCGGCACCGGTATGGCCGACGGCATGGAGGAGTCGTTCGCGCGTCTTGAGCGTGAGGTGCTCGCGGCCTGACGTTCACAACTCCGGAGAAACCGGCCGGTTCCACCCGGAACTGGCCGGTTTCTTGTGTGCATCTCCGAGATTTCCGGAGTTGCGAACGGGGCACCTAGGGTGGACGGATGATCGATTGGACCTCCTGGACCGGAACCGGCGTCGCCATCGGTATCGCCCTCGTCGTCGCCTTCGCCATCGTGCTGGGTCTGCGGCTCGTGGCACGGCTGCTGAGCCGCCGGGTGCCGTGGATGCGCGACCTCGATCACCGGGTGCGCCGCGCCTGGGTGACGTTCTGCGTCGTCCTGGCCATCTGGATCGCCGGCGCCGTGACCGCACCGGGCCGTCAGGAATGGTGGGGGTCGGCCTCGCATGTGATGTTCATCGCCGCGATGGTCACGGCCGGATGGCTGCTGGCCGCGCTGGTCTCGTTCGGCTTCGAAGGCCTGATCGCCCGCGAGCAGGTCAGCTTCTCGGGCGCCGACCTGCGCCGCCGCCGCACTCAGCTGATCGTTCTGCACCGGCTGACCCTCGTCGTCATCGGCGTGATCGCCGTCGGCGCGGTGCTCTTCTCCTTCCCGGCGCTGCGCGTGGTCGGCACCAGCCTGCTGGCATCCGCGGGTATCGTCAGCGTCATCGCGGGCCTCGCGGCGCAGTCGATCTTCGGCAACCTCATCGCGGGCATCCAGATCGCCTTCACCGACACGATCCGCGTCGGCGACGTCGTGGTCGTCGAGGGCGAGTGGGGCACGATCGGTGAGATCAACCTGTCGTACGTCGTCGTCTACATCTGGGATGAGCGGCGCCTGGTCGTGCCGTGCAGCTACTTCACGACTAAGCCGATCGAGACGTGGACCCGCAAGTCGGATGCCATCCTCGGCACGGTGTTCCTCGATCTCGACTGGCGTGTGCCGATCGATGACGTGCGCGCGAAGTTCGAGCAGATCATCGAGTCGCTGCCGGAGTGGGATCGTCGCTCGTCGAGCTGCTGGGTCACCGACTCGCAGGGCGGCCACGTGACCGTGCGACTGGTGATGTCGGCGAAGAACTCCGACGACCAGTGGGTGCTGCGCTGCCAGGTGCGCGAGCAGATGGTGACCTGGCTGCAGCAGGAGCACCCCGAGGCGCTGCCGCGCACACGCGTGTCGGTCGAGAGCTGACCGCGCCTCTCAGATCAGGCGCCGCAGGGCCTCTTCGAGCGAGATGCCCTGCGCGTCGGCACGGTCGCGCAGCCGGGCGTGCTCGGCGGCGGTCAGTGAGACGGTGAGCTGCGTGGGAGCGGATGCCTCGGGCTCGTCGAAACCCGAGAACAGGTCGGTCGTCTCAGCCCACAGCGGCGCCGAGAACTGCGGTGCGGGTGGCAGCGGCGCGACAGGCTGGGGTGCCGGCGCTTCGGGTTCCGCGCCGGCGAAGCCGGGCCCCGTGCGCGGTTCCTCGCCCTTCTGATAGGCCCGTGCCGCCGCGTTGGCGCGCTCGTCGGCGGCCTCGTTGAGCGGATGCCCGGCGTGCCCCTTCACCCAGGTGAACGTCACGTCGCGCCCGCGCATGGCCTCGTCAATGCCCTCGAGCAGATCGCGGTTCAGCACCGCGCCGCCATCGGACTTGCGCCAGCCGCGGCGCTTCCACCCGGGCATCCACTTGGTGACCGAGTCGATCACGTAGCGGCTGTCGCACTCGATCACGAGGGCTTCATCGGTGCCGGCGGTTGCGCGCAGCAGTTCGAGCACGGCGCGCAGTTCGCCCTGGTTATTCGTGCCGTGCGCCGATCCGCCCGCCGCCCATCGTGCGTCGTCGATGTACCAGGCCCAGCCGTTCGGGCCGGGGTTGCCGAGTGCGGAGCCGTCTGCCGCGGCGGTGATCGTCATCCTTCAACCGTAGGGCGTGCGCGGCGGGCATCCGCACTTGGTACCGTCGGGGGATGTCCGGATTCGCGCTGAAGGCCGTGGTGATCGTGATCGTGATCGCCTTGATCGGGGTGATCGCGGCGCGGGCGTTCCGGCGCGTGCGGCCGTCGAAGCCGGCCGCGGCCGCCCCGCCGGCGAAGACCGGAACGCTGGCTCAGCGGATGCCCGTGCTGTTGCTGCCGCTCGCCGGAGCGGTGCTGGTCGTCGCGGGCTTCTTTCTGGGGCTGATCTCGTTCACCTCGCGGTACACAGCCGACCTGCTGCCACTGCGGATCGCGGCGGTCGTGCTGTTCGTCGCCGGTATCGGTGTGCTGCTCGTCGGGCCGCTCAGACGGCGCGGAAGGTGAAGAACGCCTCGATGCCGCCGTGGTTGACCACGCCCTCGCCGGTTCCCCACATGCGTGACGAGGTGGTGGCGCCGCTCTCGACGAACGCGTAGCCGGTGTGCTCCAGCCGCCACCCGACGCGCTCGACCTCGCTGAGGAAGTAGCCGACGTGGTCGTCGCGCTGCATGCGGTTGTCGGCCGAACCCCACGACGAGGCCTGACCGGTCAGATGGGCGATGTCGACCTGCAGGTGCAGTAGGGCGTCGCCGCGGGTGCGGGCATCGTGGGCGAGACGGAGCAGGCGCGTGGCCTCGTCGGCAGAGGGCATGCCCACGATCCTACGGGCCGACAGCGCCGGTCTATGCGGGCAGGTGCACGTCGAATCGGCATCCGATGTCTTCGTTGCGGGCCGTGATGCGCCCGTTGTGCGCTTCGACGATGCCTTGGGCGATCGCGAGGCCCAGACCCGCCCCGGTGTGTCCGCTGCCGGGCGGTCGTGGCGTGCGCGCGTGCGTGCCGCGCCAGCCCGGATCGAAGACGCGATGCAGGTCTTCGTCGGCGATGCCGGCGCCCGAATCGTGCACCGAGAGGGTGACTGCATCAGACTCGCGGGCCGTGCTGATGCGGATCACCCCGCCCTGCGGGGTGTGCTCGATCGCGTTCATCAACAGGTTCGAGACCACCCGAGACAGTTCGGCGGGGTCGCCGACGACGACATGATCAGAGCTGGTGCTCTCGACCAGCTCGATGCGTTTGGCGTGCGCGACCGGTCCGAGCTCGGCGGCGATATCGCTGACGATGTCGCGCAACGACAGCGGTTCCAGCGTCAGCACGAGCGTGCCCGACGAGATCTTCGACAGCTCGAACAGGTTGTCGACCAGCGAGGTCAGGTGGTCGACCTGCAGGCGCATCTGGCGGTGGAAGCGCGCGGGGTCGTCGGCGAGGCCGTCTTCGAGCGCCTCGGTCATGGCGCGCAGGCCGCTGAGTGGAGAGCGCAGGTCGTGCGAGATCCAGGTCATCAGTTCGCGGCGCGACTCGTCGATCGCCTGCACTTGAGCGCGGGCCTCGGCGAGTCGGGCGCTGGTGGCGGCCAGTTCGTCGGCCACCTGCTGCAGTTCACCGCCCGCAGCCAGCGCCGCCCCGCTGGTGACCAGTTCGCCGTCGCCGACCGAATGCGTCAGGGTCTGCAGGGTGTGTGCGGCGCGCGAGAGGCGCAGGCCGAGTACCAGGGCGATGGCGACCGCCATCAGTGTCGAGACCACCGTCACCACGACGACGACGAGAAAGTCGTGGGCCGAGATGTACATGGCCTGGGCGACGGCCAGCACGCCCGCCGCAAGCGTGAGGGCCTCGGCGAGAACCACGACGCACAGCTGCACGATCAGCCCGCGTCGACGCGCGAGGTGGAGGGCTCCCAAGCCGAGCGCTCCGACGAGCAGTGCGGCCCCGAGAGCGAGGCCGATGATGGCGAGAAGGTCGGGTAGTGGCATCAGGTCTCCTCGATGTCCAGACGGTAGCCGACGCCCCAGACCGTGACCAACAGCGTCGGATGCGCCGGGTCGGCCTCGATCTTCTCGCGCAGCCGGCGAGTGGTGACGGTCACCGTCGAGAGGTCACCGAACTCCCAGCCCCACACGCTGCGCAGCAGCGTCTGACGGTCGAACGTCTGCCGGGGATGCTTGAGCAGAAAGGCGAGCAGGTCGAACTCGCGCGCCGAGAGCACCAGTTCGGTGCCGTCGCGGCTGACGCGTCGGGCCGAGGCGTCGAGGTGGAAGGGGCCGATGTCGAAGGGCGCCTCAGGGGTGTGCGGGGCGAGACTGCGCCGCAGCACCGATTGCACGCGCAACACCAGTTCACGGGGTGAGAACGGTTTGGTGAGATAGTCGTCGGCGCCGGCTTCGAGTCCGGCGATGCGGTCTTCGGTCGATCCCAGTGCGGTGAGCATGATGATCGGCACCGCAGAGGTGGCGCGGATGCGCCGGCACACCTCGGCGCCGTCGATGCCCGGTAGCATCCGATCGAGCACGATCAGGTCGGGTGGGGTGCGCTCGACGGCCGCGAGTGCCGAGAAGCTGTCGGATGCCACATCGGCGAGCAGTCCGGCGGTGCGCAGGTAGGTCACGGCCACTTCGGCGACGGTGGCGTCGTCCTCCACGACGAGAACGCGCCGGTCGGTGAGATCGACGCCCTGTTCACCATTGGACGGGAGGGACATGCCCTCAGAGTAGGCCGCCGAGGGCGCCGGGGGAGGGCATCCGCGCCCCGCGCAGCGACCCTTCTTCACTTCGTAAGGAATGGAGCAACCACGCCGGGGTGCAACTTTCTACGGTCAGAACATGGAAATCGCCGTCGATGTCGTGCTCCCGTGTCTCGATGAGGCCGAGGCGCTGCCAGGTGTGCTGGCGGGACTTCCCGCCGGGTGGCGCGCCATCGTCGTCGACAACGGTTCGACCGACGGGTCGGCCGCGGTGGCGGAGCAGCACGGTGCGACGGTCGTGCATGCGGCGCAACGGGGGTACGGCGCGGCCGTGCATGCCGGACTGATGGCGGCCACCGCGCCGATCGTGGCATTCAGCGATGCCGATGGCTCGTTCGACCTGGCACAACTGGCGGCTGTGGTGGGACCGGTGCGGTCGGGGGATTCTGACCTGGTGTTCGCGCGGCGGGTTCCGGCGCGGCCGGGGGCGTGGCCGCCCCACGCGCGGTTCGCGAATGCGGCGCTGCTGTGGTGGGTGCGGCGACGGATGGGCGTCGACGTGCATGACCTGGGGCCGATGCGGGCCGGGCGCCGGACCGACCTGATCGGACTCGATCTGCGTGATCGGCGTAGCGGGTATCCGCTCGAGCTGCTGTTGCGGGCGCAACGCGCGGGCTGGCGCATCGATGAGGTGCCGGTGCCGTACCTGCCGCGGGTGGGGCGTTCGAAGGTGACGGGCACGGTGCGCGGCACGGTTCAGGCCGTGCGCGATATGACGACGATGCTGCGGAGGTACGCATGACCACTCTGATCGTGATGGCGAAGGAGTGCGTGCCCGGGCGGGTGAAGACGCGTCTGCACCCTCCGTTGAGTCTGGCGGATGCTGCGCGGCTCGCGCAGGCGTGTCTGGACGATACAGTCGCCCGCACGCGTGTGGTGGGTGAGCGCCGGGTGCTGTGCCTGCAGGGCAGTTTGCCCCCGATCGCGGGATTCGCTCAGGTGCCGCAGGTGCCGGGCGATCTTGACGAGCGGATCGGAGCCGTGCTCGATCAGGTGCGTGGGCCGGTGCTGTTGATTGGCATGGACACCCCGCAGGTCGATCCGGTGTTGCTGCAGCGCCTGGCCGCGGAGTGGCCGCGCGACGTGGATGCCTGGTTCGGGCCCGCCGCGGATGGGGGCTTCTGGTTGCTGGGGCTGTCGGAACTGCCCGGCAGGAGCCGGGGGGATCTGGTGCGCGGCGTGCCGATGTCGCGTAGCGATACGGGGCGCAACACGCGTGATCGGCTGGTGCGGGCGGGACTGCGGGTGCGTGATGTGCCCGAGCTGAGCGACATTGATGACATTGCGTCGCTGCGGGTGGTCGCGCGCGACGTCGATCCGGCGGGCCGCGTCGCTTCGGTGCTGCGGGAGTTGCGTCGGGATGGCGCGCTCGACGGTGTCGTGGTGCCGCGCGGGGGTCTCGTCGCGCGACGTGGGGCGGAGGTCGCGTGATGCGCCGCGTGGTCGCTCCGGTCGATGAGCAGACGGTGGTCGACGCCCACTATGGCGCCGGGGGAGACGCCCCGTACGAGCTCGCGTTGCGAGGTGGGGGAGGGATGCTGCAGATCATTGAGCACGGTGCCGCGGACGGTGGGCGCCCGGTCGAGCTCGGGCGGTTTCTCTCGGCGGCCGACCATGCGGATGGCGCGGTGATCGCGCGGGCGCACGGAACGGTGCTCGATGTCGGGTGCGGGCCGGGACGGATGATGCGCGCGTCGATCGTCGCGGGACACTTGAGTCTGGGTCTTGATGTGTCGGCGGCGGCCGTCGAACACGCGACAGCGCAGGGGTTGCCCGCACTGCGGCGCTCGGTGTTCGACCCCGTTCCCCGCGAGGGCGAGTGGGACACCGTGCTGCTGATCGACGGCAACCTCGGAATCGGCGGCGATCCCGTGGCATTGCTCGCCCGCTGCGCCGAACTACTCGCTCCGGGTGGCTCGGTGCTGGCCGAACTGCACGCCGATAGCCGCCGCGACCGGGGGTTCGCGGCGCGGCTGGTCGACACCGACGGCAGAACCAGCGCGCCGTTCCGCTGGCACGAGGTCGGGCGTCGTCCACTGCCCGGCTACGCCCGGCGTGCCGGCCTGCGTTGCGTCGAGGTGTGGGCGGATGCCGGACGCGTGTTCGCGCACCTGCGGAGGTGAGGGTTCGGCGGTGCAACTACAGGAGAACGCTCAGCACCGCGAGGGCGGCACTGATGATGATGGCCCCGACCCCTACCCGTCGTCGGTGACGTGCGGGAATCAGCACAGCGGCCAACGTCACGATAAAGCTGAACGCGAGCACGAACGGTGCCATCACCGCAATGGCATACAGTGCGTGCGACCCGGGCGCGACCACACCGAGCACTGTCCAGAGTGAGGCACCGCCGAGTAGCACGATCGCTGCGGCGAAGAGCGGGGCGACGATACGTGGCTGGCGGAATGCGTGCTGCACGGCGATCGCCGTGCCTCCCACGGTTCCTGCCGTCAGAGCCCAGACAGCGGTGAGTTGAAGTGCGCTTAGCGGATCGGTCGGGGCCTGCGAAGCGAGGGAGAACAGTGCCGGAGGTACAAGGCCCAGCGCGGCCGAGAACCCTGCGGCCGTGGGGAACCGTGTTCGGAATCGTCGCCAGCGATCGGCGACAGACGTGCGCCAGGAGGTCACTTCGCTACGTCCTCTCCGGTGCGAGGTGGAAAGGGGATGCCATCGTCTGAGCCTCGCAGGTGCGTGTTGCTTTCTTTAGCAGGTCGACGGTGATCTTCCCGATGTGAGTGGACCTTCGACCAAAGAAACACGCTTTGTGCTTTGAGGGTGACACAACTTGTGATAGAAATGTGGCACAACTCGTCTAGGGGGAGCAATGCCAACATCACGCAGTCTTGCCACCGGTGTTACTGAGACGCTGGGCGCCGCGTTCTCGACGCCGTTCGTCTCGCTGTTTGTCGCCCTGCTGGTGAGTGTGGGCTTGCTGGCAATCGTCGCGCGGATGCGGCCCCTCGAAGCAGTCGCCGGGGATGTTGCCACCCGACGATACGCGCCAGAGCGAAGCGCGCTTGGAATCACGGCGGCTGCAGTCATCGCCTTGTTCGCGCTTGAGAACGTTGTGCGCGGGTACGTCGTGGACCTCGCCGACGTGGTGTCGTGGTGGCGCTACGCGCTTCCCTTGGCTGGTGCATCGCTCGGGCTCTTCGTCGTCGTCATGAACGTTCTCGTACGGGGGACGACCCAGCCAAGAGCACCAGGCGCAAGCGTTGCGCGTCGCACCTGGACGACGTTCGGCCCGCGGTGGGGGATCGCCGCAACGTGTATCTCGTTCGTGGCGCTACTGGTCACAACGGTCTGTGCAGGTGTGGTGTCCTCGCCAGATACGCGCGGACGGTACATCTGGCTCGCGATCCCGGTTCCGAATGAGGCCGACGTCGACCCGGTCCGTGTGTGGTTCTATGGCTGGGCGTATGGGCTGCCCGTGCTTGTCTGCCTTGGCGCGCTCTCAGTGGTGACGTGGTCGGTGCTTCACTTCAACGCGTCGCGCCCGTACATCTGCTCAGAGACTGTGACCGATGAGAAGCGGTTCCGTCGCGAGATCGCTGCCAGTACAGTTCGCGTTGCCTGCGCTACGACGCTGATCGCTCTCGCTGGCGCATGGCAGTTCATTGCCCAGGCCGGCACTGTTTCTCAGTTGACTATCGCAGCTGAGGATCACGGTCAGCCGTTTGAAGTCACCTGGCGGTACGCAGAGTTCGCGATCGCTGCCGGCTGGCTCGCGCCTGTACTCGAGATCGCGGGCTTCGTGCTTTTGTTCTTCGTCATGGCAGGCGCCACTCGTCGCACCGGGAGACACGCAATCCGACGTCGGGCCGATGCCGGTGCTCACGAGACGGCGATGCGATGATGGCAAGCCACCCACAGGCATCCGCCGACGAGGGGAGCCCGACGCTCGACATCTACCGTCGGTTTCGAGGCATGATCGCTTCGGGGCAGCTCGGTGCAGACGAGCGGCTGCCGACGGTGAGACAGACGGCTCGCGACTTCGGGGTCGCGCAGGGGACCGCCGCGAAGGCGTACCGGATGCTCGAACAGGAAGGCCTGGTCGTCACCCGTACTGCCGCCGGAACGCGTGTCGCCGCGACAGCAGCAACGTTGCCTCACCGTGTTGTTGGTCCGATCCGTGAACTTGTCGATGCGGCAGAATCAGCGGGCGTGCAGCTCAGCGACGTCATCGATGTGCTGCGGGTGACCTGGCAGAGCCGCGTCGGCGCCGCAGACGACTCCGGGCGCGAGGAAGAGGGCGGTCGCGTCGCCGAGAAGGGCGCGTCGGGCCAGAGGAACGGGTAGCCCGCGTTCTCCGCCCATGCTCACCGAGAAGGTTCGAGCCGCCGCTGTGGCTGGTGATGATCGAGGCTGTCACCGACTCTCTGGTGTCGGGTGTGCCCCGGCCAGAGCGCTGCTGCGGCGAGCCCGAGGAGCGGCCGTTGTACAAGTGGCCCGCGCAACCCTCGCGGACAGAGGTTGCTAGAGACAGATCGGCACGCTCTTTAGGGCAGAAACTGACCGCATTGGCCCCTAGGGGCGAGTCACAACGAACATGCGGAGGACAGATTGACTATTCAGCCGAGCTACCAGGCCGAGGGATACACAACTGTTGCGCCATGGGTGGTGACTGACGACACCGGCGCCTTGCTCGACTTCATCGCTGAGGCGTTCGGTGGGGTAGAGGTTGCGCGCGTCGTGACAGAAGACGGTGCGATCGGACACGGTGAGATCCGTGTCGGCGACACCGTCGTGCTCGCGTTCGATCGTCAGCCCGATTGGCCCCCGCTGCCTGCGCTGCTACGTGTGTGGGTGCCAGACCCCGATCATGCTGTCGAGCGTGCGGTGCGGGCCGGCGCCACGATCGTCACGCCGCTCAGCGACAACGCGTTCGGTCAAAGGGGTGCCCGGATCCGCGATCCCTTCGGCAACATCTGGTGGGTAGAGACACAGGTCGAACTTGTCGCGGAGGACGAGATGTGGGCACGGCTGCAGCAAACCCCGTACGCAGAAGACATGAAGGTCGCGCAAGAAACCCTCGATGCCGCACTCAGCGGTCGCCATCAAGGCCGAAGCAGCGCACCCATCCAATAGCCACGGCCGGCCCGCGTGGGAATCCATCACGATGGTGCTCGGGCACACTCATCGCGTCTCCGATCAGAGGGTCAGGAGCACCTTGATGGCGCGGCGCTCATCCATGGCCTTGTAGCCCTCAGCTGCGTCGTCGAGCGGGAGAGTGAGATCGAAGACCTTGCCGGGGTTGATCTCGCGCTTCCAGATCTTCTCGATGAGTTCGGGAAGGAAGCGCCGCACGGGCGCGGGGCCACCATGCAGGTGCACTTCAGCGAAGAACAGCTGGTCGAGGGGAAGAGTGACGCCTTCGTGCGCCACACCGACGAAACCGATGTGTCCGCCGCCGCGGGTCGCGTGGATCGCCTGCAGCATCGACTCTTCGGTGCCGACGGCCTCGATGACGCTGTGGGCGCCGAGCCCTCCGGTCAGCTCCTTGATGCGCGCGGCTCCTTCTGCGCCACGCTCTTCAACGATGTCGGTGGCGCCGAACTCGCGGGCCAGTGCCTGCCGGTCGGCGTGCCGCGACATCGCGATGATTCGTTCCGCGCCAAGCTGCTTCGCGGCAAGAACACCCATGAGCCCGACAGCACCGTCGCCGACCACGGCGACGGTCTTGCCAGGACCGACCTCGGCGGCGACCGCGGCGAACCAGCCCGTGCCGAGCACGTCGGAAGCGGCGAGTAGTGACGGAATGAGGTCGGCGTCCGGCTGACCGGGGGTGGCGACGAGCGTGCCGTCGGCGTACGGGATGCGAGCACGCTCGGACTGCGTGCCGATACCCATCGACACGAACTGGGCGTGCACGCACTTTGAGGGGTAGCCAGAACGGCAGATCTCACACGTGTTGTCAGAGATGACGAACGAGCCGACGACGAAGTCGCCGACCTTCAACGTCTTCACGTCGTCGCCGATCTGCTCCACGACACCGACGTACTCGTGCCCCATCGCGGTGTGATCCACGGGCTCGACACCACGGTACGGCCACAGGTCCGACCCGCAGATGCAGGTGGCGGTGAGCCGGATGATGGCATCCGTCTGATCGATGATCGTGGGGTCTTCGCGTTCTTCGACCCGAACGTCACCCGGGCTGTGCATGACGACTCCGCGCATGATGGTCTCCTTCGTCTGAGGCGTGTTGACATCAGTCAACGCCCCGCGAACCGTGCGGGGGAGTCCCTGATGAGAGGTGTACCAAGAGGGCATCCCTCGTCAGCAAGCGCGGACGTATCGTCGGGGTATGGATAACCGATCAGAGGTGCGGGAGTTTCTGATGTCGCGCCGTGCGAAGGTCTCTCCTGCACAGGCCGGTCTGCCGGCGGGGCCGAACCGTCGCGTCGACGGCTTACGTCGCGCTGAGGTCGCCATCCTTGCCGGGGTGAGCGTGGAGTACTACGCCAAGCTCGAACGCGGTGCCATCGCCGGTGCTTCGGCCGCAGTTCTCGACGCCGTGGCGGGAGCACTGCAGCTTGACGAGACCGAACGCGCGCATCTGCTCGACCTCGCCAGGGCCGCCGACGGCATCCCCGCCTCGGGTCGTCATCGCCGACGCGCCAGCAAGCCCGGCCCGCTTCGCCCGAGTCTTCAATGGGCGGTGGATGCTGTGGGAGTCGGCGTCGCCTTCGTCCGCAACACCCGCCAAGACATCCTTGCGACCAATGAACTCGGCAGGGCCTTCTACTCACCCCTCATCGGCGACGGGGGCCGCACTCCGAACCTGGCACGCTTTCAGTTTCTCGATCCGGCCTCGCGCGACTTCTACCCCGACTGGGATCGCTTCGCCGAGATGTGCGTCGCCATCATGCGTGCTGAAGCCGGTCGGGACCCCCACGACAAGGGCATCCAAGACCTGGTCGGTGAACTCTCCACGCGCAGTGACGTGTTCCGGCGTCTCTGGGGCGCGCACGACGTGCGCAGCCACGGTGCCGGAACGAAGCGTTTTCAGCATCCGCTGGTCGGCGAACTGACCCTCGCCTACGAAGAGCTCGCCATCACCGCCGAGCCCGGCAACGTCCTGATGATCTACACCGCGGAACCGGGGTCGCCAAGCGCCGAGCGGCTCGCCCTTCTCGCAAGTTGGTCCGCGCCACGCGGCACTGACCTGGTGCCTGCGGATACTCCATCCGACAATGCCAGGTAGCAAGGCATCGTCCGTCGGATCCGTCGTCCGTCGCATCCGAAGCGCAACAGAGAGGTCCCCATGGAAATCGACACCAAGAAGCCCACGGTCAAGAACCCGCCCGAGCAGTTCACGGGTGACGTGTACCTCGACATGATCGCCGCGCCCCGTGCCGAAGGCCAGCGCATGGTCGTCGCCAAGGTGCGTTTCATGCCTGGCGCTCGCACTGCGTGGCACTCGCACGCCCTCGGGCAGACCCTTCACATCACAGACGGCGTGGGCTTGATCGGAACGAGGGACGGCCGAGTGATCGAGGTGACGCCGGGGCAGACGATCTACACACCTCCGGGTGAAGAGCACTGGCATGGTGCGACCCCCGACGACTACATGGAGCACCTTGCCATGATCGACTCCGCCGACAACCCCGCTGACACCACCGTCTGGCTGGAGCACGTCTCGGATGAGGAGTATCGCCGATGACTGCATGGGCACCGGAAGACATCCGTAGCATCCGCGAAAGTGACGACTTTCACATCGCTCCGTTCCGGGGCGACGGGACGACCCCGGGAACTCTGACGTGGATCTGGGCAGTGGTCGTCGACGATGCCATCTACGTGCGCGCCTACAACGGCACGTCGTCGCGTTGGTACGGGTCAGCCGTCGCACAGCGCGCCGGACGCGTCTCGATCGGCGGGACGGTGCACGACGCGACATTCGTTCCCATCGACGACACCGACCTGAACGAGCGCGTCGACGAGGCTTATCGGGCCAAGTACGCGGGTAGCCCCTATCTTCCGCCCATGCTCACCGAGAAGGTTCGCGCCGCCACTGTGCGTGTCGACGCTCGCTGATCGTCGTGCGCCGCCGTTGTGGCTGGTGATGACCGAGGTTCACGCCGATTCTCTGGGTACCGGGTGTATCCCGGTGAGAGCGCTGCTGCGGAGAGCCTGGACTCCATCCACTGAAGACCGTTGTTTCCCAGGTGATCTAGAGGGCGTGAGGAACGAACTGGTGACAGGTGTGGTTTAGGCCGCGAGTGTGAGCGGCTCGGCTAGCTTGGCTTCGAACT